>NZ_CP036348.1:2776386-3084873 GCF_007753095.1 Rosistilla carotiformis
GTCGTCGCCGGTGCCATGGATCAACAACAGATTGCCCTCCAGTTTGTGGGCGTGCGTGATCGGCGAACCCTCCTGGTAACCATCGACATTGTCGCTGGGCAATCCCATGTAACGCTCTTGATAGATCGTGTCGTAATAGCGGTGGTTGGGAACCGGAGCGATCGCGATGGCTGTTTTGTAGAGGTCGGGGAATTTGAAGATCGCGCACAGCGACATCGAACCGCCACCGCTCCAACCCCAGATGCCAACGCGATCGGGATCGATATCCTTGCGATCCTTCAAGATCTGCCGGACCGACGCGGCTTGGTCCTGCGGCGCGTTGATGCCGATCTTGCGATAGATGCTCTTACGCCAATCGCGTCCTCGCGGCTGAGGCGTCCCGCGATTGTCGATGCTGATCACGACGTAGCCTTGCTGTGCCAACATCTGATGCCACAGGAAACTCGATCCGCCCCAGCGATCGTGGACCGTGGTCCCCGCCGGTTCGCCATAGACATAGATCAACAGCGGATACCTTTTTCGCGGCTTGTGATCGGGCGGGTTGATGCACCACGCATCGAATTCGACGCCGTCCTCGATCGCTACGCGGAACAGTTCCGCCTTGGGCAGTTTCCGTTTGGCCAGTTTCTTCCGCAGCGCATCGTTCGATTCCAACATTTCGATCCGCTGGTGATCGGGCAGCGAAATCAGATCGGTCTGCGGTGGCGTGTTGAGTGTCGCATAGGTGTGGAAGGCGAACTTGCGATCGGCCGACAGTTGGTAGCGATGCGTTCCCGGTTGATCCGCTGGCGTCAACCGCTTCCATTGGTTGCCGGTCAGCGACGCGGTGTACAAGTACCGCTGGGTGGCGTTCTCCGGCGAGGCGATCACATAAGCGAGCCCCTGTGCCTCGTCGATCCCCAGCAACTCGATCGCATCGATTCCTTCGGGCGTGATCGGCACCAGCGCTTGGCCGTCGCGGGAGGCTAGGTAGACGCGTCGCCATCCGTCGCGTTCGCTGATCCAGGTGAAACGCGTGGCATCGTCGAGCCAGAACATCTCGTCGTGCACATCGACCCAGGCGGCGTCGGTTTCGGTCAGCGCCGTTCGCATGCGATTCGAATCCACATCCCAAACGATCACTCGGTTTTCGTTTTGCAATCGATTGAATTCTTGCAATACCAGGTCGTCGGGTGATGCGGTGTCGACAACCGGAGGTGCGACGCGGTCGACCGGCTCCCGATCGCCACGACGTTCGCGACGCGGAGCCCACATGATCCGCGCGATGTAGTGTTGGCGAGGATCGCCCAATTCGATCCACTTCGTTTCGGCGGTTTTGATATCGACGACGCCAACGCGGCAAGCGGAGTTCTGTTGGCCGGTTTTCGGATAGGGGAAGGTGATCGTTTGAGGATACATCTGCCGCGTGTTGTTGATCATCGTCATCGTCGGCACGCCGGTAGTATCGAATTGCCAATACGCAATCCGCGATCCATCGGGACTCCAACGGAACCCGTCGCGAATCCCCAGTTCCTCTTCGTTGACCCAGTCGGCTGTTCCGTTGATGATCTTGTCCGAGGCGGTCTTCGTCACCTGCCGGATCTCGCCCGTCAGCAAGCTTTCGACATAGATATTCCGCTCGTGGACCCAAGCGACACTCTGGCCGTCGGGAGAGAATTTGGCAAACATCAACGTCGATTCGGGACGATCGCCGCCGAGCTTCTTCAGGGTTCGCGCCGATCGGTCCAGCACCCAATAATCGCCACGGGTGTGGCGTCGCCAAACGCGTCGAGTGTTGGTGAAGATCAGCACGCGCGATTGGTCTGCGGAGAAGGAGAACGATGCGACGTCCAACGGCTTCGTCTGTCCCGCGGGAATCAGGCTGCCGGCAGGGACCAAGACATCGCGATGCTTGTCACTGGCATCGATCGCGACGATCCCTTTGTCGGATGATCCGTCGGAGGTCGGCAACCGCTTGGTGTAGCGATGCCCTTCGGGGAGCCAGTCGCCTGAAAACGAACGGGATGAAAACTCGCTGGAACCATAGATCTGATCGACGCTCAGCAACGCCGGTTTGGCAGCGTCGGGCGACTTGGCGGATGCCACTGCGACGTGGAGACAAAGAGCAGCCAACAGGCCGAGGTAGGCAAAACGTGAAGTCATAGGTGTCGGTCGCGGTGGGGGAGTCAACGTGAGTGGGATCGGGACGCGTGCGGCGGACATTCAGCGGCGGATGCAGTATGCGGAGGATCGTTCCTCAAAACCGGCAGCGGAGCCTGCTGCTCTATTGTAGCTTCGCGACGGGTGCGCATCGACTTTCCGATCGTCGAAACGAAGGTGTCCGGATGTTCGATCATCTGTTGGGTCATCTTGTGTTGATGGTAGTGCATCGCACACTTGGTGAGGTAATAGAAACAGACCGAAGGGTTGGTGAAACGATGCCTGACAAGGTTGAAGATCCGCTGGCGATAGATTTTGCGGAGCTCCCGATCGGGAGTCCCACGCATCAATTTCCAAAACAGGACGCCAAAGCCGACTGTATAAAACGTGGCGTGACGCAGGCGCATCAGGGGCCGTTTGCGGAACGCTTCGGTTTCGAAAGCTCTTAGCCGGAATCGGTCTTGGATGTACAGTTGGTCCAAGCGGTCAAAGTAAACGTCGGGCGTATACGCGTCGAACATCGTCTTCATGTATCCGGCGCGGAGCGTTTCGCGTGACATCTGTTTTGGGATCACATTGGTCCCAAAAGGCTGGTCGTCGTTCAGATCCAACCGTCCCTCCTGCCGTAGCCTGGCGTGCAGTGGCGTCTTGGGAATCGCATGCAACAGCCCGACCATCGCCAACGCGATCCGCGACTCTTTCAAGAACTTCGTCTGCATCGCAAAGATGTCGGGCTTGTCGTTGTCGAATCCGACGATCAGCCCGCACCAGACTTCGATTCCGAAGTCTTGAATCTGGTGGATCTTTTCCAGCAGCGTGCCGCCTCGCTCGCGGACGTTTTGAAACTTCTTCGTCTCCTTGAGCGATTCCTCGTTGGGGCTTTCGATTCCGATGAAGACAGCTTGGATGTTGCAGCGGGCCATCAATTCCATCAACTCTTCGTCTTCGCAGAGGTCCAACGAAGCTTCGGTCATAAAAGCCAGCGGGTACCCGTTTCGCTCCTGCCACTGGGCGACCTCTTCCAGCACCGGTTTGATGCCACGCTTATTCCCGATCAGATTGTCGTCGACAATAAACGCGATCCGCATTCCTTCGCTGCGCAGGCACTCCAATTCGTTAATGATCTGCGAGGCGAGCTTGATCCGCGGCTTGCGGCCGAAGGTGACGATGATGTCGCAGAACTCGCACTGGAACGGACAGCCACGAGAGAATTGCAGGCTGCCAAACATGTAGTGTTTGTTTTTCAGCAGATCGTGCCGCGGGGTGGGAACCGTCGTCATGTCGGTCCGATCGGCCTGTTCGTAGCGTTTTTGGTGGTCTCCCGTTTTCCATTCTTCGAGAAACTGGGGCCAGGTCGTTTCCGCTTCGCCGACAAAGATCACATCGGGTAGGCCGTGGAAGTAATCCTCTTCGACCGTCACCCAGGGGCCGCCGAGAGCGACAAAGACGCCGCGGGATTTTAGTTCCTGGATGATCTCGTCCATCCGGAACCGCTGGACGCTCATCCCCGTGACGCCGACGATATCGAATTGAGCGAGTCGATCGAAGTCGAGCGGTTCGACATTTTCATCGATCAGCGTGACGTCGTGCTCTTCGGGCGTCAGCGCCGCCAGTAGCGGCAGGCTGGCGACCGGCATGTTCGCTCGCGTTCCCATGATCGCTTGAGCGTGTTCCATTCCCCAATACGACACTTCAAACAGCGGATTGACGATCGCAATCGTAGCCATCTCGACTCCCCCCGACACGAGTTTGAACAACACACAAACTATTGTAGGGCAAGCGACTGGCGATCGGATCGGAATTCGCTATTTTAAATCGCGGTACGGGTTGAACAGTTGATAGTTCAAGTGACGGTACAAGTCGCTGCTAGTGAGCAGTTCCTCGTGCCGCCCTTCGCCAGCGATCTGCCCATTGCTGAGAAGGACCACGCGTTCGGCAGCTCGCAGCGTTCGCAGTCGATGCGGAAGGATCACGACCAACGTTCCCGTTTTGACAAGCTCCTGCAGCGCATCGAGGCAGGGATCTTCGGGCAGATCGGTCTGGCTGGCGGAGAGTTCTTCCACGATCACGACCGCCGGCTTGGCCAGCAGCGCCCGAGCGACGGCGACTTGATAGCGGCCGCTAGCTTCCAACCGCGAATCGCCCGGCGAGATCTCTGCCGAGAAGCCCTCTTCGAGTTGTTGGATCTTTTCGTAGATGCCAACTTTCCGAGTCACATCGGCTAGGTCGGCGGTGGTCACTCCGTCGGTGTTGGCTCGCAAATTCTCTTCGATCGAACCGGTCCAGATCGGGCCATCGCTGCCGACCCAAACGACTTGTTTGCCCAGGGCGCTGGGATGGATGTCGGCGATCGCCATCCCGTCGAGTGTCGCTTTGCCCGAGGCGGGGCGGCCAAATCCGAGCAGCAGTTCGACAATCGCGCGGAGCGCGGCGACGTCGGATCCCATCAAGGCGACCAAGCTGCCTGGTTCCAGCCGCAGCGAGATATCGTTCGCCAACACCTGCTGTTGGCCGTCATGCAGCGTGACGTGCGAGAGTTCGATCGCGTCGTTGAGTCCGCCGATTCCCAGTCGCTCGCTGGCGCCGGCTCGCGTCGGTTGATCGAGAAACGAAAAGACGGTCGCTGCAGAATCGGCGGCGACTTGCATCAAATGTTGCGTCTTGGCGAGGCTAGCCGCTGCCATTCCGGCGCCAAACAGGCTGAGCGCCAAAACGATCGCCGCTGGCAACGTGAGCCCCGATGTCGGGTCGAGCAGGTTGACGCCAAGGGCGAAAAAGAGCAGGCCGATCGCCAGCGTAGCGGCCAATAAAAGAACCGGAACGCGGCGGATCGTCGTCTTGTCGCGGACCGCTTGCAGATCCATCAACTGTTGCAGTTGAGCGTTGTACAGCAGGTTAAACTCTTCGCCGGTCTGCAGCCGAGCCAGCATCGGTCCCTCTTGAACCATCTCGACCAGCCGTTCGCGCGACCGCGGCAGTTCCCATTGGCTCCCCTCGGGTTCATCCATGCCTTCGAGCCAGCGATAAAATTTCCAGACCAGCAACCAGCTGACGACTGCCAAAAGAGCCAACCAGACATCGACGAGTCCGGCCAACAGGATACAGCCGATCAGGATCACGACGCGGCGGGGCGTGGTGCGATACCAAGCGATCAGTCCGCACCGCAGTTCGGGGAGCGAGTTGAGGATCAAGTGTTCGGCGCGGCGGCGTTGGGCGGTGACCCCTTCGGTCGAAGCGTGTTCGATACAGCGGGTCAACGTGTCGCGGTGCAGTTGGGCGACGACGCTGTCGGCGCGGAGGAAGACGATCCGGTAGAAGATTGACAACAACAGCGCTTGGGTCAGCGCGATCGCGACGCCAACGCTGCCGATCAAGATCAATTGATGCAGCGGCTCCATTTTCAACAGCCATTCGGGCAACGGCACCGACAGATAACGGCCCAAGACAACCGGTGAAGCGTGCAGCCCGCGATCCTGCAGTAAGACGGTTGCGATTCCGGCAACCAGAAACCCCAACGGAATCAGCAACCCCGAGAGAATCGCACAAAAATTTCCGATGAGGGACGATGAACCGCTGGGCACTTGGCGTGCTCGCGAAAACGCGCTCGATGGCATGTGATAACCTGACACTCAGCAACGGAAGAAAATGGACAAGATGATATCGGCAAAGGTTTCAGCCATAAGCCAGCCGCTATTATAACCGCAAACCAGGCCCTGCGGTCATCGGCAGTCCGCCGAAACCCAGCGGCAGGGAGTGTTTTCACCGGCCCCGTTGCAAACCGATGTCTGGTGCTTCTGAAAGCAACATGCACCGCAAGGGGGCGATACGGTTTTGGCGTGCTAAGGGATGTCAAACGCGGTTATTGATTGCCGATTGGTTGGAACCGCAACCAGCCTTCGCTTCGCTACAATGGCCGCATCTTGTTTCGAAACCCGTGCAAAGGAATGACCCCCGATGAATCGAATTTGGCTGCCGCTGATTGGATGTCTACTGAGTGCCACGCTGGCCGCTGCGGACGAGTCGCCGCAAGCGAACGATCCGGAGACGCGAAAGTACTTGTTGGACCGCGTCGATGATGTCGCGATCGCGCAGCTGTATGTCGATGGATTCGAGCAGTTGCCACTGAACGACAAACTGCTGATCTACCATCTGACCCAAGCCTCGATCGCCGGCCGCGATATCTTCATCGACCAAAAGTACAAACATTCGTTGCTGTTGCGCGATCTGATCGAAGAGACGCTGACGCATGCCGACGGTATCGATCCCGAGGTCCTTGCCGAAATCCGTCGCTACGCAAAATTGTTTTGGGTTAACAACGGCCCGCACAGTGCGCTGACGTCGCAGAAAAATATCCTCCGCTGTTCGCCCGAGGCCTTTACCGCAGCGGTTCAAACCGCCGTCGACAACGGGGCCGACATTCCGCTTGCCGAGGGGCAGGATCTCGCGGGGCTGCTGTCGAGTCTCCAGGCGGTGCTGTTCGATCCGAAGTTCGATGCGTTTGTGACGCAGAAGTCGCCAGAGGACGGCGAGGACATTCTGACCGCGAGTGCGAATAATTTGTACGACGGCGTGGTCAGCAGCGACCTGGAGGGGTTTGAAGAAAAGTACCCGTTGAATTCGCGGTTGGTTAAAAAGGCCGATGGGACGCTGGAGGAGCAGGTTTATCGAGCGGGCTTCGACCACGTGATCCCCGGCGGAATGTACGCGCCCGAGCTGACCGAGGTCTGCAAACATTTGGAAGCTGCGATTCCCTACGCCACGCCCAAGATGGCCCGTGCGCTGGGGCTGCTGATTCACTATTACCACACCGGCGAAGCTGTCGACTTTCGCGAATACAACATCGCCTGGGTCGACGACAAAGACTCTCCGGTCGACACCATCAACGGCTTCATCGAAGTCTATATGGATGCTCGCGGACAGAAGGGTTCGTGGGAATCGGTCGTCTATTTTAACGATCCGGCCAAGATGGCGATGATCACCGCGTTCTCGGAAAACGCTCAGTGGTTCGAAGATCAGATGCCGTTTGATCCGCGGTTTCGCAAACCGGAAGTGAAAGGGATTTCGGCCAAAGCGATCCAGGTGGTGATCGAGACCGGCGATTCGGGACCGGTCACGCCTATCGGCATCAACCTGCCCAACGCGGGCGATATTCGCGAGCAGTACGGCAGTAAATCGGTCTCGTTGAGCAACGTGGTCGAAGCCTATGAGCGGGCGAGTTCCAAGAGCGCGCGAGCGGAGTTCTGTTTAAATGAAGAAGAGTACCGACGCAGCGCGAAATGGAAGAGTCTGACGTTGGCGTTGGAGGTGAACATGCACGAGGTGATCGGCCACGCCTCGGGACGCAACGCCGATTCCTTGAAAGTCGATCCGTCGATCGCGATCAAAGAATATTATTCCGCGTTGGAAGAGGGCCGCGCCGATCTGGTTGCTCTCTACTTCATCGGCAATCCAAAACTCGTCGAACTGGGACTTGTCGATAACGCCGAGGATCTGCGTGAAATTCAACGGACTGCGTATGAGGAATACACGCGCAACGCGATGACTCAGTTGCGGCGATTGCCTACCAGCACGACGATCGAAGAGGATCACATGCGGAACCGGCAGATGATCGTGCATTGGTTAGCGGCGAACACCGCGGCGATCGATGTGATCGAAAAGGATGGCAAAACCTATTACCAAGTGATCGACGTCGACGGCTGGCACGATGGCGTGGGGCGGTTGTTGAAAGAGGTGCAGCGGATCAAGAGCGAAGGGGATCGGGCTGCGGCGGAGCGATTAATGGAAGACTATGCGATCAAGATCAATACGAAACTACGCGATGAGGTATTGCAGCGCTACGAAGCGTTGGACCAGCCGGCCTATACAGGTTTCGTGATGCCCCAATTGACGCTGGTGAGCGATCCGCAAGGGACGCCGATCGACGTGGCGATCGATTATCCGCAGGACATGGAAGCGCAGATGCTGCGGTGGTCGGGACGCGTCAAATGACCGCTCCGCCTCGGCAGCTGATAGAAAAGAAAATGCAAAGCATCGCTGCCCCGACGATGCTAGAGTAAGTGCGACTGACCGGTTGCCCAGCAATCTGAACTCAGAACGGTCAACGCTTGTCTACGCCTACTAGTGGCGATGGTGTCCGCGATGACCACGGTGGAGATCATAGTGGCCGGGAACATAGTGGTAGTGGTTACCGTGTGGTACGACCCTTGGCCCGTGGTAGTCGTAATGTGGGCGATGCGGATGATGTCCGCTGTAACCACGATAATACGACTGGTGTCGGTTGTAGCCATAGCTTGGCGAACCGTAACCGTAACCATACGAAGGTCGATAGCTGCGGCTGTAGCCGCCATAACCATAACTAGGCGTCCCAAATTGGATGCTAAATCCTCCTCCCTGCGCTTGGGCTTTGGGGGTGTCGGCGAATGCGACCGCTGCCAAACAGAGGCATGGAATTCCGAACCATCGAATTGCACGTAACATCATCAGTTACCTCCCTAGAACTTTTCCGCGTCCGCTCGTTGAATCTTTTCTGCATTACCCATGCAGAGGTGTTTCAAATCGCTTCGGGCCGCGTTTTGATCACTTTGAAAAACTCGCGACTCCCCAAACTCGGGGCGTCTTCACGTTGTGTACTAGATGACGCAAGCAGCGTGCCAAGTTTTGCAGCGCGCGCTACCAAAGCGGCACGCGATAGCGTGGAGCCCGGGATTTGCTGGCTAACCGAATTTCTCACTCCGTGGAACGGTTGTCGCTACGATCGGCGAATGTCGTCGAATCGATGACACCTTGTGTTGGATTGATGACAGCCTGCGGGATTCCCACCGATTCCCCGCGCAAAGCTCAAGCTAGTACCCCCAGGTAGCCGAAGCGTGATAAAAGGCAAAACCGTTAAAGTCGTGCGCTGCGACTTTCGAATTGCTTGCAGTGACAATTCGTCTACTACCGTTTCGGACGATTTGTTAGAAGCAGCAGCCACGCGGTTCAGCAATCCAATCGTCACATCGGTGAAATCGGTCCGGAGTCATTCATGGTCATCTCAATCGTCCTCTTCATTCTTGTGGGAATGGGCATCGGCCACCTGATTTGGTATCGCGATCGATCCGAAGAGGAGGCGCGGATGCTGCACATCGAGGCCCGATACCGGAAGCTTCGCGCGATCACGCGGCAACGCAAACGCCAACATGCACAACAAGATCGCGATTGGAAGGAATCCCGCGCCCAGTGGGAGGGGATTCGTGACCAAAACAAAGAACTTACTCGGATCCAGCGAGAGCTAGAGATCCAGGCGAAGGAAGCCACCGCGCAGCAAACGCTATTAAGCCAGCAAACGCATGAGGCGGTGGAGCAGGCATCCCGAGAAGCAGCCGAGCGCGATCGCTTGATGAAAGAGTTGGCTGATGCACAGCTGGCCAAATCGAATGCAGAAGCGGATGCCAAGCGGCTCGACAGCGAACTGGATTCGCTGCGTCAACAGCTGGACCAAATGCGACACGATCACGAAGTTCGACAGAACGAACTGAAACAGACCACCGACAAACGGGAATCGTTGCAACGCTTGCTTGATCAATCGCGACAACAAGTCACGAGCTTGCAAAGCGAAAATCAGCAATTGGATGCCGAACTCGAACAGCTCCGTCTGCAACGCGAACAATCGCTCGGCGAGATCGCCGCTCAGCACGACCAGGAGATCGCGGCTGTCAAACGCCAACTGGCCGATGTGGAAACGCAGCGCGACGTGGCGGAGAAATCCCATGCGTCGGAGATCGCAACGCTAAGCGAACGATGGAACGAACAACAGCAAGCGAAGTTGAACGCTGTCACGGCGAAACATCGCCAAGAAGTCGAAGCATTGCAAAACCAGATTGCCCAGCAGGCAACCGCCGCGGAAACCAACGCGACGACGTTCCAACAGCAGCTGGCTGACCTGCAAACGCGTTTGACTCGCGACCACGAAGCCGCGCTGACCGAAACGGCAGCCAAGCATCAGCAGGAATTGGACGCATTGCGGGACGAATGGTCGAAGCAAGCTGCGGGCAGCGAGAGCAAAGCCGCCACGCTCAAACAACAACTGGAAGCCTTGAAGACGCGTTTGACTCGCGAGCACGAAACCACACTGACCGAAACGGCAGCCAAGCATCAACAAGAGATCGCAACATTACGCGACCAACTGATGCAGCGTGCCGCTGGCAGCGAAAGCGAGGCTGCTACGCTGAAGAAACAGTTAGAAGATCAGAAGCTGCGTCTGACGCGTGAACAGGAAACCGTACTGACGCAAGCCAAGGAAAAGCATCAACAGGAAGTCGAAGCCTTACGCGACGAATGGATGCAGCGTGCCGCCGGCAGCGAAAGCGAAGCGACCACGCTCAAGCAGCAGCTGGAAGAATTGAAGACGCGATTAACGCGTGAACACGAAGCGGCGGTGACCGAAGCGGCCACGAAGCATCAACAGGAAATCAAGCGTTTGACGCAGCAGTATGGCGAGCAAGGAAAATCGGCGCTGGCCGACGCGACTGCCGATTTTGAAAAACGAATCGACGATCTGGCAGCCGAACTGGAAGCGGTCAACAACCAATCACGATCGAAACAGGATGCGGCAACCAACACGATCAAGCGGCTGAGCGAACAGTGCCAAGCGTTGCAAGGTTTGGTCAGCGAAAGCGAAACCAAATCCGAAAAGCTCGTCGACCAGTTGAAGGTCCGAGACGAAGCCTTGGAAAATCTGCATCAAGAAATTCACAAGGTGCAAGTCGACCGTGATGGTCTGAAATCCGAACTCGAAACACTGAAGTTGCAGCGGCAAGAATTGCAACAGCATTGCGATGATTTGCAGACCGATCTTCAGGCTGCGGACGAATTGCAGGCGACGGTGGAACAACAGTCCGCCCACATCAAGCAGTTGGTCGGTCAACGCGACAACGCGATGGACCGGGCGAATGGTCTGGAGGCATCGTTGGCGGAAGTGGATGAGAAGTTGATCGCTCGCGATCAATCGATCGATCAATTGAAGCAGGAACTTGATGAAGTCACGACCGAACGCGCGGCGGTGTTGGCCAAACTGAACGGATTAACCGATTCCAACAAGCAACTGAAGAAGCAGGTCGAAGCCACGTCGACCGAATTGGAACAACTCGCGGTCAAGGCGGCGATGCTGACCGAATTGGAACATCAACGCGACGACGCGACGTTGAAGCTACAGTCGGCGAACGAGACCAACGCCAGCCTGCAGAAGAAACTGAACGAACAGGAACGCAGCCTGAAGAGTCAATTGGAAACGATGGAAGATCTGCAAGCCAGTCGCGACACGTTGACCGCCGACGCCGAATCGTTGCAGTCGGAGACCAAGACGCTGCGTTCGCAAATCGCGCAATTGACGAATGATCTCGCGGCGTTGGAGAAACTGCGACCGCGGTTGGCCGAAATGACCAAAACGCTGGAAGCTGCCGAAGGTCGTAACACTGAACTTCAAAGCACTGTTAAACAACTGAAGTCAGAACACAAGGAATTGTTGGGACAGGTTCAGCAGATCGAACCGTTGAAGCAGTTGCAAACACAGACCAAGCAACAGCTGACCCAAGCGGTGGAGGAACATCTGGAAACGGCGAAGCTGCTGGAGCGGCAATCGAACCGCGTCCAGGAGTTGCAAACCAAGATTGCCGAGTTTTCCCAGTTGCACCCTCAAGTCCAATCGCTTCGCAAACAGCTGGAAGATACGACGGGACACTTACGTGACGTGACCGAAGACTACAACGCCAGCCTGGACGCCAACGCCGAAGCAGAGCGTCGGATCATTGACTTGCAAACCCGACTGTCCGAACGGGCCGAAACCATTCGGGAACTGCGTCGCAGTCGAGGCGCCGTCGAAATCAGCGAGGTGGTCGATGCGAACGATGCCCCCGACGTCATCCCCTTCAAGCAAAGAGACGAAGCGGCCTAACGGCTTCCTGTGCCGGCGGATGACGCTCGGCACTGGGGATGCCAACGCAGTGGCGGTTCGTTAAGGATCGGTGAGATTGGGGGCCCAGACCGCGTTTCGGACGCTGGGGATTTCGCCCGACTCGGGGAACGTTTGCCCGATCGCTTGGTCGATCTTTTGCTTGAGGTCAGCGATGGTCGCGGTATGAGCCGAATCCCCTGCAAGATTCGTCAGCTCTTGCGGATCGCTGCGATGATCGTACAGCTCTTCCCCCTTGGCTCCCCCATCGCCCCACTGCGTATAACGCCAATCGGGCGTGCGGATCGTGTAACCAAAGACCGGCGGTTTGCCGCCACGTTTGACTTGGCTGATTGTCCATCCGCGGCCCATTGCCGAAGGATCGGCCAACATCGGTTGCAGGTTCTGCCCTTGCAGGTTTTCCGGACTCGGAACGGCGCACGCTTTGGTCAGCGTCGGATACAAATCGATCAGCCCAACGGGCGACTCGGCCACCGAACCCGGCTTGGCCACTCCGGGGCCCGCGATGATCAACGGCACACGAGCGCTCTCCTCGAACAGACTCATCTTCTGCCACAACCCATGTTCGCCCATGTGGTAGCCATGGTCGCTCGTGAAGACGACGATCGTGTTGTCCGATAGTCCCAGTTCGTCGAGCGAATCCAACAGCCGGCCGACTTGAGCATCCATGAACGAGATGCTGGCGTAATAGGCTTGGATCGCTTGCCGCCGCAGGTCGTCGGTCAACAGTTCGTGATCTTTCTTATGGCTCCCCAATCCCAGCTTTGGGATGTCCTTCTGATCTTCTTCCCAACCTTGAACGACCGGCATTTGATCCAACGGGTACGGCTCGAAATACTTCTTGGGCGCGACGTAGGGCGTGTGCGGTCGGTAGAAACCAACGGCCAAGAAAAACGGGCGATCGCGACGCTTGGCACACCGCTCCAGCACCCACTGGGCATCCTCGGCCAACATCGCATCGGTATGATCTTCGTCGGGATGCGACGATGCGAGCCAGCTGAGCGTGCCGCCAAAACTCCCCTTCCGCAACGAGAAGATCTCCGGTTCCTCTTCCAGCCGATCGCATCCGGCAGGGTTCAGTTCCAGCTCCCACGATCCGGGGTCATCGTGACCGTTGGTCCCAACACTTTTGGGAACGTTGTAGTGATACAGTTTTCCGATCCGGCCCGCGAAATATCCATCCAAGCGGAAGGCTTGCGAGAGGCTGTGGTGCTGCGGAATGGTTTGGCGAAAGATTAGGCTGTTGGCGTGGATCCCGGTGCTGTTGGGATATAGACCGGTCAGCATCGAATTGCGGCTCGGGCCACACAGCGGATACTGGCAATAGGCGCGATCGAACCGAACGCCGCGAGCGGCCAGTCGATCGATGTTGGGCGATTTAACGATCGGATGGCCGTAACAACCGAGCGAGTTGTTCAGATCGTCGGAGATGATGAACAACACGTTGGGACGGGCATCGGCCGCGTCGCTGCGTGTTGCCTGAACCGCGATCAGACCAGCGATCGCCAAGAACAGAAACCGCCCTCGCGGTAGCGCAGAAAAATGGGGTAGGAGCACGGGGGGAGACCTTTCGACCAATAGGGAGTGTTTTTGACTGCCCTATTCAAGTCGATCGCGCTGCAGCGTGCAAGCATTTGCCGTCGTGTGAACGCCCTGACGGGCGATCCATCCGCCCGCATCGGTCGATGCGGGCGGACAGTTTTCGTTTGTGCGACGACTACTGGCGCAGACGCGGCTTGATCTTGCCGTCGCCAGAGCCTTCGGTATCAGCTGGGGCCCCCGTCAAATTGACATCCAATTGAGGGAACGGAATCCCGATGCCCGCTTCGTCGAGACCGTTTTTAACAGCTCGAGTCAAAGCTTCTTTGACACCCCAGAAGTCTTCGGCGCGAGTCCAGAAGCGGACGGTCCAAGCGACCGCGCTGTCCCCCAGTTCGCCCAAGACGATCTGGTATCCGCGGCCTTCGCCGGTGAGCATCTTGTCGCTGAGCGATTCGGCAGCTTTGGCAAGCGTCTCGCGGGTCAGGTCCAGGCTGGCCGAATATTCGGTGCCGACCGAGACGTCGACGCGTCGCTCTTTGTGAAACGTGATGTTCTCGATCGTGCCACCGGCGATCTGGCTGTTGGGAACGATGATCCGGCGATTGTCAGGCGTGTCGAAAGTCGTCGTGAAGAGATCGATCTCATTCACCTTGGCGACGATCCCAGCTGCCGAGATCACATCGCCAACTTTGAAGGGACGGAAGACCAGCAAAAGGATCCCCGAGGCAAAGTTCCCCAGCGTCCCTTGGAAGGCCAACCCGATCGCAAAGCCTGCGGCACCCAAGATCGCTGCAAAGCTGGTGACATTGATGCCAACCGACCCCGCAACTCCCAACAACACGCAGACCATGATCGCATAAAAAACCACCTTCGATACAAAGCGACCGAGCGTTTCGTCGACTCGGCGTCGGACCGGCGTACCGGCGATCCGCGAGACAAATTTCGCAACAAAATAGGCGACAATCACACCTAAAACGACCAACACGGCCTTTGGCAGATAGATCATCGACATCTCGATCAGCCCCGAGAAATCCCCTTGCATGGCATTGCTAAAGGCGTTGCTCGCTTCTTCCTTGAGCACTTCTAAGTTTTCGTTCACCCCATTGGCCGCGGCTTCCCCCGCATTTCCTGGCTCTTCGTTTTGCATCGAGATACTCCCTTTAATTGCTTTCAAATAGAACGCCCCTCGCGGACGCGGGCGATGGGATCAAAGATGATGCCCGTTGGGTGCCATTGAACCCTGCATTGCCCGAACCAAATACATACAGAATCTTCCCCTGACATTCCAGGGCATCCGCCAGCAAATCAGGGGTGAGTTTGTATGACTTGTTGGTCAATCGGCTCCGTTTGTTAGCGTTGAAGTCCACGAGGGCTGACGCTCGATTTCCAACAGCCGCTGTTTCCGCCACAGTCCGCCGCCGTATCCGGTCAGCGTTCCGTCGGCGCCGATCACTCGGTGACAGGGGATCAGGATCGCGATCCGGTTATCGCCGTTGGCCCGTGCCACCGCGCGGACCGCTGTCGGTTTGCCGATCGCGGTGGCTTGCTGAGCATACGAGCGCGTCTCGCCAAATGGTATCTGCCGCAACGCTTCCCAAACCCTTTGTTGGAACGGAGTCCCGGCGGTGTCCAAAGGGATCTCAAATCGAGTCCGTCGACCGGCGAAGTATTCTTGCAGCTGGGACTGTAGCGTTGCAAACAGCGGACTTGGGCCGGGCAGCAGCGTCGCCCGACATCGCTGACGCAGCCGATCCAACTGCGTTTCCAACATCGGCCGATCGGCGAACTCCAGCAGACAGATCCCCGCGTCCGATCCACCCGCCAACATCGGGCCCAAAGGTGTCAGCAGCCGCGAGATCGCAATCACTTGTCGGCCGTCGCTTTTGGCCGGCGCCGCGCCGATCGCCCGCTTAAATCCGTCGCCAAATCCGCTCAGCGATTCGTATCCGCTCTGTAGCGCGACCTCGGTCACCGATTGTCGATCGCGAATCTGTCCGAACGACTGATTGATCCGACGCATCCGCTGATACGCCGTAAAGGTCATCCCGTGGGTCTTTTGAAACCAACGGCGAACGCGAACCGGATCGAGTCCCCGGCATCGCAAGTCTTCGCTTCGCAAACGGAGATTCGGGTCGCTTTCTAATTCATCGATCAACGGCTGCAACCAATCGGGCGAAGCTCCCAGCGCCGCCAACGGGCGGCAGATTTTGCACGCTCGAAAACCGTGAGCCAGCGCCGACTGGGCATCGCGAAAGTACTCGACATTCTCCGGCTTCGGTTTCCGCGCCGTACACGACGGGCGACAGAAGATCCCCGTCGTGCGAATCCCCGCCAGAAACACCCCCTCGAAACGAGAGTCCTTGGCGACCAGAGCGGCATACATCGTCTCGCGGCTTGGCAACGAAGGCAGCTCGTTTGGGGCAACTCTCTTCATGCGAAATTCGCTTTCCTCGTGAAACCTGGCAGGTTTAGGAGCATTCAATTCCGAAAGCCCTCCAATCATTGGGTGGCTGACTTAAAATGACGTTACCACGTCGCGCGGCGATCACAACCGCGAAAGCGACAAGCAATTGGTTTGTTGCGTTGCCGCAAACGCTAGCTCGACAGTCACCCCGTTTATTGTCAGCCTTCCCGGCAGCTGCAGGTTGTGCCAGCAAACGGCCACGTCGCTATCCCGTTGAACTTAATCAACGATCCGCCTAACTTGTGCGGTCCCCCAACTCGATACTCACCCCTGTTTGAAAGTTCCCCACAATGTTTTTAAAGCGCGCGCGAGCGATCCCTAAAAAGTTTTCCCTTGAATCGATAGGCGTGCGATCTGCCCACCGACCTGCCGTGGCGATCGCGATCCTGATCGGCGCGGCGATTGTTTGCGACGCCGCGGAAACGACGCTGCATGTCGCGCCCGCCGGTCCGCTGCACTCGCTGACCGAAGCTCGCGACGAGATTCGCCAGCGACGCGCGGCCGCACCGGACGAAACGTTTCGAGTGATCGTCGCCGACGGACGCTATGAAATCAGCGAACCGATCGTATTCGAAGCGAAAGACGGCAACGTGGTCTACCAAGCCGCGGAAGGAGCTGCCCCGGTGATCTCCGGCGGCCGCGTCATCACAATGCCATGGACCGCCACCGAATCGGGCGTCTGGTCGACTCAACTGCCTCCCGATTGGCGTTTTGATCAACTCTGGATCAACGGTAACCACGCGACGCGCGCCCGCGAACCGGATCACTTTTTCCACTACATGTTGCGCGGCCAAGAGACGCTGATCGAAAACGCGCGTCGTGCGCGGCAGACCTTCACCGTCCGCCCCGAAGACGTCGCCAGCTTGCAGGGACTCAGCCCCGAACAGATCCAGAACGTGCAATTCCTGGCCTTCCATAAATGGGACACCACGCGGCGGTTCCTCGAATCGGCGGATGCCGACGCGGGACGCTTGGTCAGCGTTGGACGAGGGATGAAGTCGCACAATCCGCTGACCCTGAACACCGGCTACATCTTAGAGAACTACCGCGAAGCGATGGACGAGCCGGGCGAATGGTTCCTCGCCCCCGATGGTCTGCTCAGCTACCGCCCCCGCGAAGGGGAATCGATGGACACGATCGAGTGCATCGCGCCGGTCAGCGAAAAGCTGGTTGTGATCCGTGGCGATGCGGCGAGCGACAAGTCGGTGAAGAATCTCGAGTTCCACGGATTGGCGTTTCGTCACAGTGGGCTGATCACGCCGCCCCAAGGATTTGAGCCTTCGCAAGCCGCGTCGCCGATCGAAGCGGCGGTGCAGATCGACGGAGCCCAAGGCATCGTCTTGGCCGATTGCGAAATTGGCCACACCGGCCAGTACGGTCTTTGGTTCCGCAAGGGTTGTCGCGATAGCCGCGTCGAGCGATGTTGGATCCACGACCTGGGTGCCGGTGGCGTGCGGATCGGCGAAACCCGAATCGCCAAGGAGGCTGCGGAACGAACCAGCCATATCGTTGTCGACAACAGTATCGTCAATCACGCCGGTCACATGTTCCCCTGTGCCGTGGGGATTTGGATCGGTCAGAGTGGCGACAATCAAATCACGCACAACGAGATCGCCGATCTGTTTTACACTGGCATCTCCGTCGGCTGGCGTTGGGGATATTCCGAAAGCCTGGCGTCGCGAAATCGCATCGAAGACAACCATATCCATCACATCGGCCAGGGTTGGCTGAGCGATATGGGAGGGATCTACACGCTGGGCCCCGCTCCCGGAACGGTCCTTCGCGGCAACCGAATCCACGACATCGATTCGTGGGGCTACGGCGGCTGGGGCTTGTACAATGATGAAGGAAGCACCGACATCCTGCTGGAAAACAACTTGGTCTACCGAACCAAATCGGGCGGTTACCACCAGCATTACGGTCGCGATAACATCATCCGTAACAACATCTTCGCCTACGGACGCGAATACCAAGTGCGGCGTAGCCGCGTCGAAGACCATGTGTCGTTCACGTACGAACAGAACATCGTCCTGTTCGACAGCGAAGAACTGTTCCACGGCCACTGGGGCGACGACGGTGTGAAGGTCGGGCGGAACCTTTATTGGCGTGGAGGTGCGGAGGTCGACATCAGCAAAGCGGACAAGAGTGGCGAGTCGGTGATTGCCGATCCGCGATTTGTCGATCCCAAGCACGATGATTTCCGATTCATCGACACCTCCGCAGCCGACAAGATCGGTTTTAAGCCATTCGATGTTTCGGCAGCCGGTGTTTACGGCGAACCGGCATGGAAGGAAAAAGCCGCATCGCTGCCGATGCCCGAGATGTTGAGGGCGCCCGAGCCACCCGCTTATTCGGTCCGCGAGGACTTTGAATCGGGCGAGCTGCCGGTGGGAGCGAGGGTGAGCGCCGACAAAGAGCGAGGCGGGATCGAAGTCGTCGATGTCGACTTCGCCTTTCGCGGCAGCAAAGCACTCCGGTTCACCGACACTCCCGATCAACCGCACGCCTATTATCCGATGATGTCTTTGGCACCAAAGCACAGCAGTGGGACGACGCGTTGCCGGTTTATGATCCGGCTGGGTGAAGGGGCTGTCTTCCAACACGAATGGCGCGACGCTGCCAATCCGTTTCAGATCGGCCCAAGCCTGTGGATCGAAAAAGGCGTGTTAAGAGCGAAGGATGGTGTCTCGGTTAAATTGCCCGTCGATGAATGGATCCGAATCGAAGTCGCAGCGCAGCTGGGGCAAGAGGCGGGGCATTGGCATCTGCGAATAACCGTTCCGGGACAAGAACCGCAAACGTTCCGCGACCTGACAACGACCAGTCCGGGGTGGCAAAACCTCGACTGGGTCGGCTTCGTCAGCCAAGCCAAGGACGACGCCGTCGTCTACATCGACGATCTCGAATTGGCGCAATAAACGCCGCGTCGCAGGGCCGGGGATATGTGTTCCCCGCGCCAATGGGGATTCCCAGGGTCGACGGCTCGGCAATTTGATCGAGCTATGCAAATCGCCGAGCCTTCGGCCCTGGACTCGCGTCGATTTGCGGCCGGCTGCCGCGGCGCCCCGCCCGTTGGCCTGGGCTATGCAAATTGCCGACCCTACGGCCCTATGAGGCTTGCTACTGGGGGTCTGGCTTTCGGCCGCTCCGGATCCGACGCGATGCTTCGGGCGGTCTTCGCTTGCTACGCCAGCCACTGGTCGCTGGTCACGCGTTGTACCCCGGCATGTTCCATCTCTGCGATCGCCGCCGCGCAATCGCCCGGCTGCAAATCGACACCGCGACAGGCGTCTTCGATCAACCAGGTGCGGAATCCTAATCGACGGGAATCCAACGCGGTGGCGCGAACACAATAATCGGTGGCCAGTCCAAGGATGTAGGTGTCGGTCACTTTGTTCTGCTTCAGATAATCGCCTAGACCGGTGGCATGCACGCCGCCGTTGTCAAAGAACCCGCTGTAGCTGTCCAATCTGCGGTCGGTCCCTTTGCTGAAGACCTTCGCGATCGAATGCGTTTTCAACAAGGATGCCAGTTCCGCCCCCTCGCTATTTTGCACGCAGTGGTCTGGCCACAGGACTTGCGCGATGCCGTCGATATCGATCGTATCACCGACCCGATGGTTTGCGTATTGGCTGGCGAAACTGGAATGGTCTGCGGGATGCCAATCCTGCGTCGCGACGACCAACGGGAAGAACGGTTGCAAGCGGTTCGCCAGCGGCAGCACCTCGTTGCCACGAGGGACCCCAAGTGCTCCACCGGGCAAGAAATCGTTTTGCAGGTCAACCAAAATTAACGCATTCATGCCTGCCCCCGGGCTGTTTGGATCATCGACGTTTTTCGTTCATGTAGCGACAACTCGAGTCCCACCGGATAGGAATGCGGGTTCTCAAATCGTTTACTCGCCGCCGGGGTCTTCTGAAGTTCTTGTTGGACTCGTTGCCGGATCGTTTCCAATTTCGGAGCTTCATAGATCTTCGCGCCATCGCGAAAGATGGGAACCAACAGGTCGGAGGAGGCGACGCTCGAATCAAACCGCTTGCGACGATTGGGATCGGCGGGATCGACCATCGTTGCACCCTGGCCGAAATCGATCTCGGCAGCTTCGTTGTAGATCATGTCTCCACGATGCTCCGATTCATTTTCGAAACGCCGGACTTGTAAGATCCCCGGATTGCTCACCTTAATCGTTTGCTCGGACAGCTTCAGCCGGTATTGCCAGGTGCCATCGGAATCACGTATCGCACCCAGCTTATAGACGCCTCCCAGCGCCGGTTGATCAAACGCCGTCACCAACTTGGTGCCAACACCCCAGGTATCGATGCGGGCGCCTTGCTGCTTGAGGCTGACGATCAAATGTTCGTCGAGATCGTTGCTGGCGACGATCCGAGCGTCCGGGAAACCGCTCGAGTCGAGGAGCTTCCGGGCTTCGATACTGAGCCAAGCCAAGTCGCCCGAATCGAGTCGTATGCCCAGCATCTCGTGCCCCGCTGCACGCAGCGTTCGGCCGGTCTCAACCGCTGTCCGCACACCGTCCAACGTATCGTAAGTGTCGACAAGGAACAGGCTGTTGTTGGGCATCGCGCTGGCGTACATGTCAAACGCCTCGCGCTCGGTTGGAAACGTCATCACCCAGCTGTGGGCGTGCGTGCCGAAGACGGGAAGGTCGAATAATTGAGCGGCCAGAACGTTCGATGTGCCCGAACAACCGCCGATGCAAGCGGCTCGGGACGCCGACAGCGCGCCATCGATCCCTTGGGCGCGTCGCAGCCCATATTCAATCACTCGATCGCCGGCAGCAGCTTGGCAGACTCGGGCGGCTTTGGTCGCGACCAAGGTCTGGAAATTGAGGATGTTCAGTAGCGGCGTCTCGAGCAACTGGCCCAGCAGGATCGGGCCGCGCACTCGGAGCAACGGTTCGTGGGGATAAACGACGGTCCCTTCGGGAACCGCGTCGATGTCGCAGTCAAACTTTAAGTCCCCCAAATACTCCAGAAAGCCATCGTCGAACAATGGCTCGGCATCGGCACCTCGCAACGCGCCCAGGTAGGCGAGGTCGGCGGCCTCGAAGCGGAAGTTTTCCAAGTATTCGATCGCCGTTTGCAGTCCACAAGCGATCGAATAGCCGCCATCGAACGGATGGTTGCGAAAGAAAAGATGGAACGCCGCCTCGCGCTCGGCCAAGCCATGTTTCCAATAACCGTAGGCCATCGTCAATTGATACAAATCGGTCAGCATCGCCAACGACGGACGATACAACTGCTGCAGCAGATTCATTGCGTTCCCCTATTCCCCGACAGAACGTTTGCAGCCAGCGACGTGCCCCCAGAGCGTGCTGGCCCCACGCTCAGGCGACTATTATAGCCCCTCGAAGGATGGAGCGTGACGGTCGCCGAACCGATCCATCGCATGGTTTGACGCAAGGTTCCTGCCCGAAAGCAAATCGCAGTCGCCGTGCGCAAAACGCAGGCCATTGATGACGGGATTTGCCGGAGATGTTAAGGTACAGGGAAGCGGGGGGCGGCGTGCCGATGCGGTTCCCCAGGCTCCATTGGAAACTTGATTCGCCCGGAAACGAGCGTGGCCCCCAAGACGACGCGGCAGCGCAAGCGATACAATAAAAAAAAGACGACTCCCCCCACAGGATGATCATGAAAACGATTCACCTTTCAACGATGCTGATCGGTTTGGCGGCTCTTGTAGGCTGCGAGAAGCCCTATGTTGCGGAATTCGAACCCAACATGGTTTACGCCAAGTTGGTGTCGATGTCGGTCGAAGAACCGATGGATCAAGCGCTGGCGGAAACTCAAATCGCATTGACGCGACTGTTTGGAACTCCCGACGATCCGAAACTTCCCGACTTCCTTCTCGAAGATCCCGATCTCGGAACGCTGGTCACTATGGAGAACCTGGTCGCTGCCTCGGGGTCGCCTAGCGAAGAGGGACGCGGCCTGTATCGCCAACATTGTTCGACCTGTCACGGAATCACGGGCAACGGTCGTGGAACCACGGCGGCGTTGTTGGACCCCTATCCTCGCGACTATCGGATGGGGAAATTCAAATTCAAAAGCACTCGCCGCGGATCGAAACCGGTCCGCGAGGACCTGCACTATTCGATCACCCACGGGATCGATGGAACCGCGATGAAAGCGATTCCGGAATTGAACGCCGAGCCAGAGCAGGTCGAAGCGTTGATCGATTACGTGATGTATCTGACCTGGCGTGGCGAAGTCGAACGGGCGATGCTGCAAGAGGCGGAAGTGATCGATTTTGCGGCGGGGGAGACGTTGTTCGACAACCAGATGGTCAACAAGTACCTTCAGCAATACAAAGATGACTTCGATCCGGAAACGATCACCGACGAAGCCAAGAGAGAAGAGTACGAGCTGTTTGTTGAGCAGTGGGAGTTCATCACCGACATCACGTTTGGTGCCGTGGAAGGTTGGTTGGACGCGGAAGATGCGGTGATCGAAGTTCCCGAACCTGAAGAGGTCCCCGTTCCCGAGACGATCGATGAAGTGGTGGCTGCCGCGCAGTCGGCCGATGATTCGCCGCTGAAGCAATCGATCGAACGAGGTCGAGCCCTGTTTGTGACCGAGCGTGCCGCGTGTGCCAAATGCCACGGCCCCAAGGGTTGGGGAGACGGTAAGAACAAAGACTACGACGATTGGACTAAAGACTGGACGCTGCAGCATGGCATCGACCCAACCGATGAAGCGGCTCAAATTCCATTGATCGCCCGCGGCGTTTTGCCACCTCGGTTGATCGTGCCGCGTGATTTCCGCGAAGGATTGTTCCGTGGCGGTCCCGAACCCGAGCGTCTCTACCTCCGCATCTCGGCGGGCATCGATGGAACGCCCATGCCATCGGCGACGCTTGAAACGAATCAAATCTGGGACCTTGTCAACTTTGTTCGCTCGCTGCGTGAAACGCCCGCGATGACGATTCAATAAACGCGCCGTCTTCTCGAAACGGCAAACGCTCCTTCCGACAGAACCCTGGAATATTGAACGCGATGCGCCATTGCAAGTTGTCATTTTGTGTTCTGACTTGCCTCGCAATCCTGCTTGAGGGCCCCGTCGCGTTGGGACAAGAAGTCGTTGCGATTCACGGGGAACCGTTTGGTGTCGGTTTCGTTCGGGCCCAGTGGCCCGAACCGGTCGAAGGACTCTCCCGCGTTCGCGTCTCGTCACCTCAAGGGCGGCTGTTTTATCCAGCCGCCGAACCGTTGACCGTTACCGTTCGCGACCCCATGCGTTTGGATCCCGCACCGCGGGAACTGAAATTTGGGCGCGGCAAGATCCTGGAGCGGTTGGGACAAGTCGTCAAAGCGGCGGTCACCGCCGATGAACGCCAACAGGTGACGGGTTACGAAATTTGGTTCTTGTTCCAAGGTGATCGCCCGTTCGATTTGCAGATTTCAGGACCCGCCGTCGCCACGATTCCCATCGTGCCCGTCGCGGCAGCCGCCGATGACCACCAGGCGGCGCTGCAAGGTTGGTGGCAGTCCTATCAGGCGCAGGCCGAATCAGAGATCGCCGGGGCGCCAATGCTTCCTGTCGTCGACGCCTACCTGTTGTCGTATCTCGCCCGTCGGTTGGACCTGCCCCGCCCCGCAGCGCTGTCGCGGATGCGGTTGGAAAAACCTCCGGTGGCAATCGAAATGATGGCCGATTCCAGCGGACTGCAGCGGATCGCACTGGCGGACGTTTTGCGAGGTGAACCGCATGAAGTGTCCGAACCGTTCGACACCTTGCCCGCAGCTGTCGAAGTCGCGGAGATCGCACCGATGGACGACGACGCGGTGCCGGAGGGAATCGAACCGATCGCGAGGATGGTTCCGCCGGAGTGCTTTTATCTGCGTTTTGGTAGCTTTGCCAATTTTTTGTGGTTTCAAAAGCTGGCACAAGAACACGATGGCGATGTTAAGAACATGGTTGGTCGGCCGATCCTGGATCGCCGCGGTAGCCAGCGGATCGAAGAGCTATTAAACGTCCGGTACACGCAATTGGCCGATCTCTTTGGCGATGCCTTGATCGGTGACGTGGCACTGGTTGGGAACGATTTCTTGCTCGACGATGGGCCTTCGATTGGCGTCTTGATGCAGGCCAAAAACGCGTTTTTACTCTCGACGTTTTTGGGACAAGACCGCCAAGCGACCGTCGCTCAGTTTCCCGATTGCACGCTAGAAACCAAAACGATCGAAGGGATTGAGGTCTCGCTGCTATCGACTCCCGACAATCGTGTCCGTTCGTTTTGGGTGGCCAATGGCGATTGGATGTTCTTGACCAGCAGCGAACATCTGGCCGCGCGGTTCATCGCCGCGCGGAAGGCGCGAACACCCCTGGCGGCGACTGCTGAATTTCAACATTTTCGCGAAAAGTACCCCCATGGCGAGAAGCCGGCGATCACGTTGTTTCTTCCGCGACGCTTTCTGAGCACGCTCTACACGCCCCATTTTCAGATCGAACTTCAGCGACGCTGTCGTGCCGCTGCCGAGATGGCGGTGCTGGTCGCCGCCCGCGCCGCGGCATCCAACGAAGGCCAGTCGCTGGTAATGGCCGACGACCTGATCGCTGCCGGCTATCTTCCCGGTGGATTTGGCCATCGCGTCGATCGCAGCGGATTGATTCTGACCGACGACGGAGTGCTGGATTCTCGCCGCGGCGGACGTCAGACGTTGCTGCCGATCGACGATGTTGCGATCGACAAGATCACGTCGGCCGAACGCATTTGGCAGGACCAGATCGATCGCATGCGAACCGCGCAACCGGGATTGCTGGAACCCGTCTTCATCCAGATCGATCGTTCGGCGGCCGATCCGCAATCGCCCGACCGCGAGCGGTTGACGATCGCGGTGGATGTCGTTCCGGCGATGCTTGGCAAACAAGCATGGATCGTCGACCAGCTGGGACCCCCAACCGATATCGGCGTCCAGTTTTCGAAGACCGATTTGATTTCGTTCCACGCCAACATTCATAGCGACAAATTAAACGGATCGATTCCACCGCACTATTTGTTCGGTGGATTGAAGGATTGCTACCCGGCGGCGTTGGCGAAATTCGAATCCCCGATCGACCGGATCTTTGCGATCTCGACGCTCCGCGGTTATTTGGCCGCTTGGCCTGATCCCGGTTTGATCGACCGCTTGCCGTTGGGGTTGGGGCGGGGAAGTCCGGTCGGCCCGAACATGACGCGGCTGGTCGGTGGCGCGTACCGGTACCAGTCGGAACGTGTCAGTTTGCTGTCGTTCGATCGCGAAGTCTTGGTGGAGAGCATTCCCGACCTCGCGGTGCTGGACAAGCAACCGACCCGGCGGGCCCACCTGAAGATTGAGGATCTGTCGCAGACGCAGCTGGGCCAGTGGGTTAGCGACACGCTTTTGGATGCCGAGCGACGTAAATCGCAAGCCGGTTGTGACCTGCTTTCGCGGCTGACCGAACAACTGGGAATCGATCGCGAAACGACGCCTTTGTTTGCGGAGGAATTGCTTGGTGCGGCGTTACAGTGTCCTTTGCGAGGTGAATTTCGCTGTCGCGGCGACGGACACTGGTGCTCGACCGCGTCCGAAGTCGAAACGCCGCCGACTGCCGCGGTGATGCGGTGGTTCCGTGGGCTGCAAGCTTCGGTCGACGTCGTCGACAACCGACTTCTGGTCGACATCGAAGTCGATGTGCAGCGGGCGACGAGATAGGAAGGGGGGCTCGCAGCGTGCGACCCGCACCCAACGCCACGGCGGAGCGAGATTTCTAGCTCAAAAAATCAAGAGGTTTGTGTTGCCGGGACACGGTCCTCGGCGGGCGGTTGCGGACCGCGAACTTTCAAAAAGCCGGAGATCGTCACGACGATCAGCGCCGCGACCAGCAGCACTTTCAACCACAGGGTTCGTTTGCGACGGATCGCTTCCAAACCGGTGGATCGTCCGACCAGCGCGGCGGCGATAAAAAAGATCACCAGCGCGATCAGCATCTTGGTTCCCAACAACGCGTGGTACAACGCATCCCCTTTGTGGGAGGGGATGGCCCGGTAGTAATTGTAGATTCCGCTGATTAGGAACAGCGTGACGCCGACGTGGACGAACCGCTTCCATCGCGCCGTCAACGCGGTGCGCAAACGATCGTGTTGTTCGTCGGATAGGTTTTGGGCCGCTGGCATCAAAACCAGCAACATGAACGCGCTGCCACCGACCAACGTGATCGCCGTGGCGACATGGATCACCCGAGACAGGGTGTCGATCAAAAGTTGAGTGTCCATTGAGCTTGTCGTTTCGTTGCGGAAGAGGATTGGGGCGTGTCGCTGCGGTGCGTCGGGAAAACGTTCACGATGCGGAGATCGTCGGTCGTTCGCATTCACTATCGCAAATCGCAGCTGCTTGGTAACTTCAGGGTATTCATGGTTTTATCCCATTCCGGTCATCCGCCAAATGGGGCGTTGACGCCGTTCGGTAGCGCCGCCGATGAACTCGTTTCGTTCCAGGGTACGCTTTGGTTCACCCTTTGAACTTAGGAAACTAGCCGCCACGGCGAGGGAATTTTGTGTAAGAGGCTGTATCGATGTCGATCGCAATTCAATGCCGCACTTGTAAAAATCAGTTGCAAGTAACGCTTAAACAAGCGGGAAAACGAGTCCGTTGCCCAAGCTGTCAAGAAACGGTCAGTGTTCCCTACGAAGCGGATCTGGAAGAGATCCAGCAGTCCGCCGCCAAAGCGTTCGCCGGGAGCAAGGAGAAGATCAAGATCCGATGTCCAGGATGTGAAAAGGTTCTGCAGATTTCCGCCGCCAGCGCCGGCAAAGCGGTCAAATGCCCCGGATGTGCGAAAATCTTTAAGGTCCCCGCCATCAAGCCTTAACGGTTCCCGGCGGGCCTGGCGACATCCGCTGTAAACCACCCGGTCGCCCAACCCGTCTGCATCGGATTGGGCTTTGTGGCGAAGCCGTCCGCTCAACTCTTCTGGCAACAAAGCACAGATTTCGTTCGGGTTCCTCCCTTGATTCAAACGTTGGCTCGACGCGTTATCGCTGGTTGGCTCTCTCCGGCGGATCAAAAATTGCTCGACAACGGACGAGCGATCGGCCAAACTTATCAAATCTCCCACCTCGCCATCCCTCCTAAACGTTCAAGGCCCTCCGCATGTTGCGACAGCTTGCTTTTACTAGTCTCCTTGGTTTCCTGACCCTCGTTTTCGTGCTCCCCTTGGCTGCGGCACCGCTAACCGCGGGAGTGGCCAAAGTCGACATTACCGACATGCAGGCCGGACCGGTAAACGATCGGTCGTATGTGCGGGCGTTGGTGATCAGCGATGGGACGACCACCACGGCAATCGTCTCCGTCGATGCGGTGGCGATCGGCGAAATCGGGCGGATCGACAACGAATACCTCGGCAAGGTTCGAAGCCAGGTCGAGAAGACGCTTGGCATTTCGCCAGCCAACGTGATGATCAACGCCAGTCACTGCCACAGCGTTGTCCGGACCGACGTCGACGAATTGACGATCCAGGCGATTTCGCAAGCTGCCGCCAAGATGGTCCCGGTGCAAGTCGGCGTTGGCGTCGGCCACGAGGATCGGATCATGGAAAACCGTCGACTGCAGTTGGCCGATGGCCGACAGATCGATGTCCGCCACGCCTATTCGCTGCCCCCCGATGAAGCGGTTGCCGCGGTCGGTCCGATCGATCCGCAGATCGGCGTGTTGCGAGTCGACACGCTCGAAGGGGAGGTGTTGGCGATCGTCTACAACTTTGCCTGCCATCCGATTCAGGGTGTCCCCGGCGGCGCGAACACTGCCGACATGACCGGCTATGCGTCGGATGTGATCGAACAAAACATGAGCGACGGAACGGTTGCGTTATTTGTCCAAGGCTGTGCCGGCGACATCAATCCGGTCGACTACAAAGATGTCGATCATCCGCGGCATGCGCAGACGTTGGGCAATTTGCTGGGGCTGAGCACGTTGCAGGCGGCTCGCAAGATCGAAACGAAGCCTGGCGCCGCGCTGCGCGTTGTCAACGAAACGCTGCCGCTGCCGCGCGCCGATCTGGCACAGCGGATCATCGAAATGGAAGCCGAACGGGACAAATTGGTCAATTCGCTGACCGGTACCAGTCTGAACTTGAAGACCTTTTTGCCATTGGTTGTGAAGTATCGGCTGTCCGAAGAATTTCCCTCCTACTATTCGCATCGCTATCTGCACGACAAAGCGCTCGGTCGCAGCGATCTACGCCATTTGGACATCGAAAACCGCAAGAACATGGCCCGCTACATCGACAACATCCACACGATGGAACAGATCACGCGCGTCAACACGAACATGCGCTTGCTGCGAAAGCATCAGGCCGACTTGGTCGACGGCGGCAAGCGGATGATCGATGTCGAACTGGTCGGGCTGCGCGTCGGCGATTTTGTGTTGACGACGTTTCCCGGTGAATTGACGGTCCAGATTGGCAAGAACATCAAAAAAGCCTCGCCGCACCAGCACACCTTTGTCGCCGGGTACACCAACGGCTACATTTATTACGCCCCCACCGCCGACCAATTGCGGAACGTGGGGAATGCGCAAGAGGACAGCGATTGCGTGTTGGCTCCGGCTTGGCAGGCGCTTTACGAAGCGAAAGCGGCACAGATTCTCAGCAAACTGTAACAGGACGTTCGAACGATGCATCTGGACACCAACCGCTCCCTGCTGGGCGATTTGCATCTCGCCCCGCCACCGACCGGGCCGCGATCGACCAGCGACCGCGTGGTGCCAGCATCGGAAGTGCGTCGCGCTCACGGCGCTCCAATTCCCCTCCGCTGTCCATTGTTCGCCTACGACCTGCCATGGTCGTTGCTGCCCTCCACGACCTGTGCAGCGCTAGCGCGGGAACTGACGGCAACCTCGGTGGTGACCAGTCTATTGGATCTGGATGTCGACGAGGATCGACCGGCCGACCTGGTGATGTGCCCCTACCGTCCCGAACGCTATGGCGTCACGATCGACGATCTGTCGCGAGCCGCGTTTGTCGATTTGCGTTTAAACAGCGAGGTCGGCGATGGCAGCGTCTATACGATGGACCAATTGCGACGATGGGATCACCGCGCCGATTCGCTGCCCGATTCGACCGTCATCACGGGATCGCGTTGGCCCGCTGATGTCGCCAGCCCGGACAAACTGGGACGCAAAATCGAACAACTGAGGGCGCTCGCGCCCCAGGCGGCGATCTTCGTCGCGATCAGCCCATTCCATTTGCAACAGGACCTTCCCAACCTGCTGGCTGCTCGCCCCGATGGCATCGTCCTGCGGTTCGATCTCGATCCGACATCCCCTAGCGTCGGCAACCTGATCGCCGCGCAAACCGCTGTCTGCCGGCGGATGATCGACGCCAGCGAAGCCGCCGGGATCGCACTCTGGGTTTCCGCACCGACCACGTCGCCGCTGGACCTGGTGAAACTGTTGGCGCTCGGGGCGTCGGCCGTCAGCATCGACTACTTGGTCTTACATAATTGGCCAGCGGCAGACCTGCCGCCCGCCGCTGGTGACGCTCATGCCAGCTTTGCCCATGCGTCGGCGGTTGCGCATGCAGCGGCTGCCGCGACAACGACGACGCAGCTGATATCGCCGATCATCGATGCCTTGTTGAACGAAGCGTTGACCTACGTTCATGGCCTGGGGGTGGCGCACTATTCCCAATTGAGACCGAGCATGTTGGCCTGCATCGATCCCGCGCTGGCCAAGCGGACAGACGCCATGCTGGTGGAATGATCGGCCACGGTGGCAGATTCGTCTGGCGCTGTGTGGGCTTTCAGACGCTTTGCCGCAAACCGCCCTGCCCGGTATACTCGGCGGTAGAATCGCGGGCTGCCGGCAACGGCGTTCCCGCCCGCCACGCCTTTCCAATCCACCCTTAGACGAAGCTCATGAACCAACCCGCTGGACGTCCCCACGCCGCCTCGCAAAGCCTGCCCGAACCAAGCCGCACGCCATCCGAAGGACTGCATTGTTCGCACTTCATGTATCGTTTTCGGCGCGATATTTTGGCGGGTCTCTCAAAGCGGCGGCTGCGCGACGGCATGCGTCAATTCCTGGCGGCTGTCGATCCGGGGGAAGCGACCCGGCCCGCGAAGCTGCAGCGCTATATCATCAGCGGTCACAAAGCCGACTTCGCCTTGATGATGATGGACGCCGATCCGCTCAAGATCGACGCAGTGCATCAAGCGGTCGTGTCGGGCCCGTTGGGAGCGGCTGTGGAAGCGACTTGGTCGTTTGTTTCGATGAGCGAAATCTCCGAATACGTCCCCACGGTTCCGCAGTATCGCGAGAAATTGATTCGCGAAGGGAACATGCCCGATTCGCCCGAACTGGCCGCCAAGGTGGCCGCGTATGAACGTCGCTTGCCGATGATGAACCAACAGCGGCTGTCCCCCGATATCCCCGATTGGCCCGCCGCCTGTTTCTATCCGATGAACAAATCCCGCGTGCCGGGAGCGAATTGGTTCATGGAGTCGTCGTCGCTGCGGCAGACGCTGATGGCCGAACATGCCCAGAGCGGGATGGCGTTCGCCGGCCGCGTGTCGCAATTGATCACCGTTGGCGTCGGACTGGACGACTGGGAATGGATGGTCACGCTTTGGGGCCGCAATCCCGAACATCTCAAAGAGATCGTTTACCGAATGCGATTCGATCAAGCGAGCGCCAAATACGGCGAATTTGGTCCGTTTTACGTCGGCTATAGCGCGACCGGGCAAGAGATCCTCGACCACTGCCGGATCACGGATTAACCGAGGCGTTCGGGCGGGCATCGATCGGAGGTTGTGAGCACTGGAGGTTTGACGTGTCAGAGACCATGCAAATTTTGCCCGGCTCGTCGCAATCCGATCTGGAGAGCCAGATCGAAGCGGCGTGCGCGTTGATGGAGCGGCACTACGCATCGGGTGTCTATTCGAAGATCACCGTCGTCCGCAGCTGGTCGAAGCACAACCCAACGATCTCTGGTTCGATCGCGCGGCCCTCGGCCTTTCGTTGGTATCTTCGCCGCGAACTGACCAAGCTGGCTGCGCGCGGGGCCCATCTGCATGTCGCACCGTCGCGGGCGAGAGTCGATTTAAATGCTCCCAAGCTGCTGCAATTGATCGACGAGAGCGACTTTGATCACACGCGGAAGAAGGTCTTCCTGTTTGGCCCCGAGCGGGCGGAACTGTCGATCCAACGGCTGGAACATTACACCGGCACTCAGGTCGAAGACTTTCAACGCTATGTGCTGTTGACCAATTATCAAATGCATATGAATGCATTTATCGAAGCCTATCCGGATTGCATCCGCCCTCAGCGGCCCGATGTGCAGATGCCGGCGCTGCATCAACGAACGCTCAACAACGATGGCTTTACGATCATTAACATCGGCGTCGGCCCCAGCAATGCCAAGAACCTGACCGATCACATCGCCGTGCTGCGTCCCGATGCGATGCTGATGGTTGGACATTGCGCGGGAGTGCGGAATCACCAAGAGATTGGCGATTTTGTGCTGGGGTCAGGATACATGCGGGCCGATCGCTTGCTTGATCAAACGCTGCCCACGTCGGTCCCGCTGACGCCGAATTTTGTCTTGAATCGCAACCTGGCCCGCGTTCTCGGCGAACGCCAGCTTCCCTACCGATTTGGCGTCGTCTACACGACGATCGATCGCAACTGGGAACTGACGTTGCGAGGGACGTTGGCCGATCTGCGGGCGAGCCGCAGCATCGCCGTTGACATGGAATCGGCGACCGTCGCCGCCAACGGCTTCCGATACCGCATCCCCTCGGCGACCCTGCTGTGCGTTTCCGATAAACCGCTGCACGGCAAACCCAAACTGGCCGCCGAAGCGCTCGAGTTCTACAAGAAGACCAAGAGTCAGCATCTGGCGGTTGCTGTCGCTGCGATCGAACTGGCCAAACAGGAATTCCCCTGTGGATTTCCGAACAGCGACATCCGGGCGATGGATGAACCGCTGCTGGGCGGCCCGGAATCGTAGGCCCCCACTGCAAATCGTGCAATGAACGGTATGTGTCGGCGGGAACCGCAAAATCAATCGCATAAATTCTTGCGAAACGTTCGCCTCCCTCTGGGGTTATATTCATCGTACTGAGGATGGGGCGATTTTTGATCGCCTGAAACCTTCTCGGTACTCGAAAGATCTCTTCTTGAAATTCAGCCCCGAGTCAAAAACATGCGTTACCGTCATTTCGCCGTCACCGCGGCGCTATTGGTCTCTGTAGGTGTTTCCGCTGGCATCGCCCTTGCTCAGGATGGTCCAGGCGACGGCGATCGTCCGCGTCCCCGTGAGGGTGGACCCCGCGAGGGCGGACCTCGCGAGGGTGGCCCACGAGACAGAGGGCCTCGCGATGGGGCGCCACGTCTGCCTCCGATCCCCATCCTGGAAGCGCTCGATAGCAACGGTGATGGCCAGTTGGATGCGACCGAGATCGAACAGGCTGCCAAAGCGCTCAAATCGCTCGATGGCGACAACGACGGCGTGTTGTCATTTCAAGAAATGATGCCCGCGCCACGTGGCGATCGCGGTCCCGGTGGTCCCGGCCGCCCCGAAGGCCCCCGAGGTCCTGGCGACCGTCCTGAAATGCGTGATGGAGAAGGTCGCCCCAACGGACCTCGCGGTCCTGGCGATCGCCCAGAGATGCGTGAGGGACGCGATCGTCCCGATGGAGAAGGACGTCCGCGACGTCCCGATGGGGAAGGAAGGCCAGATCGTCCCGATGGGGAGGGCGATCGCCGTGGCGGGAATCCAGGACAGTTTATTGAACGGATCATGAAGCTGGACAAAGATGGCGACGGAAAACTGAGCGGCGACGAGTTGCCAGAACGGATGCGGGCGATGCTGAGTCGCGCCGATGTCGATGGCGACGATGCTTTGAGCAAAGAGGAACTGATGAAAATGGCAGAGCGTCGCGGTCGCCAAGGTGGCGGTGAAGGCCGCCGCCGTCCCGACGGAGAAAAGCCAACCGAAGGGGGCGAACGTCCTCGCCGTCCGCCAGCGGAATAGCCTCCGCTGGCCGCCGCCCTCGCGGTGGAGAATTGATTTACCTCGCCAATGCCCGCGGTTGTTCCAATCGCGGGCATTTTGCGTTGGGCATGCGTCCACCCGCAAGGCCGTCCATCCGTAGCCGCGTGAAGGGGCGAAGGGGCAGAGCGTATCCCAATCAGGCGCTGCGGTGAGAAAAACCTTGTCGAATCCGGGGGCGGTTTTGGTTCGATTCGCTGTTTTTTCGCTCGGCATACTAAAATTGCACGCGTTGGAAGTGACATTCCTCGGAGAAAATCGCACTTGTAAGTTAGAGAGTCGATGCCCAGACCGATGCAAGGCGATGAAAGCCGAAGGGAAAACTAATGTCAGCGCCACTGCGTCCTTCCTTCCCGGCCGTGGGAATTCCGACAAGCGTCGTTCCACCGCCGCGCGATCGCTGGCGGACTGAACCGAGCGCGTCGGCAGCCGACGCCGCGGTGCCGTCTTCGGTCTTCCGTCGGCTGTTCGATAAGATCGGCGACCTGCGGAAATTCGATTGGCGCAAGATCGATTGGCGACCGGAAAATGCGCCTCCTTGGGTGATCAGCATGGTGCTTCACTTGAGCTTGCTGTTGGCGTTGGCTTTTATCACGCTAGCCGCCCGTGGGGTCGATCGCACCGTGCTGACGTTGCGGCAAGGGGAATGGGAACCGCAAGCGGAGCTGGCTGAATTTTTCATCGAGCCGATCGAGCCGCTGGAATTGCCCATCGAAGCGGTCGCGGAGGTTCAACACGAACCCGAGTTCGATCTCCGCTCGCTGCAAGTTGAACAGCCGACTGTCGAGTCGTTCACGATGGTCGCGAGCTCCCCCATGTTGGACCAACTGATCGCGAAAACGACGCCGTCGGCCGATCTCACCACGCCGATCCGCGCGGCTCATCCCGCGATGTTTGCAGGACGCAGCGGACCGCTGAAAGCCGAACTGCTGAAGAAATACGGCGGCACCGAAGTGACCGAAAATGCCGTCGCACTCGGATTGGCGTGGCTCAAACGCCAGCAATTGGATGCCGGAAACTGGAGCATGCGCGGTCCTTATACGACGGGCAGTTTCAGCGAAAACGAAACCGCTGCGACAGCGATGGCGATGATCGCATTCATGGGAGCGGGGAGCACGCATCTGAGTGGCCCTTATGAAAAAGAACTCCTCCGCGCAGTCCGGTGGTTGGTCAAGCAACAGGACCGCAACGGATTCATGGCTCACCGCGCCAACGCGCACGAAAAGATGTACGCTCAGGCGCAAGCGATGATCGCCCTGTGCGAACTCTACGCGATGACCAAGGATTCCTGGCTGCGTCCGTACGCGCAAGCCTCGTGCGATTTCGCCGACAACTCGCAATCGCCCGCCGGCGGTTGGCGGTACCAACCGCGGACCGATTCGGATACCTCGGTGACCGGTTGGTTTTTGATGGGACTTAAAAGTGGCCAGACGGCGGGACTGGAGGTGAATCCAGACGTTTTGCTTCGCGTCGGCAAGTTCCTCGATACGGTCGGCGGTGGATACGACGAAGGGTATGCCTACATGCAGGGGGAACGATCGTCGCCAACGATGACCGCCGTCGGTCTACTCTGCCGACAATACCTCGGTTGGCAACGGAATCATCCGGCGATGTCGCGCGGCCTGATCACGCTGGAGGCGAATTATCCGATCGATCCGGGCCAACCCGATGTTTATTACTGGTATTACGCAACCCAAGCGATGCATCATTATGGCGGCCCGCTGTGGGACGATTGGAACGCAAAGCTGCGTGTCGCTGTGCCGGCGATGCAAGACAAGCAAGGGCCCGAACGTGGCAGCTGGTCTCCGCAACGCGATGCCTGGGGACGTCTGGGCGGCCGTCTCTACACCACCTGTTTTGCGTTATACAACCTCGAAGTCTATTACCGACACATGCCGCTGTACGCCTCCGACCAGGCGAATGTTTGGTAAGATGGGTGCAAGTCCCAAGCGTTTACCGCTCCTACTCTCTTCTCACTTCTGGAACGCTCATGTTGGATCGGATGCATCGCCTCGTTTGCGTCGCGTGGACCGCCTTGGTTTGCGTCGGAACATGCAGCGCGCAGGGGGAATCGGGGATCATCCCGCTTTCCGAACTGCCACCACCTCCCGCAGAAATCATCGAACTGCTCGACCGAGCGAACGTGCGGTTCGTCTACGGAAGTAAGCTGCGCCCGGCGTCGATGCCCACAGACACGGGAAGACGTTTGGATGGCATCACGGTGTTCAAATTGGCTTACAAGTTTGATCATCAAAGTCGGTTGCGAAACCGCAGTCGACGGCCGACCGTGGAGGCGAAGATCCGCTTGCGCGGCGAAGGCCTGACCTGCCAACACACCGTCTGGTTTCGAGAAGCTCCCGCCGCGGCAACGTTTTGGAGCGATCGATTGGTGCTGCACGAACTCGATCACGTTGCGATCTCCAGCGATCCTCGACTCCAAACGATCTTCAAATCTCAAGTGGAAGATCCGCCCGTGGTTACTCAGATCGATCAACCGACCTACACATCCGCTGTGGCGGCGGAGGTTAATCGCACCGCGCAGGAACATGTCGATTCCATTTACCGCAACATCGTTGCGTTAGTTGAAATTCGCTACAAGGAACTGGATCGGATCACCGACCATGGCACAAGAAGTGGCACTGCGACTTCGTCCCGATTTCTCAAGAACTAGCGTTAAGGCAAATCGGCTGGAAGGGATTCCGGGATCGCGCCAAGGAATCTTATAGAAGACTTCGCGATGGAGTCGCAAAGCCACAGCTTGATCAAGATTCCGGCCGCGTCTCTTCCAACACGCTGGAGGGACGAACAAACGAGATGCCTTGGGCGTTGTTGGTGTCGATCATCACACTCTCGACCACCGGATGCGTGACCGGTTTGCCCGCTTTCCATTCCAAGATGAAACTCGCTCCGCTTCCGCCCGATTTGTCTTTCTGTTCGATCACAAACTCCGTCGACGCCAACGGACCCAACCGCAGCGGCTTTTCCACCATCGATCGCAATTCCTTTCCTGCGGTGTCGTAATACCGCACCGACGTAATCACGATCTCGTTGGCCTGATCGGTGTTCCGAACGCTTAACGTGACGGTCAACAAACGGGGCTGGCCTCCCTGTTGAAAAATGTGGGAATAGGCGGGGATATAAAGGGTTTGCCCCTGAATCGGCGACCAAGGTAGCGAATCCAGATCCATCCGAGCGGCATCGCGTACGCCTGGTTCGCGGAAGTGCAGATCGTCTTTGATCGCTGAAAAACGCCACTCGACAAAAAACGCGAGCGCAACGATCGGTAGCACGACGGTCAGGAAGACGATCAGCTTGATTTGCCGGACCATTTTGCCGGCCGCTTTGTCACTCATTTCCTTCATCGCTAACTCCGTTGTACTCGCCTCGCATCGTTGCGGCAGGCAGATGTTCGCTCAATTTGAAGTGGGGACGGTCATGGCTGTTGATGAACGCCGCGATGTCAAACGCTTCGGCGGTCGACAGATGAGTGTCATCTGGTGGCATCGCGACTTTTAACCATGACGCCAGTTTGGGCACGCGACTCAACCCCGCCCCATCATTGTACGACTTATCGCCCCAAACCGGAGGCCCGTCATCGGTCCCGAGCCCGTTGTCTGCATGACACGCAGCACAATTTTCGGCATACAAGGCGGCCCCGCGCGAAACACTCGGTTGCACATCCGTCCCGTCTAATCCGGGAACATGCCACGGGCCCAACGGCTTGTCTGGATTTTGTCGGATTGGTAGGTCGGTCGACAGCCACGTGATATAAGCGGTCACCGCCACGGCGACCTCGCTGCCTACCGGCGGCCGCGTTCCATTTTGGCTCCGCATAAAACAATTTAATGCCCGATCCTGCAGCGTCACGACCCGTTGCTCTCGCGGAGACCAGGCCGGATAGGCAGTGGCAATTCCCCGAAAGGTAGCCGCCCGTGGATGTTGTCCATCCTCCAAATGGCACGACGTGCAATTCAGTGCGTTGCCCACGTAGGGCTTCGACAACGGATGTGTGCTTGTGTTGCGAACGATGTCGCGGCCCAGTTCGATCACGCGTCCCAATTCGCCTGCGGGTAAACGTTGTGGCACGAGCGTTTGGGGAGCTCTCTGTTCCTTTTGTGACGCATTCGAATCGTCCGCCTCGATCCTCTCGAGTATTGAGACTCCGACCAAGACAACCACCATCCAACCCAAGCATCGCATCGTTCGATTTTCCTTATTCCGCAAAGTATTTTGTTTCGTCCGTAGCCTCCGCCCACAGTGGCACGCTTCCGCGTCGCAACACGCTTCCTTCTATTTTGATGCTTGCGCGGGCGTTGCAATAGCCTAGGCAGACGGAGATGCAACCTTCGACACGGCGAGGGCACCGACGCACCAAGCCCGTCGGCGACGAAACCCTTGCCCGCCGTGGGGGTTCATTCAAGACAAACATCAACCCAACGGCAACCGCATGCCCGGAGATAAACGATGCATGCTATCACGTTGCCTCGCGAGGTGAGTGCCGACCAAAAATAGCGGCCGACCTGTTCAAGCCCCCTGCTGAAGGACAACTGGCGTTTGTTACGATGAAACTCGATGGATCGCCGAACCGACCTGCCAAGCCACCATGCCGCGTCGGTGCCCCCACCCAAGGATCTGAGGAACTGATGACTTCGATTGCGTCTTATCCGGTTGATATCGCTGCGGCATTGGAGAAGCGCTGGGCGGCAAAGGAACTGCCAGCCGACGCGCTCCCCTGTTCCGATGCCGTGATACGGTTGATCGACACGATGTATCAGGCGAGTCTGTTGCGTGAAGAGGGGAACGGCGTTCGTTGTCGATTGATCGTCGGGCCGCCGAGTGATTTTGTCGATCAGCTTTCCAGCGGTGCCAGCCAGTTGCATGTGCTACGGTTCACCGAGCCTCGCGATTTTACGCCCCATCAATTGCGCAAGTTGGCCGCCGCTGCGGGGTATTACCGCGCGCTGCTTGCTGTCGATTTTGACGTCGAGGGGACGCTATCGATCTGGGGGATGGTGATCACGGGAACCGATTGGGTCAATCGTGTCGAAGGGGAGCGCGCGGGCGAATTCTGGCTCCCTGTACGCCCGGTGATTCATTGTGTGGGACCCGGTCATTTGATTGTCGCCGCCGGCTACAATCGGATCCTGGAATCGTCCGGCGGCAAACTGCTGACCGATGGCTTCGATCCGTTCCGATCCAGCTGGCTGTCACATCAATTCCGGCTCGTCCGCACCTCGTTGATCGAAGAACTGGCGCAGCTGGAGCCCGACGACTCGACAACCCGAATGTGCGATACGTTTGTCAAAGACATCGCGCAAAGCATCGTCCGCCGCGTGCTGCATTTGGTGCGCACCCGTGGCCACGGCGGGATGCTGGTCTTCCTGCCCAACGGTTTGGACACCAGCCCGTTGATCGATCGCTGGTTCCGCTTTCGCGTTCGTTTCGAAGGCGATGATTCGACGTTGCGATTCCGGCGTTTGATCGTCAACCTGATGCAACAGGGGCGGCGACTTGGTGAAGCCCGCGGAATCAAAGAGGTGACGTGGGAACACTACCTGCAAATGCGGCATGGCGAACTTGCCGAACTGGATGCGGCGTTGATCGAATTTGGGCACTTTCTGGCCGATTTGATGAGTGCCGATGGATCATTGGTCGTCGATCGCAGCTTCCGTTTGATCGGCTTTGGTGCTGAAATTCTTGGTGATTCGCATGTCACCAGCATTCATCGCGCGTTTGATCTCGAGGCGATCAACGCCGTTCCCGAACCCGCCGATTCGTCGGGCACGCGGCATCGATCGGCTTACCGTTTGGTCAGCGGGCTGCGCGAAACCATTGCGGTCGTCGTCTCGCAGGATGGCGACGTCCGCTTCGTCGCCCACCACAAAGATAAACTCACCTACTGGCCCTACCTGCCGTAAGCGACGACTCCGCGACTTCGTTCCCTGCTCGCAAGCTTTCAGTCGTGCTCGGTCGCATTGCGACGGTACTTTTACTTTTGCTCGTACTCGTATTCACGCAATCACGCGTGCGAATTCGGCGGGGCGATTCCAAGCGTCCCCGAAGCGACGCGTCGCATTGGCATTGGCAGGCCGTGCGATCCAGCCGGTGGCGATGGAGTCGACAAAAAAACTGGCCTATCTATCGGGGCAGGCGACCGCGACGCAGCACGCGTAGCTCTCGATCCGATACCATTGCCAATCGATAGCTTGCGATCAGCAGCCGGGACGAAACAGCAGACGCGATTTCAGAGGATTTTGATGACGACAGTTTCGGATTCATGGAAAACTTCCGCCGGCCAGGCGTACCAGATTTGGCAAGCGGGTGTCGATGCAGTGCTCGCCGATCGGCTGGTCGCCGAAACCGTTTGCGTCGACGGGCAACAGCTGATGTTCGAAGACGAACCGTTCGACCTGGCCGGTATTGGACGGATTGCCGTCGTGGGAGGTGGCAAAGCGGCCGCGGCGATGGCGGCGGGATTGGAGGCGGCTCTGGGCGAGCAGCTTTGCCAAAGCAAGCAACTGCACGGCTGGGTCAACATCCCCGACGGCACGCAGCGACCGTTGCAATCGATCCACGCCCATGTCGCTCGACCAGCGGGAGTCAACGAGCCGACGCAGGCGGCCGCCGTAGGGACCGCCGAGATTTTGCAGATCGTCGCCGATTTGGAGCCGAACGATCTATGTATCGCGCTGATTTCCGGCGGCGGATCGGCGCTGTTGACCGCGCCGCGCGCCGGCATCACGCTCGATGAAAAGATTGCCGTCACGCGGTGGCTCAGCGGCGCCGGAGCCAACATCGAACAATTGAACACCGTCCGCAAACAACTCAGCGACGTCAAAGGCGGCCGCCTGCTGAGCACCTGCAAAGCGGCGAATCTTGTTACGTTGGTGATCAGCGATGTCTTAGGCGATCCATTGGATACGATCGCCTCGGGCCCCACCGTTGCCGATTCGTCGACCGCCGCCGACGCTTTGGCGGTGCTGCAACAATTTGATCCGCAGCAGGAATTGCCCGCATCGATCTACCGGGTGCTGTCGACAGCGTCATCCGCGGAGCCCGCTGGCGGAGAGTGCATTCCTCATCTACACGTGATCGGAAACAATGCGGCGGCCGTTGACGCGGCAGGCGTGCGGGCCGAACAGCTTGGATATTCACACGCGATGCAGTCGGCCAGACAAAGCGAAGGACAAGCTGAACATGTCGGAGTGCACTTGGCCAAAATGGCCCTTTCGATGTTGCGGCAGCCCGGTCCCGATTGTCTGATATCCGGCGGCGAACCTGTCGTCCAACTGGCTCCTCAATCCGAACGCGGCCGCGGCGGACGCAACCAACAATTGGTATTGGCTGCGCTCGGTTGGCTGATCGAACATGGGGATCTGACAACCGATGAACGCTCTCGGTTGACGATCCTCTCCGGCGGGACCGATGGCGAAGATGGTCCAACCGATGCCGCCGGCGCGTTTTTTAACGCCGAGGTCTGGAGTCGCGCCGAAGACCAACAACTCGACTGGCAAGACTTTTTGCGCCGCAACGACGCCTACACCTTCTTCGAGGCTTGCGGCGGGCTGATCCTCACCGGCCCAACCAACACCAACGTCTGCGACGTCCGCGTCGTCACGATCGCCAAGTAACACCGTGACACCTTCCCCCCAACAGTGTGGCCCTCGCCCACACACGCGTTTAACCACGTGGGCAACGCCTCGCGGAGGGTGTAACTCACAAACTCAGGATGTCTCACCTCTTTCTGCAATACCAATTCTCACTAGCAACCCCATCAACGCGCAACATCAAAACTTGCGCTTCGTGCTAGTAAAAGCACACAGCATTGGTCCCGACACCGTTGTACCTTCGCGGCTGTTCCCATTCCGTCTAATCTCCGTGCCTCCGTGAGAGTTTTTCGGGTCCCAGTACGAGGCCTCTCACGGAGGCACTAAGGCACAGGGGGGCAGGGCTGAATGGCACGTAGGTAGGCGTAACCTGTTGTGGCAAGACGATTTTGGTGCGGGTTTCTTGGAGTCCGCATGAGTTTAAACGACTTGGGCCTCATCTTGACCACTCTCTTTTCTTGCCGTACTGGCCGCCATCCTACGACCAAGCGGTCCGTTGGTTCGGGACAAACGCTAAGTGATGTCTGACGGTTTACGGTTCCTACGTGGAGCTGGTCGAGACCGTGTCGGCGGTCAAAAAGGAAACGACCCCCGTTTTTACATCGTACATCGCGCCGACGACGAGTAGATCGCCGGCATCGACTGCGCTGCGGATCGCGTGGCTGCGAGTCAAGATTTCGCGAACCGTACGCTCGACGTTCTTCTCGGCAATCCGATCGACAAAATCATCCATAACTTCCGGTGGCATCGTCGCGACGCCGCGACATTCATCACCTTCCACCGACTCTTGGATTTCAGAGACGATCGCATGCAAATGCGGACGGCCGTTATCGTGTTCGGAGTCTTGGGACGCTTCCAAGAAGTTCACCGACGACGCGACGGCGCCACAGCGGGTGTGCCCCATGACGAGAATCAGTTTGGCACCAGCTACGGTCACCGCGTACTCGAGACTGCCCAGTGAATTGGTGCCGATGACATTGCCGGCCACACGCACGCTGAAGATGTCGCAGACGCCAAGATCGAAGACCAGTTCGGCTGGAACGCGTGAATCGATACAGTTGAGCACGGCGGCAAGCGGGCTTTGAGTACCGGCGGTTGTGTCGATTGGCCGACCGTAGCCACGCGAAATTCGACGATCGGTATGAAACCGTTTATTGCCTTCGGCAAGGATGTCGAGCACTTGTTTCGGAGTCAGGCGATCTTGGACCGCTCCGGTTGAAAAGTCGGCAAATTGGGTTTCATCCGGCAGAGCGTACTTGTCTCGAAAACCTCGCAATCGGACACTCACGCCGCGGGTCGGACCTGTTTCCTCTTTGAATTCTCGGATCAAACTCAAAACATCGGGATCGATGTAGTCGGACTCCGACGCGTCCAGCAGCATCTTCGACCCGGGCTTCGCTTGATTAAACATCGTGTCCAGTGCCGCACGATTCAGAAAACTCACTTGATTCGCCAATTCGACATGCACCACGTCGCCGTCGATGTGCGGCTCCACGACGCGACGAATCGGACGTCGCAAATTGCTGTTCAGAATAAATAGGACACTGACGGCCAACCCAATCAGAATTCCAATCAGCAAATCGCTGAAGATGATTGCGACAACGGTGATGACGAACGGGGCAAACTGATATCGTCCCTGTTTCCACATGTCACGGAACAACTTGAGGCTAGCCAATTTCGATCCGGTGTAGATCAAGATGGCTGCCAACGCCGCCAACGGAACCATGTTGAGGTAGACGGGAAACAGTCCCACACAAACCAGCAACAAAACACCGTGAAGGATTGCAGAGAGTTTGGACGTCGCCCCCGCGTTGATGTTGACCGAACTGCGGACAACAACCGAGGTCACCGGGATTCCACCGATGAATCCGGCAACCATATTCCCTACACCTTGCGCCCACAACTCTCGGCTGCCGGGAGAATTGCGGCGACGGGGGTCCAGTTTGTCCGCTGCTTCGAGATTGAGCAGCGTTTCCAATGAGGCGACCATGGCAATCGTCACACCGGCGACGTAGACCGCTGGATTCGTCCACTGAGAAAAGTCGGGGAAGGTCAGGAAACTGCCAAACTCCGCGAGACTTTTGGCAATCGGAATCTGCACCAAGTGACTTGTGTCGATCGACCATCCCTCGCCAAACCGCGACAACATGAACTGGATCGCCACCCCGGCCAGCACGACCACAAGCGGAGCTGGAATGCCTGAATTTTTGAGCACTTTCAGTCGTGCCCAAAGCACCAGCAACGCAAGTGATGCGAACCCGACGACGGCCGCACCGTAGTGTATCTCGCCCTGGAAGATCGTTGCGATCTCAGAAAACGTATTTTCGTGGTCTGGCTGCGAGAACGACATTTCACCTTCGGGATCATTGTCGTGGCCGAGCAAGTGAGGAAGCTGCTTGAGAATCAGGATCACTCCAATCGCGGCCAACAGTCCCTTGATGACACTCGACGGAAAAAAGGCCGATAACGCTCCCGCTTTGGCGATGCCAAGCCCGATCTGAATCACTCCGCCGATAACGACAGCAAGCAGCAACGCATCAAACGCTCCCAGGTTTGCAATCTGCGCAGCGACCACGGCGGTTAGGCCTGCCGCAGGACCGCTCACGCTGGTATGCGAACCGCTCAGGGCGCCAACCACAATTCCGCCAACGACACCGGCGACAATTCCAGAAAATAGCGGCGCTCCGGAGGCCAAGGCGATGCCGAGACACAACGGCAAAGCGACAAGAAAAACGACCAAAGATGCTGACAAATCTCGAAACACGTTGTTTGGCTGAGAGTTATTTGCCGGTGATGTGGGTTCGCGTGTATCGTCCGTCGTGGATTCCATTATCTGTCCGTTAGCGTTGCATCGATTCCTGTTGCCGCCGGAATTGCCACGGCGGATCTTTCCGTTTGTCCCCGCGGCGAAACGCACAGGCTGGGAACGTGAAAAGGTGCGGACAGGAATAGCGCCTGCATGCTCTCCGCGCCCGCTGATCGCCGCGCGGATACCGCCCCCTTCAATTGTTTAACCGCGTGGGCCAACGCCCCATGCGTCCAAGCAACCGCGAGACAGCGTCTTGCGGTTGGGGAAGCCCCAGCGCCTGCGGCTTATTCGCCGCCCAGATATCGCAGCTGGATATCGGTGTTGGGAAGCGAGGGCTTGAGCGCGTCGACGCCCTCCTGAGTGACCGCGGTCCGAGTGACCTTCAAGTCTTCGAGCGACTTGAGATTCTTCAGTGGTTCCAGTCCCTCATCGGTGATCAAAGTCGAACCGAGATGCAGGAACAACAGCTTCGTCATCCCGCTCAGATAGGGCATTCCCGCGTCGGTCAAACGCGTGTTGTCCAGATTCAACCATTCCATGTTTACAAGCGTATTGAGCGGTTCGATCCCCGCGTCGGTCAGGTTCACACGCCACAGGTTCAGCTTCTTGAGCTTCGTCAATTGCCCCAGTGGCGGCATCGCGTCGTCCAAGATCTGCGAACATTCGCTGAGGTCGAGTTCTTCCAGATTGGTCAGCTTGGGCATGTCGGCCAATCCCGAGGCATCGATTTGGTTGCGAGCCAAACGGACCTTCTTCAGCTGAGGGAATTGAGCCAGTTTGGCGATCGCTTCGTTGCCGATCGTCGTTTCGGCGAGGTAGATCTCCTGCAGTTGCTGCAGCGGCGCCAACGCGTCGAGCCCATCTTCGCTGACCCACAAGAAGTCGAGTGCCAGGACCTTTAGGTTCGGAATCTGAGCGACGTGAGCCATCCCGTCGTCGCCGACCGAACAATCGCCGCTCTTGCCCGACAGTCGCAGCGCTTTGAGTCGTTTATGTCCAACCAAGTGTTCCAAACTGGCATCGTCGACCGCGGTATCGCGGAGATCCAGGTTCTCCAACGATTCGATCTGTGCCAGTGTCGGCAAAGCTTCTGCGGTGATCGGCGTTCCCAACAGAAGCACCGAACGCAGGCGAGGCAGTTTGGTCAGCGGAGCCAGATCGGCGTCGGAGACCGACGTGCCGCGATAATCGACTTCGATAATCAACCCATCGCCATCGCGGCGGACCTTTTCGGTAACGTTCATGATCGCCGCAACCGCTTCGGCATCGTCGCTGACCGTCGGGGCGGGCTTCGTCGCTGCGGGGGCGCTGGTCGCAGACTTCGGTTCGGCGTCGGTGGGCTTTGATGCAGTTTGGGAGTTGCAACCACAAAGGGCAAGCGTGAACAAGCAAGCGGGGGTAAGGATCAAACGGTGCAAAGCAGGATTCTCCCAAGGCGGGGTAAAGAGGCGGGAAAGGGCAGGGTTTCGCTGGCAGTGTAGCAGATCGGCAACGCCCGCGAAGGCTCCCGTTCGACCGGGCCGACAGTCGAACGCTAGGAACCGTCCAATTCTGGTAATCTGTAAACGCGGTACGTCTCGTTCTGTTCGTTCCCCGTTGGGTAAATCATCACCAGCGGCAGATTCCCCGGACTGATCCGCCGATCGACGATCAGATATTCCGTCTTATATTCTTCGCGGAATTGTCGCAGCTGGTCGTAGCGAATCGTTACCCGCACCCCACCCAACCGTCGCGGGAAGATCTCCGCCATTCGACGTTTCCATTCGATCAAGCTGGGCGCGTCTTGAGGGACATCCTTCCAGTTCACCACTTCGGCCCGTTGGGCAAACCATTTGAAGGTCTGCTGATGGCGAGGGCTTAGGAAAACGGCCTCTGGCGGCGTGTTGTCGCGGACCCAATCACACACTTGGCGCCAATCGGAATAGACCCGCAATTGATACTCTGGCGGCCGGTTCACATCAAAACTGATCAACGACTGACGGCAGGCATCGGGCATCACCGCGCGCTGACGAACCAGAAACATACTGCTGAACACCAGCACGCAAACGGTCGCGGCGAAGCCGACGCGTAAGCCGGCAGATCGCGAGACCTGCGTCGCTGTCAAGGAAGCGGCCAAGCACAAGCCCGTGGTCAGCGGCACGATCGCATCGGTTAGCCGAAACCAATAATACCGCAGCAAACTGGCGGCCAAGTCGGGTGCGACCGCGGGCAGCATTGCCACCAACATTCCCATCGCCGCGATCGAGACCGCACCGACCGTGAACCATAGCACCGGACGCAGCGATTCGCGACGTCGCAACGGCCAAGCCAATCCTACCGTGACCGCGATCAGCAACAGATGGCCGATGTAGCGCCGCGGAGCAAAGCTGGCTGGATAGAGATGATGCGAGATCCGTTGATACGTATAAATCGAAGCTGCCTGCCGGGCATCGGCCGGGTCGACTCCTTGCATCGTCGCCATCCCCGGCGCCACGCCGAACATTGCAATCGCGCCGCCGATCACCAACGGAATCGCTTGACGTTTGACTTCGGCAAGCGTCCACTCTCGCGTTGTTGCCAGCAAGGCGATCATCGCCGCGACAACCGACCAGCCCCCCACCAAGACGTGGAACGCGCTAGCGGCACCTAGCAAAGGCCAGACCGCCCACCATCGCTGACGGACCATCGACTCCATCGCCAGCAGCACAAAACCATACGCAAAGACTTTGGCTTCGATCCCGCCGATCACCCACTCGCCCGCCAGGTCCGCTTGTTCGACGCCCACGATCCAAACCAAGCCAACCAACAGGCTGGCGTATCGCAGCGGAGCGATTGCCCAGGAGAGCCGTTGAAGCGCCCACGCGATCATCGCCCAACCGAGGATGCGGCCGATCCAAGCCGTGGCGGACAACGAAGTGAACTTGGTCAGCCAACCGATCGTCAAATAGAACACGACGTGGGCTTTCCCCGACGTGACAAACATATCCCCGGCGCACCAAGTGGGATCCCAATAGTTTTTCGCTTTGGTCAGATAATGCGCTTCGTTGATTCCCGGCGGCGGATCGCCGGCGTGGACAAAAAATAACAACATCAACAACGACACCTCCCACAGCTGCCGCGTCATCGAGAGACGTGGTGCGACGTGCGCGCCGGTCGGCGGATCGGTGGCGGTGGTTGAGATGACAGGCTCCATCGAAATTTTGGGTTACGCGTGTTCCAACTGAGAGATCAGCAAGCGACGACGAACGGTTCCCTTGGCGGTCAACGTTCCCGATTCAACGGCCAGCGGAACCTCGATGCCACGCACGATCCTAGGGATCGCGTGCGCCGGCAGATCGTTCAACTGGTCGGCGATTTTTGCTTGCCAGCGTTCCGTGTCGGCGGCGGTTATTGGGGCGCCTTCGGTGGCGATCCACGCGGTGAGGACCGGTTGATCCTGTCCGGAGACCAGGGCGTGGGTGATCCCCGGCATCTGGCAGATCCGCGTTTCGATCGCCGCCGGCATCACTTTGCGGCCGGTGCTCAGCACGATCATGTCGTCGATCCGACCTAGCACCTGCAAACATCCGTTGTCGTCGAGGTGCCCCAGGTCGCCGGTTTGCAGCCAGCCATCGACCATCCGCGCGGCCATTGCCGCATCTTGCTTGTAATAGGTTTTTGCGAGGCCCGTACCGCGGCAAAGGATTTGTCCCTGAGGATCGAGCTTGATTTCCACGCCTGCGACCGGCCGACCGACCACGCCGGGGGCAGCGTCTTGGGGAGTGGCGGAGCAGATCACGGGGGAGGATTCGGTCAACCCATAACCCTGAATCACGGTGATGCCCCAATCGGTAAAGTCTTTGAAAGTCGCGGAGGGCATCGCGGCGCCACCACAACCCAACATCCGCAGCCGATCGAGTCCCAAGCTGGCCAGTCCTTGCTGCGGGCTTGCGGCGGACCGCGCCTGATGGGCGATCTTTTCGGCGAGATGGGGAACAAGGTTTATGAGGGTTGGTCTGACGGCGATCGCCGATTGCAGCAGTCCTTCGTATCCGCTGGCGGCCGCCAGGACACTGCGGCTGAGAATCCATGTCCCCAGGTCGCACGTTCGCGCGTAGGCATGGGAGATCGGCAGCAACGTCAGCCGCCGATCATCGGGCGTTTGCGGCACGGCGGCCAGTTTTCCCGCGGCGTTGGAGGCAAGGTTGCCGTGCGTTAAGACGACGCCTTTGGGATCGGCGGTGGTTCCCGACGTATACATGATCGCTTCGGGCTGCGTCGGCTCCAAACCTGATGCCCAGTTCACTGCCCGTTGCAAACGGGTGCTGTCCTCGGGGAGCGCGGCCGCCGCGGAACAAATCGCATCGATGGCCAACGCTTGGCAACCGTTAGGGAGCGCGAGAGGGCGATCGCGATGCCCCGCGCCAAGCAGCAGAAACTGTGCGTCGCAGTGCTGGATCAACGCCGCGACGTGGGAATCGGGCAATCGCACATCGATGACGATATCGACGGCGCTTTGCGGCGGTTGAGCCTGGTCACGGAAAAATCCGACCAACCGCAGTGCTCCCAGCAGGACCGCCAATTGGCGACTGTTGTCGCAGACGATCGCGACATGATGTCCGGGCGAGACGCCCTTGGCCGCCAAACGTTCGGCGGCCTGGAGGGTTTGCGAACCGATGTCGGACCAATTGAACGATTGGGCCGTGTGACGATCGAGCGGATCGATCCAAGCCAAAGCGTCGCCGTGTTGGACAGCATTGGCTAACAGTTGCTCAATCAAAGACATCGACGCGGGCTCTTTACGATAGCTTCCAACCGTCGGGTAGCGACGCGTTTTTACAAACGATCGGAATCCCGTCACGGATCGGGCACTCTTCGTGCGTGTCGCTTTCTTGGATCTTCGAATCGTTGACGATCCGCACGTTTTTGCCGACGCGACAATTTTTGTCCAGGATCGCACCTTGAACGACGCTCCCGGCGCCAATACCGACTGGCGGCTTGCCTTGCGACGCAGCGGTTTGTTGGCGGGCGGAGGTCTCGTAATCATCGGCTCCCATCAGGATGCTGTCTTTAATGACCACCCCTTCACCGATGATACAACGCAAACCAATGACACTGTTTTCGATCACAGCGCCCTTTTCGATCCGACAACCGTCGGCGATCAGGCTGCCCGTGACCTGAGCCCCTTCCATCAACGTCGGTGGCAGGAAGCGTGGTCGGCTGTAGACCGGCGATTCCGAATCGTTGAAGTTGTAAGGAGGGTTGTGCTGCGCCAAACTCAGATTGCATTCATAGAAAGCCTTGATCGTTCCGATGTCTTCCCAATAGCCATCGAACAAGTGCAATTGCACTTTTCGCGATCGGATGGCGGCGGGAAAGACTTCCCGGCCAAAATCCTGGTACTGCGTTTTTTGCAGGAAATCGACAAGCGTATCGCGATTGAAGATGTACAAGCCCATGCTGGCGACACAGTCGCGACCGTGGCTGGGAACGCCTTGGCTGTCGAGCCACGCCGGATCCATTTTGACCATGTCGATCTCTTCAGGCGTCTGCGGCTTCTCCAAAAAACCGACGACGCGACCCGCATCGTTGACTCGCATGATTCCCAACGCGTGGGCATCGTCTCGCGAAACGGGAATTCCGGCGATCGTCACATCGGCCCCCGATTCGATGTGCGTCTTCATCATGTCGCCATAGTCCATGCGATACAATTGATCGCCCGACAGGATCAGCACATGCTCGACAAAGTCCTGTTCGATATAGCTGAGGTTCTTGCGGACCGCGTCGGCGGTTCCTTCGTACCAATCGGTACCGGAACTTTCGGTTTGTTGTGCAGCCAACAGTTCGACGAAGCCACCGTTAAAGTGGTCGAACGAATAGGTTTGTCGGAGGTGCCGGTGCAGACTGACCGACAGGAACTGTGTCAGACAGTAAATCTTGTTAACACCACTGCTGATACAGTTGCTGATCGGGATATCGATCAGGCGGTACTTCGCGGCCAAGGGAACGGCGGGTTTCGCACGAATCTTGGTAAGCGGGAATAGACGTGTTCCGCGACCACCACCTAAAATCAGCGCAATTGTATTACGCATTGTGTCTCCAAAACCTAAGGCTCAGCTCGAATGCACACCAAACAGCAGACTGTGCTTGACGCAATTAATGAGTTGAGAATATACCAGACTTTTGCTCGGCAGGCAGTCACCCCACCCAACGCAATTTGACCATTTCCTCGCATCTTAGCCCCGAGGGGTCTAGCTTGCGGGGTTGGGAAAGAAACGACCATCGGACGCAAGTTTCCGGTAAATCGGACCGCGCCCGCGAGCCCTCCCTATTTTGCCTCCGCATCCTTCATTGAACGATATTCCGAATGGCAGCTAAAAACGAAGTGGTCTTTGATCGAAAGCGCACGATCCAGGCAATTGCCAGCGAATTAAAGGTTCCCGCCAAACAAGTCGAAGCGGCAGTCGACCTGTTGGACGAAGGGAACACGATTCCGTTTATCGCCCGATATCGCAAAGAAGCGACCGGCGGTCTGGACGAAGTGGCTCTGCGGGCGATTGAAGATGCGTTGGAAAAAGCGATGGCGTTGGCTTCGCGGAAAGCGACCGTTTTAAAAACGATCGACGAACAGGGGCTGTTGACCGATGCGTTGCGACGTCAGATCGAAGCCTGCGGCGACCTGCAAACTCTGGAAATCCTGTACCTGCCGTACAAGCCCAAACGCCGCACCCGGGCGACCGCAGCCCGCGAGAAGGGACTGCAACCGTTAGCCGATTTATTGTTGGATCCCACCGCCAGCAAACAATCGAAAGATGAAATCCTCGCGAAATTTGTGAACGCCGAATTGGACGTTCCCGATCGTGACGCCGCATTGCAAGGGGCGTTGGATATCGTCGCCGAACAGTGGTCCGAGAAAGCGGAAACGCGGACCTGGATGACCCAACAGGCCTTTGCCAGCGGGCGGATCACGTCGCAAGTTCGCCGTGGCAAGAAGGAACAAGCCAGCAAGTTCGAACAGTACACCGATCATCGCGAACCGGCCAAGAAGATTCCTTCGCACCGTCTGTTGGCGATGATGCGAGGTGATTCCGAAGGTGTGCTGCGCATCGGCGTCGAATTGGACGACGATACCATCCTGCGAGACCTCAAGCCGAAACTGGTTCCCGGCCGCCAATCGCCCTTTCAAAAGGAACTGCTGGCGACGGTCGACGATTGCTACCAACGGCTGCTGATGCCTGCCACCGAATCGAGCGTTCTGCAAACGCTGAAACAACAAGCCGATGAAGAAGCGATCGCCGTTTTTGGTAAGAACCTACGCGAACTGTTGATGTCGCCTCCCGCCGGGCCCCGCGTGACGATCGGAATCGACCCTGGGTTCCGCACCGGCTGCAAAGTCGCTGTTGTCGACGGAACAGGGAAATTCCTGACGAACACAACGATCTACCCCACGCCTCCCAAGAGCGATCTGGCTGGTGCCGGGGCGGCGTTGTTGAAACTGATTCAAAAACACAACGTCGAATTAATCGCGATTGGCAACGGGACCGCGTCGCGGGAAACCGACGCGTTTGTCGGCGACCTGATCAAGAAACACAAATTGGCGGTGACGAAGGTCATGGTCAGCGAATCGGGAGCTTCGATCTATTCGGCGAGCGAATTGGCGGGCAAAGAATTTCCCGACCTCGATATCACGGTGCGTGGCGCAATTTGCATCGCGCGGCGGTTGCAGGATCCGCTGGCCGAATTGGTGAAGACCGATCCGAAGTCCATTGGCGTTGGCCAGTACCAACACGATGTCAACCAGACACAACTGCGGAAGTGTTTGGAGCGTGTCGTCGAGTCTTGCGTTAACAATGTGGGCGTCGATTTAAATATGGCCAGCGTTCCGTTGCTGTCGCACGTCGCCGGGATCGGCCCCAAATTGGCTGAGAATATCGTCGAATATCGCAACGCCAACGGACGGTTCACCGACCGCAAACAACTGACCAAAGTTCCCAAGTTGGGCAAGAAAGCGTTTGAACAAGCGGCAGGTTTCTTGCGGATTCGCGACGGCAAACAACCGCTCGACAATTCGGCGGTCCATCCCGAAAGTTATCCGATCGTCGATCGAATGGCGAAGCGATTGGGAGCCGATCCGAAAGCGTTGGTTGGCAACGCAACGCTCAGCCAAAAGCTGAAGCCCGAGGAATTTGTCGACGGCAAGGTGGGGATTCCTACGATCGCCGACATCATCAGCGAACTGGGGAAACCAGGCCGCGACCCGCGCAGCGAATTCAAGGTCGCTCAGTTCGATGACACCGTCAACGACATCGAAGACCTGAAGCCGGGACTGATTCTCGAAGGGGTGATCACCAACGTCACCCACTTTGGTGCTTTCATCGACATTGGCGTTCATCAAGACGGATTGATTCACATCTCACAATTGTCCGACACTTATGTCAGCGATCCTAGCGAAGTGGTGGCCGTTGGCGATGTCGTCAAAGTCAAGGTGATGGAGATCGACATCCCGCGCAAACGGATCTCGGTAACGCGGAAGTTCTAAGCGAGACGCGCTGCAATCGGTTGCGGTGATGGGATTCGCAGCGCGTTTCGAACGCGTGCGTTTACCGTCGACGCTTTGTCCGTCGGCGTTACCGTTTTGCCCAATCGATTCCCGACATTTGAGCCAACGCAACGATCAATGCTTGGGTTCCGTCGCGGCCATGGCCCTGCGCCTTCAAGGCTTCGTAGAGTTGCTTGCCCAATGCGAGGCCTGGCATCGAGAGCCCCATCCGGTGCGATTCGTCCAAGACGATCCCCATGTCTTTGATGAAGTGTTCGACAAAAAATCCGGGATCGAAATCGTTGTCGATGATCTTGGGGCCCAGATTCGACAGCGACCAACTGCCGGCGGCCCCCGATCCGATCGATTGCATGACGGTGGGCAAATCCAGTCCCGCTTTGTAGCCATACAGCAGGGCTTCGCAAACGCCAATCATGCCGGTCGCGATCAAAGTTTGGTTGACCATTTTGGTGTGCTGCCCCGATCCTGCCGGACCTTGGTAGACGATCGTCTTTCCCATCGCTTGCCAGCAGGGCTGCAAGGCTTCGACGACCGCTTGGTCGCCACCGATCATGATCGATAGCCGCGCCTCGCGGGCTCCGATGTCGCCACCGCTGACCGGTGCATCGACACTGTGGATGCCACGCGCTTGTGCCGCTTGAGCGATCTCCACCGCCAACGAGGGTTGGCTGGTCGTCATGTCGATCAAGACGCTTCCCGGAGACGCGTTGGCCAACGTTCCTTCGGGGCCCAAGGTGACTTGTCGCACGTCGCTGGGGAAGCCGACAATCGTGAAGATCAAGTCGCTTTGCTGAGCGACTTCTTTAGGACTGTCGACCAAGCGTGCTCCCTTGGCGACCAGATCGCTCGCTTTTTCCGGCGAACGATTGTAGACGGTCATCGAAAAGCCAGCGTCGATCAGGTGGCCACACATGCTGCGGCCCATCACGCCGGTACCGATCCAACCAATCCGTGTTTTGTTTGCTTCGATCGTGAGCATGTCGAGTGCGCCTGGGTGTTGGTGGGTGTCTTGTTAGGTTGGGTCGGCGACAATCGCCGTTGTCGCATCAAATCGAACTGTCAGGCCTGCTTGCGCGCAGATCGATTCGATGATCTCGGTCGCCAATTGGTCTTCGACCTCCAGGCTGACCGGCATCTTTAAACGCTCGGAACTGGCGGCGGAGGTGTCCAAGGTAAAGCCGCTGGCATTGCAGACCGCTTGCAAAATCGAAGCGGCCGGTTTCACGCCCGGGATCCTTAAAGTAAATCGTCGCATTTGCGGCTCGACGGCGGCCAAACCCTTGTTGGGCTTAGCATTTGGGACAGCGTCGATGTTACGAATCCGATGGTGGACCGACGAATTTCCCGTCACGCGGATCAGCGCTCCCCGCTTTTCAAACGTGACCTCGGGATCGATCTTCCGCAATGCGCGGGTGACCGACGCGGTGACTTTGGCCGCCGGGTAATCTAACCCGACAGCGGGGCCTTCTTCAATCGGATGCATGCGAAAGGTCGCCGTCTGCAAATCGTATTGCGGCACCAAATCAAATCCTTCGGCCAACAGGACCAGCGCACCGCCGGCATCGATCTGTCGCAATGCGGAGCGATCCCAGAGATCGTGGGGGAGCGAATCGCCAGCGACCAGAACATTCCATGTTTGCGAGATCTGTTCGGCAATTTCCGCGGGGGTGGTGGCACGCGGCCAATCGAGATCATGCGGTTGCAGTAGCCGTTTGGCGACGCTGATCGGAAGTTCCTTGAGTTCCGAACGCAACGCCAAGATCCGCGTTGCCGCGTCGATCGCTCGCCCTTGAGGCGCGACGATCACGATCGGATCGGCATATCCGACTTCCAGGTCCGCCTGCGTCGCAATGGCTTCGAGCGTTTGCTGCAACGATCCCGCCGAGGCGGACAGCGAAACCGGCGTGGTGGGATCGATGCGGCGATCGATCCAGACGTTGATTTGATGCGTCTCGCCAATCCGGTGAGCCACGACGCGGAGCGGCAACTCGGTTCCCGTGACCCGACACGTGCTCGCCAATTGCCCGCCGAAATCGTCCGCACCCTGAGCGGTCGCGAACAGCGAAGCAACAAGACAAGCCATCCCAAGCAGGGCGGAGTGTAGGTTCACAAGATTGACCAACCGGCGGTATGAGCTTCAACCCGCCGAACGGTTCGGCGGGTTGAAGCTATCTTAAACTCCGCCGTCCTCGCTTTGGAGTGCCAGCCGGTAAAGTGTTCGGCACGCCCCTTTAAACGCCTGACAGATTTGCGATCGATCGCGTATACTTTCCGCGATGAACGGCGATCCAATCTGGCAAAACGAATATCCTTTTACTTCGCGATGGCACGAAGCCGATGGGCATCGATACCATTACCTCAACGAAGGGGCTGGCGATCAGACGATCCTAGCGGTCCACGGCAATCCCACGTGGAGCTTCTACTGGCGTAACGCAATCCAACGATTTCGCGATTCGCATCGCGTCGTGGCGGTTGATCACATCGGGTGTGGGTTAAGCGACAAACCTCAGGACTACGATTATTGTCTGGAAACGCATGCAGCGAATCTGGGCAGTTTGATCGAGGCGGCGGATCTGCGGCGGATCACGTTGTTGGCGCACGATTGGGGCGGGGCGATCGGACTGCTAGCGCTGACACAGCATCGCGAACGCTTTGAACGGATCATTTTGCTGAACACCGGTGCTTTCCCGCCTCCCTACGTTCCCTGGCGGATCGGCGTACTGCGATGCCCGATTTTGGGCCCCTTGGCAATCCGAGGTCTCAATGCGTTCGCGGGGCCCGCGGTGACGATGGCGATGTCGAGGCAAACGCTCAGCCCGACCGCGAGGGCGGGGCTGTTGGCACCCTACAAAAATTGGTCCGACCGAGTGGCGATCAATCAATTTGTCCGAGACATTCCGATGTCGCCGCGGCATCGGACCTGGCAACCGCTGGAAAAATTGGAGGCGGCGCTGCCAAGTCTGGACCATCTGCCGACGCGTCTGATTTGGGGAATGAAGGACTGGTGCTTCCGTCCGGAATGCATGGAACGGATTCAAAAGTCGATGCCGCACGCGGAAACCGTCCCCATCGACGATGCGGGGCATTACGTGATGGAAGACGCTCCGGATCAGGTGCTCGACGCGATCGATGAATTCCTCGTTCGCACCAACGACCGTGCCGCGTTACCGGCGACCGACGGTCCGGCGGCTTAAGCCTGCCTTCCGCGAGTCAAGGCTACAAAAGCCGCGTTTCAATGGGCCGCCGCTTGGGGTATAATCCCTCGCTCAGGGAATGACAGGTTCACGTTTTGCCGCAGGTGAATGAGCGCCGCGTTGTCCCCGAGCTAGACCTCGCTGGGCCTGAAATGCCACGACTCGCAACCTGCGAATTACGGCTGCCGTTTCCCGCCAGGCGTCGTACGAATTTCAGCGGCAGCGGATGTTTTGGCAGACCGGATGGTTGTCGATGGACTCCGCGATGCGAATCCTCGAACACTTTTGCCCACCGGACGCTCGTTGAATCACGAAACTATCACCAGCCGCGAAGATCTCGATCGATTTTGCGAGCGGCTCGCCAAACAACCGTTGATCGCCTTCGATACCGAATTTGTTTCGGAGGATCGGTACCGCCCCGAGCTGTGTTTGTTGCAAGTGGCTGCTGGCGACATGCTGGCGATCATCGACCCGATCGCGATCGGGACCACCCAGCCGTTTTGGGATCTGATCTCCACTGCCGGTCGAACGGTGATCGTTCACGCCGGACGCGAAGAGATGCGGTTCTGTTGGCGGTTCACCGGCAAACCGATTGCCGGGTGCTTCGACGTGCAATTGGCTGCCGGCTTTGTCGGCATTGAATATCCTGCGTCGTTGGGGAATCTGGTCAAGACGATCTGCGGCAAGACGTTGGGCAAAGGCGAGACACGGACCGATTGGCGTCGCCGGCCGCTTTCCGAAGGGCAGATCGAATACGCGCTGCAGGATGTGATCGATCTGGCCACGCTGCACTCCACGATCGGCAAGATGGTCGACGACCTGCAACGGCGCAGCTGGTTGGACGAAGAGATCGCGACGCTGCAAACGACGGTCGCAAACAACGAAGAAAACGAGAGTTGGCACCGCGTGTCGGGCAGCAGCAGCCTGCCGCCACGGCAGATGGCGATCATTCGCGAACTGTGGCGTTGGCGGGAAGCGCGCGCCCAGAAGACCGATCAACCGGCACGGCGCGTCCTTCGCGATGATCTGATCGTCGAACTGGCTCGACGTGGCAGCCCCGATCCGAAACGGATCAACAGCATCCGCGGAATGGAGCGACGCAATCTGCAGCCGCATCACGAAGCGCTTGCCGAAGCGATTGGGATCGCCTTGGATTTGGATGAAAGTGAATTGCCGGTCAAACCGCGCGGGGAACGCCGTGCTAAGGTTCCGATGCTCAGCCAGTTCCTGTCGACGGCGATCGCTTGCGTCTCGCGGACGCACAAGATGGCTCCGGCCATTGTGGGGAACGCCGATGACGTTCGCGAACTGCTGACTTATGAAATGGGGGGCAACAAGAACGCTCCCAAACCGGCGCTATTGCGAGGCTGGCGTGGCGATGTCGTGGGCAAAGCCTTCCGCGATGTCCTGGATGGTCGCTTGGCGATCCGAGTTGCCAATCGCCAGGCCGAACAGCCGCTGGAATTTATCGACGTCCAACCCTAGCGGTTGGGGCGGACGGCTCGCGTGAGGCGACCCACCTACCGACCGATCCGCAGTGGATGCAGGTCGATGTGCGGCTTGCGGTCGCCGGCCAGTTCGGCGATTAGTTTGCCCGTGGCCGGGGCAAGAGTGATTCCGATCATGTTGTGCCCAGTGGCGACCAAGACGTTCGCAAACCGTGGGCTGCGGTCGATGAACGGGATGCCATCGTAGGTCATGCTGCGCCATCCAAACCACATTTCTTCGGTTTGAGGACCGTTGGGTTCGTGCAGGTACAGCTCGGCCGCGTTGCCCAGCAGATCGAACCGTTTCTGTCGGAATCGCGTATCGTAGCCCGCGAATTCCATCGTGCTGCCCAGCCGGTAACCGCTGTCAAACGGTGTCGCTACGACTTTATGTTCTTTGAACAGCAAAGGCATCCGAGGGCTGATGCTGGGACGGGATTGCGTGATCGAATATCCTTTGCCCGGCTGTACCGGCAATCGGCAGCCAAGATGTTCGTTCATGATCGGCGTCATCGCACCCATCGCCACGACGACGCAATCGGCAGTGATCTCTTCGCGTTCGGTGATCACTCGCGTGGCGCGCCGCGAATCGTAAGGATCGGCGTCGATCCGCACGACTTCGGTGTTTTCGCGAATCTCGACGCCAAGTCCCTCGGCCACCTTCCGCCACGATGCGACCAATCGATCCGGACGCACATGGAAGTCCTGGGGGTAGTGCCACGCGCCTGCTAGTCCCTCTTTCAGCGAAGGTTCAAACGCCTGCAGGTCGTCTCCCTCGATCCGGTCCGCGGGAAAATCAAACTCGCGACGGATCCAGGCATCGGTCTTTGCATACTGTTCAAACGGACCGGGAGACTTAAAAACAAACAGCGAACCCTCGCGGCCGAGTTCGCAATCGATCGGTTCGTTTTCCAACAATTCACGGTAGGCGATCTCGGTCGATTCCAGCAGCGCCGCCCGAACGCGCGCCGACGCGAGCATCTGCTTTTGATTGCAGCGAAGTGCAAAGTTGGATAACCAGAACCACAACCGAGGATCAAAACGAGGGCGGATGGAAAACGGAGAATCGGGCCGCAACATGGCCTTGAGCGTACTGGTGACAGCGCCGGGAGTGTTCAGCGGCATGAAGTGACTCAGCCCGATAATCCCGCAATTGCCACGAGAGCAGGCGACGCCGGTGCGACCGCGTTCCAGAATCGTTACTTTCCAGCCTTCTTTCGCAAGATAATAAGCCGATGCGATTCCAATCACCCCGCCGCCGATCACGATGGCGCGACGTTCTTTTAAAGTAGCCAAAGGCCTGCACTTGTTTTGGATGTTTGTGGTTGGTTTGAACTCCCGCGTCGACAACGCTCGGTGATCCGCCGCACCAACATCTGTCTGATATCTGCATTGTGCGCATTGACAGCCGTGACGGAAGTGCCTCGTGAACGTAGGTATCCGATCGGTGGGATGCTTTGGACGCTGTCGTTTGCAACGTCTGGATTGCCCATCGCATGCCCGTGGCGGGGCCGTGGTCTACCGGCACGGGGACGACCTGCGATGTTTTCGGCTAGGCGAGGGCGACGTCGGCCGCTTTGAAAACCGTTTGAGCGCGGCGATAGCCCATCCGTTCGTACAATCGCAGCGCGGCGGTGTTATCGGTGGTGACTTCCAGGTGCATCTTTGTCAGGCCGACACGTTGAAAGCCCTGCGTGGCGAGATTCAACAAGATGCTTCCCAGTCCTTGTCCCCGATGAGGTTTGGCGATCCCTAAGTTTTGAAGTGCGCCCCAACCGTCGGCTTGGATGCCTTGGACCGTTCCAATTGGCAGCGGCTTGCGCGAATCGGAATCGCGAAACCTCAGCAACCAAGTCGCTTCGGGAACGAAATTCGATCGTCCGGCGATCTCTTGCATCAATCGCTGGCAACCATCGCGTTGCCCCAGGCAAGGGAAGACGTTCGCATCGAGCTCCCACTGAAAGCTCTCGTACTTCGCCAACCCATGCTGCCGCAACAGATCCTCCGACCAAGGGAGGACTTCATAGCCTTCGGGCAATTGGTAACTGGACGGTACAAACCGATCCAGGTCCAGTTCCATTCGGTAGCGTTTGAAGTAGGTGATACCCATCGGCCGCGGCCTCCCGTCGTCGCAGAATCATCAATCTCTGGTTCGATCAATTTTACCCCATTTTGCGCGGCTGCCCATCGATAAAGCGGCCCGCAGCGCGTTCGGATCCAAAACGGCGAAATGCTAGGCGATTTGAACCGGTTACGGTGATCGGAACGCTCGGAAATCCTGCGCGATGGACTCTTGAACCGCTCCGGGTTGCATCGCCCGATGGCTTCGACGAAACTTGAAACGCAACGCCCTCCGCAAATTTTCCCGCCCGCTTTCTCCTCTTTAGACTGGATACCGCTACCGTGCCATTTGATCTGACCGGTTCGACAACATTGATCACAGGCGGCACCCAAGGCGTCGGCGCTGCGATCGCAACGGCGATCGCCGGTTCTGGCGGAAACGTGGTGCTGCACGGACTTCACGATGACGACGCGGCGCAGACGACGCTTGCCGCTTGCCGCGAAAAGGGAGTGACGGCGGACTTGGTGCTGGGCGATTTGGCTGGGCCGACCGAAGCTTGCGTGGGCCGCTTGTTCACCGCTGCGACCACTGCCCATCCGCAGATCGATCGCTTGGTCAATAACGCCGGAACGTTTATCGATGTTCCGTTTTTGGAAATGGATTTTGAGCGGTATCAGCGGACGATGCAGTTGAATGTTGCCGCCGGTTTCTTCCTGACCCAGGCCTTCGCGCGGCGGTGGGTGGAACAGAAGACGCGCGGCCGCGTCTTGTTTACCGGGTCGATCAATGGCCAGTTGGCCGAACCGGATCACGTTGCCTACGACAGCAGCAAAGGGGCGGTGTTGGCGATGGTCAAGTCGATGTGTGTGGCGCTGGCGCCCTATGGAATCCGTGTCAATGGAATGGCCCCCGGGTTGGTGAAGACACCACTGACCGGAATCCTTGAAAGCGACCAAGACCTGGATGCCTGGATGCGTTTGCACACGCCCAATGGACGTGTTCCCGAAGCGTCTGCCTGTGGCGGAGCGGCGGTGTTTTTATTGAGCGACGAAGCGGAGCATGTCCATGGCCAGATGTTGTTGGTCGACGGCGGAATGAGCATCTGGCAACAGCCGGATTTGCCATCGTCGTTGCGAGGCAAGCTGTCGTAACTCGAAAGGGACCTTTGCGGCGAAACTAAATCGTCGAGACGGCCGATGGGTCGTTCGACGTCGTTTTTTCGCAGGTCGGCGCAAAGATTTTCAGGTCGTGCCGGGGCGATGCCAGCGGAGCGCTGTTGGGATAAAGCCGCTTGATGTAGTGTCGCCGGGAACTGGTCAGCAGGTGCCGTTGCCAGCCCCATCGGTCCAGCAGGCGTTCGGACAACCGGGCGTTACTGGCTTCGCAAACGATCGCGTCGGTACGTTTGATTTCGGCGATCGCGTCGAGCGTCAGCGCTGCGAGTCGCGCGGTGGCGAAACGGGTGCCGGGAGTCGAGACGACGTACTTCAGCACCAAAAAATTGGGCTGGCTCCACAATTGATCGTAATACAGTCGGCAGACATCTTGCTGCGAATGGGAGTCGCGTCGGCGGTTGTCTCGCCAAACGCGTAACCGCGTGACCAGCGTGGGCCAGGGGCGCAAGTGAATCGAACTCAGGCAACCATCGCGGACTTCGATCACCCCGTGGTGGCGACGCTGCAGCGTCGCGGCGCCCTCTTCTAAATCGCAGACTGTCTCAAACAACGGCATCGCTGAATTCCTGGTTTCCGGTTCGATGTTTCCCGCGAAGTCCCCCGATGTCGATTTTGGAAACGGTTGGATCGGGGCAAGGTTCACCGACCCGAATCGTCGTCAAAAACTTGGGGCCTTCCCGGCTTAGAAACATACGCCAGGCAGGTTCGCGATGACGCTACGGGGTGCGGAATTGAGCGTGACGATCGGTGCAAGACAAACGGTCGTGTCGATTGCAACGATCGGGGACCGCAGGGAATATTTATTGTTCCGCAGTGCTGGCGAAGAACTCCACGATCGTCGACGTCTCGCCATCGTCGACCGAATCGCGACGCAGTTCCAGTTCGATCCCCTGGGCGTGGATGTCGACGATCGAGACGCTCGCTTCGCTGCCCCAAATCACTTCGGCTTCGGCGGTGGGTTTGGGCCGTAGCGGTGGCACGAATCCGGCGAAGAGGGTGGCAACGCGTTGCCCCGGTTGGTACCGGACTCGCAACAAACCATGCACTTCATCGACACCTTCGCGAGTGCTGCGTTGAATTCGTTGGTCGACATCGTCGGCCAGCGGTGGCGCATCGAGATCTTCGGTGCCCAGGTCCGCTTCGGCCGTCGGTCGCGAGATTCCGACCCGCTGTTGAAGCGTCGCAATCAGGTTGGGCAGAGTGGATTGGAATGGCCAGTTGATAAACAGGCAGGCGACTTCGCTGGCCAACAGCAGCAGCCAGATGAAAACCGTGGCGATCCAGCTGGGGTGGAGCGCGGTGAGCCAGAGCGTCAAGATGACGGCGGCTGGAGTGAAGGCAAACGGTAGCCAGCGGGGCGGGGTCGCCGAAGCCTGACGGCCGTCGCAGCCAGAACGCTGGGCCAGCCAACGTGCAACGTTGGTCGCTGCGATCAACAACATACCCACCACCGCGATCTGCCAGCTGGAGACGCTGGCAGATTCACGTGCGAGGCCGCGGATAAACAGGATGACCGCCACGCCGTTCCAGGCCGCTAGCCATATCGGCCAGCGGGATTCAAGCAACAGCGTGGGCAGCCGCGAGGAGCCCGGCGATTTAGACGGCAACGGTTGCATTCTTGCAAGCGGTGGCGAATTCTTCGGCGCGGTCGGTCTTTTCCCAAGTGAAACCATCCCCCGATCGACCAAAGTGGCCACCTGCGGCTGTCGGGCGGAAGATCGGCCGGCGCAGGTCCAGGTAATTGATAATGCCACCGGGGGTCAGTGGGAAGAATTCACGAATCGCTGCGCAGATCTGATCGTCGGGCAACGTGCCGGTTCCCTGCGTGTCGACGTGAACGCTAACAGGTTCGGTGACACCAATCGCGTACGCCAATTGGACTTCGCAGCGTTCGGCAACGCCCGAAGCAACGATCGTCTTGGCGATGTGGCGAGCCATGTAGGCCGCGCTGCGATCGACTTTGGTCGCGTCTTTGCCGCTGAACGCACCACCGCCGTGACGGCCCCAGCCGCCGTAGGTGTCGACAATGATCTTGCGTCCGGTCAGGCCACAGTCGCCGTGGGGGCCACCGACAACAAACTTGCCGGTTGGATTGATGTGATACTTGATATCACCCTTGTCCAGTTCGGCGGGCAAGCAAGGCGCGATGACTTTCGATTTCACTTCTTCGACGATCGTGGCGTGATCGACGTCGGGCGCATGTTGGGTCGAAACGACAACCGTGTCGATACGCACCGGCGTGTTGCCATCGTATTCGACAGTGACTTGCGCCTTGTTGTCGGGACGAATCCATCCGATCTCGCCCGTTTGGCGAGCTTCGGTGATCCGGTTGATGATCCGGTGCGACAACGCGATCGGCAACGGCATCAGTTCGGGAGTGTCTTTGCAAGCGTAACCGAACATCAGACCTTGATCGCCAGCACCGATCTCCTTGCCGCTGTCGGAGTTTTCGTCGACGCCTTGGGCGATGTCGGGGCTTTGCGCGTCCAGCGAGACCAACACGGCGCAGGTGCTGCCGTTGATGCCCATCTGGTCGTCGGTGTAACCCACTTCGTTGATCACTTGGCGAACCACGTCGGAAAATTTGACGTTCGCCTTGGACGAGATCTCGCCGGCGATGCAGGCCATGCCGGTTGTGACCATCGTTTCGCAAGCGACGCGGCTGTGGGGATCTTGTTCCAGCAGTGCGTCGAGGATGCCGTCAGAGATCTGATCGGCCAGTTTGTCAGGATGTCCCATGCTGACCGATTCACTGGTAAATAAGTATTTGCCACTAGACACGAACGAGACTCCTGAGAATGTGTTGCAGAACGTTTGATTGGCTGGCAATTCTAGCTGACCGGTTCGACTTTGTGGACCCACGCAAAGATGGGATTTTCCGTAACCCGTGCCGCGTGCGCCGCCATCCGCACCGCGGGGCCTCCGCTGACGAGAATCGCCAACAGCGCCAGTTATGCTAGCGAAATGTTGATCTTCCCTAAATCCGGGATCTCGATAGAATCCTTCGTCGCAGTGGAACGAGGCATGGACGTCTCTTGCGGGTTCCGCCGCGTTAATACGTGCAGATACATGGAGAGGCAGCAATGCGCAATATCTTTATCCTGGGCATCCTGGTGGTCGCGGCCTTTATGGCAGGCTGGTTCACGATCGATCGCGATGGTGAACAAACGACAATTAAAATTAATCGCGACGAAATCCGCCAAGATGCCAAAGTGGCGATCGAACGTGGCAAAGAGTATTTGGATCGCCAAAACCTCGTCCCGGGTGATAGCAGCCAGGCCAATTCGCTTTACAACACGGTGGAACGCGCCGCGTCGGAATTGCGTTACGTCAAGGAAGGTGGTGAGTACGGAACCCCCAGCGGTTACCAACCCCCTGCCTATCAGCCGGCTGGCGCTCCGGGACAGCTGCAATATCCCTACCCGACGGCAGCCCAGCCCCAGCCACAAGCGGCTCCCAGCGGGTTCAACCCCGCCCGATATTAGTCGCTTCCCCCGTGACGGGGCAGTTCCCCGCGATGGTGGGGACCATTCCGGCGACCTGCCCTACAATCGATGCAGCCATTTTGCTAAGTTATTGGCCACTCGGGGTTTCGCCCGCGTGGTTGAGGATGACACGCTTCTCGTTTGGCGCACTGGAGAAGCGGTGCCACGATTCAATCCAGCCGGGTGAGTTCGCCCCATTTGTTTCGTTTGTTCCGCGCCCGTGGCTAACGTTTTGATTCTGATCCTTAAAAGTGACGCGACCGAGCCGCAGATCCAACATGTCATCGAACGTGTCGAATCGCTAGGTTTTGGTGCGCATCTGAGTCGCGGGACGTTTCGCACGATCGTTGGCCTGATCGGTGATGAGCAACGGCTGCAATCCGAGCCGCTGAGTGCAATTCCAGGCGTCGCCGAAGTGGTTCCCGTGATGCCCCCCTATAAGCTTGCGTCTCTGGATGCCCATCCCCAACCGAGCGTCGTCGATGTCGGTGGCGTTCCCGTGGGAGGCGGGCAGCTGGCGATGATCGCGGGTCCCTGCGCGGTCGAAGAGCCCGATCGGATGCTGCGGATTGCCAAGGCTGTCAAAGCGGCGGGCGCCAACATCTTCCGTGGCGGCGCTTACAAGCCACGCACCAGTCCCTACAGTTTTCAAGGGCTGGGAGAAGAGGGGCTGAAGATACTGCGCGACGTTGGCGATGCGTGCGGGATGCCGATCGTGACCGAGGTGACCGACCCGCGAAACGTCGAAACCGTTGCGAAATACGCCGATCTGCTGCAGATCGGAGCCCGCAATATGCAAAATTTTGTGCTGCTGACCGAAGCGGGGCAAGCCAACAAACCGGTGCTGCTGAAACGTGGTATGAGCGCCACGATCGTCGATTGGTTGATGAGTGCCGAATATGTTTTGGCGCAGGGAAATCCCAACGTCATCCTGTGCGAACGCGGCATCAAGAGCTTCGACCCGTCGACGCGGAACCTGTTCGATGTCGCCGCGGTTCCGGTGGTCAAAGGCCTGAGCCATCTGCCGGTGATCGTCGATCCCAGCCATGCGACTGGCAAGCCGGCCTTGATTCCACCGTGTGCTTTGGCGGGAGTCGCTGCGGGGGCTGACGGCGTTCACATTGAAGTCCACGACGAACCGGAGGTCGCCAAAAGCGACGGACCGCAGGCGTTGCTGCCCGATCAGTACGCCGAAGTGGCTCAGCAGATTCGTCAGCTGGCCGCCTTGTTGGGCAAGTCGATCGCACCGTTGCCCGCTAGCAAGGCATCGGGGTAGCGGCGATCTCGCGGGAGCGAGGCTCCCGAAATTGGGACATTGCCCGAAACGACGGATCTAAACCAAAATTACATTCGACAAATAAACAACCGACAGAGAGAAACCGATGCGTAAACCATTCATTTGTGGTAACTGGAAGATGAACACACGCAGCGAATGTGGCGTGGCCCTGGCCAAAGCCGTCGCTGCTGGGATCCCTGCGGGAAGCCAAGTGGAAGTGGGCGTTTGCCCGCCGGCTTGTTATCTGGGTGCCGTCGGTTCTTCGATCGCGGGAAGTGCCGTGGGGCTTGGTGCACAAAACATGTTGGCCGAAGCTGACGGCGCATTCACGGGCGAAGTCAACTCCGCGATGCTGAACGACCTCGGTTGCCGATACGTCATCCTGGGGCACAGCGAACGCCGTCAATTCTTCGGCGAAACCAGCGAAGGCGTCGCCAAGAAGACGCACGCTGCCTTGGCAGCGGGATTGGTGCCGATCGTCTGCGTCGGGGAAACGCTGGAAGAACGCGAGGGCAATCAAACCGAAGCGGTGGTCGCCCAGCAGATCGAAGGTTCGCTGGCCGGAATTTCGGCGGAACAGTTGCCAACCGTCGTGATCGCTTACGAACCCGTTTGGGCGATTGGTACTGGGAAGGTCGCATCGCCCGAGCAGGCCGAAGCGGTTCACGCCCACATCCGCAAGCTTTTGTCGGACAAATTCGGCAGCGAAGCCGCGGAACAAGTTCGCATCCAGTACGGTGGCAGCGTCAAGCCAGGCAATGCCGCTGAGCTGTTGGGACAACCCAATATCGATGGCGCTTTGGTCGGCGGTGCTAGTCTGAAAGCGGAAGATTTCCTGGGAATCATCGCCGCGGCGTAACTCAAAGGCTTCAGATTGCTGGCATGTTTGCAGCGAAACGCTGCGAGATTGCCGCGATCGACGTCAATTCAACCATGACGGCAAGCGTCAAACATTTCAAAAAACGGATTACTCACAATGACGGCATTGGTATTTGCAAGCATGACGGGCGTCTTCTTCGGGCTGACGCTCTCGTTCCTCTCCCTGTTCCTGATCCTGTTGGTCCTGGTTCAACGTGGCAAGGGGGGCGGTTTGACAGGTGCTTTGGGTGGTCCCGGTGGCCAAAGTGCGTTTGGCACCAAAGCGGGTGACATGTTCACCAAGATCACCTCGGTTGTTGCCTTGGTGTGGATTTTCCTGTGCGGTGCAAGTGTCTTCGTGATGGGTAACGCCCGCCCGATGGTCGATAACGCAGCGGTTGTCGAAAGCCCTTCGTTGGAAGGCCTTGATGTCGCTGGCGAAGCGGTTGAGGTCGAAGAAGTCGACGCGATCGCCCTGCCTGGTGACGCGGAAGAGGAAGCGGTCGCCGCACCCGCCGACAGCGAAGAGCCCGCCATGACCGAAGCACCGGCTGTCGAGGCTCCTAAGACCGAAGAGCCTAAGGCGGACGAACCTAAGCCCGAAGCTCCAAAAGCCGAAGAGACCAAAGAAGAAGCTCCAAAGACGGACGAGCCGAAGGCTGAAGAAGCCAATGAAGAGGCTCCCAAGGCCGACGAGCCGAAGGTAGAAGAACCTAAGGAAGAAGCTCCGAAGGCAGAAGAGCCCAAGGCGGACGCTCCCGAGAGCGAAGAATCTGCGAAATAAGGCGGTTTGCGATGGCATGGTGCTCGCTGTGGCGGATCCCTTCTTCGAAGGGGGGATGCCGCAGGAAATCGAGCGCCGGTTCATCGCGATGCATGCTCGATGAACGCGAAAAACGAACAACGCTCCGATCGATCGGAGCGTTCTATTTTGGTAGAGCGAGCGAAGTCGTGAGCTAGATTTGACTTAGGTGCAGATGCAGTGGGGATATTTGCGTTCCCCGTCGCTGCACCCCCCGAAGAGGCTCCAACGGGGCGGGGCGACGTTCGGCGGCGCTTCCGCACCGACCTGCCCGCCCTGTCACGCTTTCGAGTCGACGACCGGCCATTGGCCTGCTGTGTTGATCAACGCAGCGATCTTCATTCATTTAGAAAAGCTGTTTTCCAATGCTCCAAAGTATGACCGGCCAGGGACAAGCTCAATCGACGGGCGATCTGGGGACCGTGAGCGTGGAGATCCGATCGGTCAACAACCGGGGGCTCAAGTTGTCGGCGCGGCTGGGGGACCAGATGAGTCGGTTGGAGCCGCTGGTCGATGCCGTCGTGCGTCAGCATCTGACTCGAGGTTCGGTGAATCTAAACGTCCGCTGGCAGCGGGCCGGATTGGCATCAGCTTATCGCATCAATCCGACCGCCCTGACGGCCTACTACCGCAGCGTTTCGGAGCTGCAGGCAAGTCTGGGGGAGACGGCGGCGATCGACCTGAGCCACCTCGCTTCGCTGCCTGGAGTGATTCAAGAGGCGGACGACCAAGCGATCGATCGCGACGCGATGTGGTCGCTATTGCAACCGGTGCTCGTTTCGGCGCTCGAAGATCTGAATCAGATGCGAGCGACCGAAGGGGCTTCGATGCTGGTCAGCCTGCAAGCCGATCTGGCTGAAATCGCGAAACACCTGGCGGAGATCTGTCGTCTGGCCCCGCGAATCGTTGACAATTATCGCGATCGGCTGGAAACGCGGATCGGCGAATTATTGCGGGAACGTGGCCTTGAGATCGCCAAAGTCGATCTACTGAAAGAGGTTCAGTTGTTCGCCGACCGGACCGATATCAGCGAAGAGATCACGCGGCTGCAAAGCCATCTGCAAATGTTTAATGAAACCGTAGCCAGTGAACAGGCCAGCGGCCGGCGACTCGATTTTGTGATTCAAGAAATGTTCCGCGAGACCAACACGATCGGATCGAAGGCTAACGATGCAGAAATCGCAATGCATGTGGTCGACATGAAATGTGCGATCGAACGGATGCGCGAACTGATTCAAAACATCGAATAAGCGGCCGAACGATTGCCCGCGATAGCGTTATACGATTGGGCCGAAGCCCGCGAGAGATCAGCATGAAAACGACGACTGAAGGTCGCTTAATCATCATTTCCGGCCCCAGCGGTGCGGGGAAATCAACGGTCGTGAAATCGTTGATCCAGCAGTGCCCGTTGCCATTGGTGTTGAGCGTGTCGGCGACCACGAGGCCACCGCGGCCCAACGAACGGGACGGGCGGGAGTACTATTTCCTGACGACGCCGCAATTTGATGAACTCCGCAAAGACGGCCAATTCTTGGAGTGCGAGGAGGTGTTCGGCCGGGGGCATTGGTACGGAACGCTGCGTCCTCAAGTCACCACTGGCTTAAAACAGGGTCAGTGGGTTATCTTAGAGATCGATGTTCACGGCGCGATGCGCGTGCTGGAGGACAAAGAACTGCAACCGATCACGATCTTTTTGCATCCCGGCGGGATCGAGGAATTGGAACAACGGCTTCGCGCCCGAGGCACCGAGTCGGAAGAAGCGATCACGCGACGCTTGGAAGTTTCCGTGGGCGAATTAGCCTTGATGCATCGTTATCGACACGAAGTGATCAATGACACGGTGGACCGTGCGACATCTGAAATCTGTGAAATACTGAAATCCTACCAGGAGCGGAACGCATGCTCGAAGAGCTGAAAGAAGAAGAGATCGTCAACAAGGTTGGCGGTCGATTCAAGCTATCTACGTTGATTCAGAAGCGATTGGTGCAATTGAACCAAGGCAGTCGCGCGCTGGTGAATGTCGGCACCCACGATCGTATGCAGATCGTTTTGCAAGAAATCGTGCAGGACAAGATCTACCTGAATACATCGAACGAAGTCATGTCGGTCGACGACATGAACATCGTCCCTGAAGGTCCCGATTTGGACGTCGGCGACCTGTAAGGCTTGCCAGCGTACTTGCGTAAAACGAAACGGATCGCCAAGAGAACTTGGCGATCCGTTTTTTCTTTGGCTTGTCGCTGACCAACCGAACTGGCTCGGGCCGCGTTTACCGCAGCGGTTCGAAGATCACGGCGCGGGAGCGGTTGGCGGAGCGATAGGCCGGTTGGTGAGGAACACGCTGCCGGGCGTTTGCGCTGTCCAGCAGATGGGTGTCCTGTGGTACCAGCAGATCGTCCGGATTCGCCTCAAAGGGCGATGGCCGAGCCGGTTGCGTAGGTGCGGAGTGTGGAGCTGCCGCAGGTGGCAAAGCCTGGATGTCTGGGATGTTCCCCATTTCTGGAACCGGTTGCGAATCAATCGGTGGCGTCGCGGGGACGTTCCGTGGCGCTTTTGCCGGAGGTGCGAAGTTCGGTTGCGATTGGAACATGGGCGTTTCAGGTGGCGACACGTGCGCGGGAGCCGTGCTGCGTGGGGCTTGGTCCGAAGGTGAATCGGGTTCTTTACGCTGCTGGCTGGGCAGCTTGGGCAGCGGCAACCGGGCGTCATTGCTTCGCTTGGGGGCCGCGAATTGAGGCGATTCCACTGAAGGGAGGCCTTTGATCGATTCGGGGTCCAGCGCATCGAATGAAGTCGAATCGGAGGACTTTGGGAGTGCCTGCTCGACTTCTTTCTTGGGCGTGAACTTCCGCTCGGGTTTCGGCTGAGGTTCGTTGTATTCGCGAGGGATGCCGGCATCCGCGGGAGAAACGTATACCGGTTCGGGAGCCGCCAGTGTCGGTTCATGCTCCTGAATCGCGTTCTCTTCGTACATCGGCATGGATTCCATGACTTCGCCATTGGCATAGCCCGGCGAAACATGATGATGCCCGGTGGGAGCGTAATGCATCGGCCCACAGGTGCCGCCACATTGGCATGCCCCTTGGCATTTGGGGCAGGCATGATAGCCCGGGCCGTAACAGATGCCGTACTTGCGAGCCGTCGCGTTCCACACTTTGACCAACGGGTTCTTGGTAGCTTTTTCGTTGGCGTGCAGTTCAATGGCAAGTCCGTGGATCGCAAGCCAGGCGATCGACGCGTAAGTAAAAGCTGCTCTCATAACCCCGGTCCTTCAGACGCTGATGATACGGATGTCAGTGACAGTCATCGGCATCGGTACCCATCCAACCGAAAGCTGCTGGCGAAACCGGAGCAGGATTCTTAGCCAGGTCGACGAAGTTAGGTAGACCGCAACGATTGCGATATCGTTTACGTCGGCTTGATTGCTGTCATTAGACCGCAGTGAACGCCGGTGGGACGAATCGGTTCGTAGCATTCCAATCCGGCGGTTTCCAGCCAGTCGCGATATTCCGCGGCACTATAGGCGCGGCCTTCGGTGAATGAAAACAGCGATGCCGAATACAGCGCGATCGGCAATGGTCCGTCGAGAGCATCGTTCAAAAAGACATCATGGATCATCAACCGTCCACCTGAAGGAAGCGCTTCGGCGCAGCGTTCGATCAGCGCTTGGCACTCGGGAAGATCCCAGTCGTGCAGGACGTTTGATAGCAAGATTGTGTCGGCATCGACGGGCAACGGATCGGCGAACATGTCGCCATCCATAAATTGGCAACGATTCGTTACACCGTAACGTTCCGACATTTCCTGGGCGACTCTGAGGACTTCGGGGCGATCGAAAAGCGTCGCCTGCAGCGGGGGATGCTTTTGCAGCAGCGCGAACGCATAGATTCCGGTCCCGCCGCCGATATCCAGTAGATGCGTTGCGTCCGCCAAGCCGGCGACTTCCGCGAGCGCAGGGGCGACATTTTTTGCTCGTCCGGCGAGGGCCAAAGTGAAGTGCCTCGCGGTGTCGGTGGCTTCCATCGCCGATGCGATTCCATCGCGGTAGATGAATGCCGCGCCACCATCGCTGGCATCGGATCCCAGCGGCCGATTCGTTTTCAACAGCTGGACCATTTGCAGAACCGATGGACTTTGCGCGGCCAAGCCCAGGTAATCGCCGCAATCGAAATCGCTACCCGGCACCAGGTGCTCGCGGGCCAGTTCGGTTAACTGCAGTCGCCCGTCGATCTCTCGTAGCAATCCCATCGCCCGTAGGGCCGTGACCAACACGTGGGTAGGTCGAGGGGCCAGCGAAAGTCGCTGCGCCAGGTCGTCCAGGGAACAGGGAGTTCGATCAAGGCTTGCGAACAGGTCGAAATGTGCCACCGCTGCGGTCAACAGATCCGATCCTTGATTACCACGGAAGTGTTCGAAAATCGGCGTCGGGTCGGTTGCAGGGAAGCGGAGGGCGTTGTGGGGCACCGTGGTGTTCCTGATTTGAGAATGGGATGTCGACGGAGCGATTCTGTGGTCGACAACGCAGCCACAAACGGTCGGCTTGGGTAAGCCTGCTTAACATACCGCGTTTTGTAAACGCGTTCGCCCCTGGAGACGCTTGCTCGGGGCGACTCCGGCTCGAATTTAGGCAAATCCTTCTTCGAGCGTTGACGTTCGGGGCCGTTGGAGAACCGGAGGCTGTCGGTTTCACCGACACAATCTTTGCGGACTGGATGTTACAGCATTCGCTGGATTTTTAGTCGGTCGATTCTGCGGGCAGCATTCCCTATTCTGGATCGGCGCGAGTCTCGATTCGGGTGCAGCGAGGGCGGTGTGGTGGAAGGAAGCACTTCGGCTCAAACAGATTGCTGCCGACCGATCGGACTAAGCCTGCGGTTAAAAATCGACAATCGGCGGTATCCGAAGCGGTGCCGACGATGCGAAGCGAGACGCTTGCAACTATGATATGCGTTTGGTAAACACGCCCGCGACGTGTCCCAGTGATGGCGCGCGATGGGGCCCTGCCGCAAGCGTTCGCTGGTTGCTTGAGTCTTGACGTATCTGTGGTCGGCTCCGCACCTATCGCTGCAATCTTCCCACCACCTCCGAAACGGAATCGATCATGAAACGGACCTTTGCGCAATTGCGCGAGACCTTGTATAGCGCTGTTGTCGCCGACGCTTGCGACCAATTTGGACTGCGAAATCAAAGCATCCAACACGAACTGCCGCCGCAAACCACCAACGGGGTGATGGTCGGTCGCTGCCGAACCAGCTCCTGGGAAGACATTTTCAGCGAAGATCCCTCGCCGTACGAGTTGGAACTGCAATTGGTGGACAGCTGCCAAGCCGATGACGTTGTGATCTCGGCCGCTGCCGGTTCGATGCGTTCGGGGATCTGGGGCGAGCTGTTGTCGACGGCTGCTTCGAACCGCGGCTGCGTCGGCGTGATCGTCGACGGTGCGGTTCGCGACGTCAAGAAAATGCGGGCGATGGAGTTTCCGGTCTTTGCTGCCGGGCGATCGGTTTACGACAGTTGCCATCGGCAACGAGTGACCGCATTCGATGAGCCCGTGGAGATCGGCGGCGTGACGATTTGTAGCGGCGATTTTGTGATCGCCGATGAGGATGGGATCGTGATCGTTCCGGCGGCGCGCAGCGAAGAGATCCTGGCGGCAGCCTGGGAAAAAGTGAACGCCGAAAACGTCACTCGCGATGCAATTAAAGAAGGCATGGGAGCTGTCGACGCCTATCAGAAATACGGCGTCTTGTAGTTCATGGCCAGGGAACCGTTGCGACCGGGCATCCGGTGCGTGAGGTGGACGCGGGAACACCGCCGATTGTTCAGACGCGGATTGACGATTTGTTGCAATCAGCCGACAATTAGCGGTCAAACTTCTCGACTTCTAAACACGACCCCCACCCAATCGCATGAATATCCTGGAACAACAAGACCCAGCAATTTGGCAAGCCATCGAGAACGAAGCCGAACGGCAACGCGATGGTTTGGAAATGATCGCCAGCGAGAACTATACCAGCCGCGCCGTAATGGAGGCGGCTGGCAGTGTTTTGACCAATAAATATGCCGAAGGCTATCCAGGCCGTCGCTATTACGGCGGTTGCGAATTTGCAGATGTCGTCGAACGCTTGGCGATCCAACGGGCGACCGATTTGTTTGGCGCCGAAGCGGCCAACGTGCAACCACACAGCGGTTCGCAAGCCAATACCGCAGTGTATCTGACGGTTCTGGAACCGGGCGACAAGGTGCTGGGCTTGGACCTGGCGCAAGGTGGTCACCTGACGCACGGCATGAAATTGAACATCAGCGGCAAGTTGTACGATTTCCACAGCTACGGCGTCGACCGCGAACACCATCGCTTGGACTTCGACCAGATCGCCAAGCTGGCTCGCGAATTGAAGCCGAAGATGATCGTCGCCGGTGCAAGCGCCTACCCTCGCGAAATTCCGCACGACAAGTTTGCCGAGATCGCAAACGAAGTCGGTGCCAAGTTGATGGTCGACATGGCGCACTACGCCGGTTTGGTCGCTGCCAAGATCCACAACAATCCGGTTCCGGTAGCGGATTACGTCACCACCACCACGCACAAGACACTGCGTGGTCCGCGAAGCGGATTGATCCTCTGCAAACAGGACGATCTCAAAGACATCAACCGTAGCGTCTTCCCTGGCATCCAAGGGGGCCCGTTGATGCACATCGTCGCCGCCAAGGCGGTCTGTTTCGCAGAAGCCGCCTCGCCAGATTTCCGAGCCTACGGCCAACAAGTCGTCGACAATGCTAAAGTCTTGGCCGAAACATTGATCGCCGGCGGGCTGACGCTGGTCAGCGGTGGCACCGACAACCATCTGTGCCTGGTCGACGTGACCGCTTTTGGAATCGGTGGCAAGCTGGCCGAAGCCGCTTTGGAGAAATGTGGAATCACCGTTAACATGAACATGATTCCGTTCGACACGCGGAAGCCGATGGATCCATCGGGTATTCGCATCGGCACTCCGGCGCTGACCACGCGTGGGATGAAGGTCGAACAGATGCGGACGATCGGCAACTGGATCATCCAGGCGCTCAAGTCGCACGACGACGAAACGGCGTTGGCATCGATTCGTGGCCAGGTGAGCGAGTTGTGCCAGGGCTTTCCCGTGCCAGCCGATGCAACCGCCCCGTCGGCCACCGCTTAGTAAGTGTTTTGATTCCGCGTCGGCCGACGTTTCGGTCGGCGCATCCCCGGTCAGTCAGCCCAAATTTAACGAGTTAACATCATGCCTGCGGATCGGATCCTAATCGCCGATGATAACGAAGCCAACCGCGAACTGTTGGATGCCTATCTGGCAAATGTCGATTGCGAGATCGAACACGCCGTCGACGGTGCCGATTGCATGGCCAAGGTCGCCTCGTTCGTTCCCGACTTGATTCTGTTGGACGTGATGATGCCCAAGTTGAGCGGGTTTGAGGTCTGTAAAAAGATCAAACAAGATCCCGCAACGCAACAGATCATCGTGCTGATGGTCACCGCTTTGAACGAGCTGGGCGATATCGAACGGGCTGTCGAATCGGGGACCGACGACTTCCTGACCAAACCGGTCAACAAGTTTCAGCTGCTCAAACGCGTTGAAAACATGCTGAAGTTGAAAGGAACACGCGACGAACTGGAACGCTTGCGGGCCTACATTCGCGAGATGGAAGAGCAGTCCGAACCGCACGGCTAATCGGCCGTTGACGGGATCCCCGGTCGGCTAACGCGCCCAACCGTGCGTGGCCATTCGCTGCACGATCTGTGATCGCAGCGGTTCGTTGGCATGCGGCAGGGCCAGGCGATAATTGGCCCGTGCCATCTTCAGGTTGCCCTGCACTTCCGCCCGCTGGGCACGCTCCCAGTAGAGATCTGCTTTCTCATTGCGGACCTCGCCTTTCCGTTGGGCTATGGATTCGAGTGTCGCCTGCTGTCGCTGTCGTCCCGCTTGTCGGATGCCTTCGTTAGGGGGCGTAAAGCTGCCGACCGATGGTGTCAGGCTGGTTACAAACGGGCGTTGGCTGCCGGAAAAGATGCTACCCGGATAACCGTTGAGCGTCGTGAGCGAAGGAGAGGTGGTGCTCATCGAGCGGTTGCTGCCTTGGGACCACTGGAAGCCAAGGCTTCCCGAGACGTTGCCGCTGCGGCCGGCAAAGCCGCCCGAGAGTCCTGCGTTAGGATTGCCGCCGCCAAACGCGGGGACTCCCACGCCATTGGGAACGTTCGCAAACCAGCCAGGGCCGCGAAGGGCCCAAGCGATACCAAGACGTTCGTTGTAGCTTTCGCCGATCGCTTGCTGCGGCGTCGCGGCATGGATCAACTGGGCCCGCGCCGCGGGGGAACCGAAAGGGATCAAGGCAACGAAAGCGATCAAGCGCCAGGATCCATTGGTCATCGGTCGGCTCCCTAATTGCGGTTGGGGGCTATGTCGGATCAATCGCCGTACTATTTATTCTCCAGCATCCAATCGCGTCGTTGGCGGCTGCTGGGGATTCCCATTTTCTTGCGATACTTGGTGACGGTTCGACGCGCGACGGTCATGCCGTGTTTCTTCAGTTCTTTGACGATATCTTCGTCGCTCAACGGTTTGCTCTTATCTTCGTTGTCGATCACTTCTTGCAGCTTGATGCGGATCGTATCCCAAGCGACATCATCGCCGTCTTCGGTTTGCGTGCCACCGACGAAGAAGCGCTTCAGCGGAAGGATGCCGCGCGCGGTCTGGATCCATTTATCGTCGACCGCTCGGCTGACCGTGGTTACGTGCACGCCAACACGATCGGCGATCTGTTGCATCTTCAGCGGTTCGATCGCTTCGGGACCGAGGTCGAGGAAGGCTTTCTGGTGATCGACGATCGCTTGAGAAACCTTGGTCAGCGTGCTGCGCCGCTGCTCGATCGAATCGATCAACCATTGGGCGCCGTTGATTTTTTGTTTGATGTACTCGCGTTCCTCGGCTGTCGCCGAAGGATCTTGGAGTCGTTGGCGGTAGTATTCGCTGATGAATAGCGTCGGAACGCGATCGTCATCCAGGCGAACTTTGTACAGTCCGTCCTCGTCTTGTTCGACGATTACGTCGGGAGTCACCGTGGGGACGTAGGTTTCCATGAACGCTGCCCCGGGCTTGGGGTTGAGCGAATGGAGTTCGTCTTTGACCTTTTGGATTTTGTCCAGCGAGTAGCCGGTTTTACGCTGAATCGCCGGCAGCCGGTTGCCGGCGATATCTTCCAGGTGACCGGTGATCAGCGTCTTCATTTCCTCGTAGTACGGGAGGTCGGAGGAGAGTTGCAGGAGCAAGCATTCCGAGAGGTCGCGGGCAGCGACTCCCGTTGGTTCCAGCGACTGGACCACCTCCAACGCACGCTTCGCCAATTCCAGATCTTCGGGCGTGTGGTTCGATGGCAGTAAATCACTCAGCGGAGTCCGCAAGTAGCCGCCGTCGCGGGCGTCCAGCGTGCTGATGATCCGCTCGGCCATCAATTCCACATCGGTATCGATATCCAGTTCGGCCAGTTGGTGCAGCAGGAAATCGTTCAGCGATTCGGGGTGGGCCTCCGCATTGGCCATCAGGTCGTGCCGCCGGTCGCCATCCTCCTGCATCTGGTTCGACGATTTTCGAAACGGCTCGTCAAACGTATTCGGCAGCTCGTTTTTCATGTTCAACAAGCGTTCGAAATCGTCTTGGTTGTCATGGTCGTTGTCGACAACCAGCTCCCGCTCCGATTCGCTGGGTGCGTCGGGGTTTTCGTACGAATCCTCGGGATCATCGGGCAGCTGGGGATCGTCGTCCTGGATTTCCAGCAAGGGATTTTCGTTCATCTCCTGCTCGACACGCTCCTGCAGCGCGAGCAACGGCAGCTGCAAGATCTCCATCGACTGGATCATCCGCGGTGCCAGCTTTTGAACTTGTTGTTGACGCTGTTCAAAGCCCATTGAGATACGCATCGGATTAATCTTATTTAAAGTTGACGGCCAGCACGCGAACGTGGGCGGCAGGGTTTAACGGGTTATTCGAAAATTCCGTTCGCGTCGGCCGAAGCACGACCCGAATCTAACTTCTATTCTGGCATAAAACATCGACAGCCGCGCGGTCAATGTCACAGCTTTTGCCGACCATTTAAGGCATCAGCAAGGATTTCTTTGTTCGTGAATTCTAGCACGCTGCCGGCAGTGATCCCCCGCGCTAATCGCGTTATTTCCACCGGATATTCCTGCAATAGGTTCGAGATGTACAGGCTTGTTCCATCTCCTTCGACGGTTGGATTGGTCGCCATGATCACCTCGGTGAACGCCCCCAATCGAACGCGATCGACCAGCGGGTCAATCGTCAATTGGTCGGGGCCGATGCCGTCCAGCGGCGCGATGCGACCTAGCAGCACGTGATACAAACCTTGGAACATTCCGGATTGTTCCAAGGAGATCAGGTCGCGCGGTTGTTCGACGATGCACAGCCGCGTCGAATCGCGGCGGGGGTCGGAACAAATCAGGCAACGAGGACCTTCGGAAAGATTAAAGCACTGCTCGCAGTAGCGAACGTTTTCGCGAACCGAACGAATCGAATCGGCCAGCGCCAACGCTTCGGTTTTCGGAACGCGGAGCAGATGGTAGGCAAGTCGTTCGGCACTCTTGCGGCCAATCCCAGGCAGCCGACCCAAATGGTCGATCATGTCCGCGACGGAATGAGTCAGTTCGGCCATTTTAGCTGGCTCCGCCACCGCCGCCGGTGAACTTTGACAGGGCCGCTTCCATGCCGGGTAGGTTGATCCCGCCAGTGAGTCCCTGCATCGATTCGGCTTGCAATTGTTTCGCCTTGCTGTTGGCTTCGTTGATCGCTGCGGGCAACAAGTCTTCGATCAGTTCGCGATCGGATTGATCAAACAGTTGTTGTTCGATCCGGACGGCTGTGACCTCTCCGGTTCCGTTCATCTCGACCGTTACCATCCCGCCGCCAGCCGATCCGCTGACATGCTGCGATTGCAGTTGGCGATTGAGTTCTTCCATTTTGGCTGGCAATTTCTGTGCCTGCTGCATCAACGATGCGATGTCTGACAGTCCTTTGAACATAGTTCGGTTTGCCCGTGAATGTTGTTGCAATTAAAAGCGTTGGGGCCGTTTTCGTGCTGAAGGGACGCCCCGTCGGTCGTTACTTTTCGCGCGTGATCTCCCTGCCGCTTTCCGTCGCAAAGCTGCTATTGGCTTGCTGGCAAAGTATGCAAAGGACGCATTCTCGGTGGCGAAAACGTTCCCTCGAGATCGCGCCAAAGGCAACGGCCGCCCTATTCCTCTTTGGCCGGAATCACCCGCACAACCTCTGCGTCGAAAAGCTCCATCATTTTGATGATGATGGGTTCTTGTTCGACTTCTCGCTGACGACGCGCTCGGTCGGCACTGGTTAACGCCCGGCGAACCGGTTGCTGGGTTGGCGGCGCTTCGATCAAAACGCATTCGTATTGTACGTGTCGACCCGCCGCGGCGGCCAATGCTGCTTCCAATTTACTACGTCGTTCCGGCTTTTCGCAACTCGCTTTATCCAGGCTTCGCGCACTCGAAAACACCACGCGAATGCAGCCCTCACCCATCGGCTCAACGCGTTGAGCATTTTTGGCGTAGTTCGCCGTCATGTCGTCCAGCGATTCAATCGCTCCGCGCCAGACAGATTTTACCCGCTCGGCATCCCACCGTGCACTGGTTCCCGCTGCGCCGTTGGACGGGGGTGGGGGCGTTGCTACCGATGCCTTAGGTGCAGAGACGGGGGGATTCGGCGAAGCGGGCGGCGTAGCGACCGCAGTCGCCGATGCAGTGGCGGTTGCAGATGCCGTAACGGGGGCTGTCGCCGCGCTAGCGACTGCGACGTTTCCACCTGCCGCAACGGCTGGCCGAGCCGCTGCGGGCGCTGTGGCGGGCGTCGATTCAGGGGCGGTTGGCGGTGCGGAAAAGGAGGCGGGGCGCTCGGAAACCGTCGCGGTTGGGGCCGGCGGGGCTTCGGCTCGGGCGGCTGTCGGAACCGGAGCGGGGGAGCTAACCGCTAGGTCAATGTTTTTTTTTTCGCCAGCCGCAGGCGAAGCCGGTTTCACGGTGGGGCTTCCGGGGGAGACTTGTCCCAAGCCAGCGACGACATCCGATATCGCTTGCAAATCCGCGAGCCGGCAGATTTGAACCATCGCCGCTTCCAGTAAAACGCGACTGTGGACACTTTGGCGCATCCTCGAAATCGCTTGGTCAATGATCCCGACGATCACCAGAACCGTTTGGATTCCCAGTTGGTTGCCTTGCTTGGCAAGGTCGTCGTACGACGCGGGCGCGGCGTGTCGCAGCATGTCGACCCCACATCCGACCGTAGCGGTCATGAGGTCTCGGAAGTAACCCAGCAGCTGTTCGGCTAGTTGTCCGGCGTCGATCCCCCCCATCACCGCATCGTCGACCATTTTTAACACCGCTGCCGGGTCGCGATCGATCAGCCCTGCCGCCAGTGCCGCCAGTCGCGTGTCGTCGGCGGTCCCCAGCATCGAATGGACTTGATCGACGGTGATTCGGCCGGTTGCAAAGCTGAGCACCTGTTCCAGCAGCGATTGGCTGTCGCGCATCGATCCCGCAGCGCGACGGGCCAGCAGGCGCAAGGCATCCTGGTCCGCTTCGCAGCCTTCGGCTCGCACGATCTCGTCCAATCGGGCCAAGATCGCTTCGGTTTCCACGGGGGCGAAATCGAACCGCTGGCAGCGGCTGAGCACCGTGATCGGGATCTTTTCGGGGTCGGTCGTGCAGAAGATGAACTTCACATGCTCGGGGGGCTCTTCGAGCGTCTTCAGCAGGGCGTTGAACGCCTGCTGGGTGAGCATGTGAACTTCATCGATGATGTAAATTTTGTAGCGTGATCGGCTGGGACGCATCCCCACGCCCGCTCTCAGCTGGCGAATCTCGTCGATACCGCGATTACTGGCACCATCGATTTCCAGCACATCGATATCTTCGCCCGCATCGATTGCCTGGCAGATATCCGAGGAATTGTCAGGCGTGGCGGTCGGGCCTTCGGGGGCATTGAGGGCTTTGGCAAAGATTCGCGCCGTGCTGGTCTTGCCAACTCCGCGTGCCCCGGTGAACAGATAGGCATGCCCGACGCGACCGGTTTCGATCGCGTTCATCAACGCCCGCGTTGCGTTCTCCTGGCCCACCAGTTGATCGAACTGCAGCGGTCGATAGCGGCGGGCAACGACGATGTACTTGTCATCATCGACATGTTTGGCATCGATCGAAGGAGAGTCGGACATCCGATAAGGGCCGCGCGGTGCTGTTCAGTAATCGAGACGCAGGGGGGCGGGCGGCGTGTTTCGATTTGCTTCCGGATGGCAACCCCCGCACAAAGGTACCCCGCTTATGGCTGCTCCAGTTAAGGCCTGACCAAGTTCACGGTTCCCCATCGCAAGGGTCACCATCTGAAAGCAAATCGATGAACCCAAACACCACCCCCACGTTTTAGACTTTCACGTCTAAGAGGTCAAACTGGGTTGACAGCAATTATTCGTTATCGCGTCGTCGGCCTCGTCCATTGCTATTTCCACGGCCCCGCGATGCGGTCCGCTTTCCTCGAGCATTGATATTCGGTTGGACCAAAAGGTCGACCGTTTCAATCCACGAAGGAATATCGCGTTGTCGAGGTTTGATGTCTTCGGACGTATCGTCGTCGCTTGCTTCCGCGTGTCGCGGCGACGGTCGTACATCGGCTTCCAGCTTTGCCGAAGGTCGCGACGATGCATCCTCGCGGTCGTTGGATTCGCTGCCTTCGGCGGCCCCACCACGGCCACGGCGTCCACGGCGACGGCGATTCCCCCGGCGTAGTGCAATCACTTCGTCGGCATCTTCGTGATCGTCATCGAATTCGCTGGCTTTGGGGGCTGCGGTATCGGCATTCGCCTCGATTTCCGGCAATTCACCCGTTTCGGGCGTCTCGCTGGCTTCCGACGCTGCGGCATTACCGCCTCGTCCACGGCGTCGGCCGCCACGGCGTCCGCGTCGACGACGACGCGGTTCGCCCTCGTCTCCATTTCCTTCGCTGTCGCTGTCGGAGTCGCTTGGGGAAACGCTTTCGACGGTCGGCTCTTCGCTGTTGATGGGCTCGTCGCCTACCAGGTCGATGTCATCGAGATCGTCCGGCAGATCGTTGAACGAAGAGAAGTTCAGGACGTCGTCGACTCGAGGGCGTCGCGGTGCTTGTTGCTTTGGGGATTCGCTGCGGCGCGGCGAATTGTTACCGCGTCGCGCTACGGGCTCTTCCGCTTTCGCCTTCGCTTCGGCGGGCTCGCCGAACGCAGGGGCTTCTTGAGCCATCACTTCGTCACTTGGCGCTGCGTCGCGTCGGGCGCCCCGGCGACCGCGTCCGCCCCGTGAGCGAGGTTGTTCGCTGCGTGAACGAGGTTCTTCACTGCGTGTACGAGGTTCTTCACTGCGTGTACGAGGTTCTTCACTGCGTGTACGAGGCTCCTCGCTGCGTGAGCGCGGCTCTTCACCACGTTCACGGGAATCGTTGCGGCGGCCACGCGGTGCATCGTCGCGATTGCGTGGACTGCTTTGCGTTTCGGTTTCTTCTGGCAATTGACCAAAGCCCGCGAATTCGTCGCGGCTTTCCGCTTCACACGCGTCGGCTTTCGGTTCGCATGCTTCGGCCTTGGGTTCACATACCTCGGGCTTCGGTTCGGTATCAAAGCCAAGTCCTTGGCCAAAGCCACCACTTGGTTCCGGGCGGCGTGGCGGAGGGCTGGATCGCTTTTCCGCAACAGCTGGAGCTGGCGTTTGGCGAGGCTGTACCGCAGGTTCGTCGACGGTTTCGATACCGAAGCTTTCAACCAGGCTGTCCCAGCTGCTAGACGCAGCGTCGGTTGTTTTTTGTTCGAATCCAGGCAGCGGATCGGACTTCGGTTCGGGAGAGCCGAGGATCGCAGCAGCTTGGCTTTCTTTTTTGTCGTCGTCGCGATCCCAACGGATTTCGTCGGCAGGCGATTCTTTAATAGGTTCTACAGGTGCGCCGACCGGTTGGGTGGCAGCAGGTTTGTCATCAACGGCTGGTTGGGGAACAACTTCGGGCGCTGGGTCGTCAGGCAGGCCGGGAGTTCCCAAAAATTTAGCAATTGATTTCCAGTGGTCCGACATCATTGTATGGTTGGCTCTTCGGGCAATCGAAGCGGGTTAGCCGTCTGGTGTCTTGCAATCCAGAGTCCCAGCTAACGGATTGGTTTCCTTTATACAGGAAAAAGTTGACCAACGGAAGGCAACTCTGCCGTTCGCTTTTCCGCTTTGGCGTCGGGAAAGGCATTATCCCTTGGAAGTGACCTTGTAATGGGTGGTTGCAAATTTCTAGACTCCCGCCGCAAACAGTGGGGGTCGGCTGTTTCTTGACACAGCTGATGAAGAAATCGTTGGGGATCCCAGGCAGCCCGCCACCCGACCGCACCACGAAACCGTTCGAGGCAGAGATGGCCGATCGTCGCCCAATCCGTAGCTCCATGAAAAAACTCATTCGTTCGACCTGGTTCGCCAGGTTCCGCTCGCGTTTTTCCGGTGCTTTGTTTTTGACGCCCGCGTTTGCGTTGGCGACATTCTGGGCGTATTGGTTGCGTTTTGAATCGGCAGCATTCACGACATATTTTGCAGAAATGAAAGTCGTGATTCCGGTGGCCGTTGCGATCAAGATCGGTGTCTTTGGTGTGCTGCGCATGACCCGTGCCTGGCACGACTACGTCTCCTTTCTCGATTTGCTGCGTCTGGCGCGGGCGACCGCCGTCAGCGCCGCCTTCTTGGCGCTAGCCGACACGATGCATCGGGAAAATGGTTTGCTGCCACGCAGTATTATCCTGATCGACGCCTGCCTGACGACCATTTTTGTGGGGAGCATGCTTTCGGTGCGACGGATTCTTCGGGAACGGAAATCAACGGTCTCCCTGACAGCGGTCTCGCAAACGCGTGTCCTGATCGTGGGACTTAATGAAACCGGAGAAGCCTTTCTGCGAGCGATTCGCAGCGGAAGCGAACCCCATTTTCAAGTGGTGGGAATCGTGGCCCAAAAGCCTCGGCTGGTCGGCCGCGAAGTCAACGGCGTTCCCGTCGTCGCGACCTTCCAAGAAATCGTTGAGGCGGCCAATGCACACCGCGTTGAAACGGTGCTGTTGGTCGATGGCGAACTCTCCTCGGAAGATCTGCGATCGGTCGTCAACGACTGCCAACAGCACGGAATCGCCGTCCGCGTGATCCCAAGCGTCAGCCGAATCGTTGCCGGGCAAGTCGGTTTCCATCCTCGTGAGGTCGACATCGAGGACCTGTTGGGACGCGATGCGGTCAACTTGGACCAAGAACAATTGAATCGCTGGCTCTCGGGCCGCGTGCTGATGGTCACCGGCAGCTGCGGTTCGATCGGATCGGAGATCGCGCGGCAGTTGCTGAAATTTTCGCCCAGCAAATTGCTGCTGGTCGATCGTTCCGAAACAGGCCAGTTCGATCTGGGCAATGAATTACAAGAAGCGATCGACGCGGGAACCGTGGAGGTGATCGTCGGCGACATCACCGATACCGAGCGGATGCGTTCGCTGGTGGACAGCTATCGCCCGGCGATTATGTTCCACGCGGCGGCATACAAACACGTCCCGTTGATGGAGCAGCATCCGTCGGAAGCCGTCAAAAATATCACCAAAGCGAGCTGCGGGTTGGTCGACCTCGCACACCTGTTCGACGTCGAATCGTTTGTGATGATCTCGACCGATAAAGCGGTCAACCCGACCAGTGTGATGGGCTGCTGCAAGCGCGTGGCCGAACTGTATGTGCAGGCCAAAGCCGCCCATTCCAGTTGTCGCTTCGTCACCGTTCGCTTTGGCAATGTGCTTGGATCGGCAGGGAGTGTGGTCCCCACGTTCCGCCGCCAAATCGCCGCCGGAGGCCCGGTCACGATCACGCATCCCGACATGACGCGCTACTTCATGACCATCCCCGAAGCCAGTCAATTGGTGATCCAGGCAGGTGCGATGGGGCGCGGCGGTGAGATCTTCGTGCTCGACATGGGGCAACCGGTCAAGATTGTTTCGCTGGCCGAAGATTTGATCCGGTTGTCGGGGCTGGAGGTCCATAAAGACATCGAACTGAAGTTCACCGGCCTGCGTCCTGGCGAAAAGTTGTACGAGGAACTGTATATTGAGGACGAGAGGCGGTTGCAGACGGTGCATCCAAAAATCTTGATCGCCGAAAGCGAACAATTGGCCCTCAAAGACGTAATCAAGCATGTCGCTGATCTTGTCTCCGCAGCGGAATCCGATTCGGCAGCGATTCGGGCAAAATTAAAGACCATCGTTCCCCGCTACCAATACGACGGGCTCTTGTTAGAACCGGTGAACGCCGGATCGATCCGGGCTGCCGATTCCAAACGCGCCGCGTAGGGATCGAGATGGGTGGCGGAGTGCGATCGCGCAATGCTTGCGATTTCTTTCCTTCGACCCTGCAACGTGTAAACGCTGATGCCTAAACGAGCTTTGATTACTGGCGGGGCGGGTTTTATTGGCAGCCACCTTGCCGAGCAATTGCTCGCCGAAGGGATGCAGGTCACGATCCTCGACGATCTCTCGACGGGGCGCTTCGAGAACATTGCTGGAATCGAAGCCCGCGACGATGTGCAGATCATCATCGACACGGTGTTTAATGAATCGTTGGTCGCCGATCTGATTCAGAATTCCGACGTCGTCTTCCACTTGGCTTCGGCCGTCGGTGTTAAATTGATCATCGATCAACCGGTCAAGACGATCGAAACGATCGTCGGTGGGACCGAAATCGTGTTGCGACATTGCAGCCGATTCCGCCGTCCGGTGCTGATCACCAGCACCAGCGAAGTCTATGGCAAGGGAGCCAAGATTCCCTTTCACGAAGACGACGATCTGGTGACCGGTGCGACCTGCCGCCATCGCTGGGCCTACGCGTGCTCAAAAACGCTCGACGAATTCCTGGCGCTGGCCCATCACCGCGAAACCCACCTGCCGGTGGCGATCGTGCGACTGTTCAACACCGTCGGGCCACGGCAAACGGGACAGTATGGAATGGTGGTCCCGAATTTCGTCCAATCTGCGCTGAAGGGAAAGCCTTTGGTCGTGCATGGCGATGGCGAGCAAGCCCGCTGTTTCGCGCATGTGGCCGACGTCGTCACGGCGCTGACGCGCGTCATGTCGACTCCCGCATGTTACGGCAAGGTCGTTAACATCGGCAACAACGAAGAGGTCTCGATCAATCGACTGGCAGAGCGCGTGATCGAATTGACGGCCAGTACCAGCGAAATCCAGCACATTGGCTACGACGAGGCCTATGGGGATGGGTTCGAGGACATGCAGCGGAGGGTTCCCTGTTTGCAGCGGGCCGCCGAATTGATCGGCTACCATCCCATCCGCGATTTGGAACAGATCATCCGTGACGTTGCGGATTCGTTTTCCGCCGAACCCTAATTTGGGCAACCTGTTTGCGACCTAGGGCTTTAGGTTTCATCGATATCGCCCAGTGGTGAAGGCTGCGTCAGTTCCGGCATTTCGCTTTCCAGGTCGTCCAGCAAGCTGGGGGCGTCGACATCGGGGGATTCTTCCGGTTCGGCAGAGGGGGGCGGAACGAAGACCGGTTGCGGCATGGCGGTTCCGGCCACCTTGGCTCCCGCCGGTGCGAAAATGCTCCCCACGCGGCCATGGTTGCGATTGGTCCGTTCCCAGCTGCCGCCGTAGGATGGGTAGGCGCAATCGTCGTCGCTGCCGCAGATACGGCATCCGCCCAGCAGTGTTAGGCCGATTAGGGCAGTGCAAGTTACCAGTCCGCGCATCTGGACGTTTCCCGAAACAAAGGTACAAACCAAACGAAGTCTTTCCGTGTTGTCTGTATCGGTTGTGCGGAGCGGGAGCTTTAGGCAAACCTTGCGGCCGACGCTTTAGAGCGCCAACGAATAGATCGCGTAGTAGTGAATCGCGGCGGCGGCGATCACCAACAGATGCCAGATCGCGTGGAAATAGCGGACTTTGGAATCATTCAGTAGAAAACAGACGCCCAGCGAATACGCCAGTCCCCCCGCTAACATCCAAAGAAAATAATCGAGCGTCACGCCGGGAGCGAGGATCATCGCCGGGAACCAGCCCAACGCGATATAGGTCCAGGTATCGATCGCGTGGACTTGGTGCTTGCCGACAACCTTCGATAGAAATCCAAATCCAGCCAGCAACCAAATCGCTAAAAGTAGCCACGGACGCACGCTCGGCCCAGCAAACGCGACCACGCCGGGGGTGTAAGTTCCCGCGATCAGAAGATAGATGGCGCCTTGATCCCATGCCCTCAGCAGATGCAGCCTTTGGGGATCGGTTACGACGTGCGACAGCGTGGACATTAAAAATACAAACGCCAGCGAGACGGCGTAAACCAGGAACCCGATCATGACCGCTGGGGGCATCGGATGGGTGGCGACCACCCAGGTTGTCGCTACGATCGCGGCGATACATCCGCTGCCGTGCGTGATCGCGTTGGCAAGCTCTTCGCCAGCGCTGAGTCGTTGATAGGGAACGATCAACGCTTCGTGCGTTGCCTGCAGCGGGTTGGCTGGATCTTCGGGAGGTTCGGACTCTGACAAGGGACTCGCTTCCAAAAGAATTTGTTATACCCCGCAACACGAAATGAGGCACGGCCACTTCTCGGATCCGCCCTTGAAGGGGCAGGAATGCGTTTTCCAGATTTCGATCGCTCCTGGCACCTAATAGCGTAGGATTCTGGTGAGGGCTGCGAACGAGCGCAAGGCAGCTCCGCTGCGACGCAACCACGGATTTGCCACGCGATTGCGATTCGAATGACTAGTGTTCGAAAGTAACTTCATCTAGGCTTTGGGATTCGCACCCACCCCTTTCCTGCCACAGGTTATGGCAGACAAAACCACCCCCTTAGATTGTATTCCAACATGGCGATGACGACGGTTTCGACGAAGATAGACGAAGAACATGCGGGGCGCGTTGATTTAGTCGTGCGAGACCTTTCCAATGCCTCGCGAAGCCAGGTCCGTGGCATGGTCGATCATGGCTGCGTTTCGATCAACGGCAAACCCTGCAGTTCGATCGGGGCGACGGTTTCGGTTGGCGATGAGGTGACGTTGCGTTACGACCTGCACCAACGCTATCACGAGAAAAAGAAAACTTGGGACGATCGGACGTTCACCGTCGCTTACGAAGATGACTATCTGATCGTCGTCGACAAATCAGCCGGTTCGTTGACGGTTCCGACCGATAACAACGACGATCGCAATACGTTAGTCGAACGCGTTTCGATCTATCTGAGCCATTCCCGCAAGAAACGCCCGGCTTGCGTTGTCCATCGGCTCGACCGCGAGGTCAGTGGGCTGTTGGTTTTTGCCAAACAGCAAGACATTGCCGATGCCCTGATCCAACAGTTCAAGCAACGTAAACCACAGCGGTTGTACGCGGCCATCGTCGCCGGATTGTTGCCACAGGATGAAGCGACGTTTCGTTCCCACCTGGCGACGGGAAACAATTTGGATCGGTACGTTGCGCCGCCGTCGGAGAAATCGGAACTGGCGATCACTCATTATCGGGTCGTCGATCGGATGCTCGACACAACCCTTGTCGAAGTTCAATTGGAAACGGGAAAGCGGAACCAGATTCGCGTCCACTTCGCCGACGCGGGACACCCCGTGCTGGGCGACCCACGCTATCGCAAGGAAACCGCCAAGCATCCGCGCTGGATCCGGAAACGAATCGCGCTGCATGCCAAGAGCTTGGGCTTTGTGCATCCAGCCACCGGAGAAACGCTGGAAATCGAATCGCCACTCCCGTCGGCGATGGACAAATTCATCGCCAGCCAGCGCCAACGCTAACGCGGTCGGTTTCCCTCGCCGCGCGATGATGCTCGCAGCGGCTACCGGATTGCATTCGCGGCGCTACGCGAGCAATTCATCGATTGCTACGCCGCCGTTGGAGAAGGTAAACGGGCGGCCGTCGGGGCTGTGGATTTCTTTATCGACCGGCAGCTTCAAGGCCTTGCCAATCGTGGCCATGAAATCGGGAACCGACACCGGATACTCATCGACCAAGAAGCCCTTGGAATCGCTGGAGCCCAAGATCGTGCCCGGGCGAACGCCGGCCCCCGCCATCGCACACGAGAAGACTGCCGGATGGTGATCGCGTCCCGCGTTTTGGTTGATCGATGGATTGCGACCAAACTCCGTGGCCACGACGATTGTCGTATCTTCAATCAAGCCGCTGGCAGTGAGGTCTTCGATCAAGGCGCTGAGCGCCTGGTCGAGTTCGCTACCGCGGGTTGTCATCGCGTCGGCGATATCGTTGTGCATGTCCCAGCCGCCGGTTTGAACTTCGACATATTGGATGTCGTTTTCGACCAACCGCCGCGCGAGCAAGCAGCCCCGTCCGACCTTCGACTTGCCGTAACGCTCCTTGGCTTCGTCGCTTTCCTGGTTCAAATCGAAAGCCTTCAGGTCGTCGCTCTTCAGTAGCCGAATCGCCTCGCGATACAGGTCGTCGTAGCCGTCGACCTGTTGCATGTGCACCTTGCCGCGAAATTCACGGTCCAGTGCGGCACTCAAATACATCCGCCGCATGAATTGATCGTCGGCCAGGTAATCGGGGCCGGTCGTGTTCTGCAAACCGCGATCGGGGTCGCCGATCGGCACCGGTGCAAACTTGGCTCCCAAATAGCCCGGCCCGATTCCGCCGCCGATGTTCACACTTGGCGGGAGTGCCGGATGGATGCGTCCGTTAAAACGTTGCATCCAAGCGCCAATCCCCGGATGCCGCGTGCTGGCGATCTCTTTTTGGCCGGTCCGCATCAAATAGCTGCCCGGGCCGTGAGCGCCGGTTTCGGTGGTCATCGATCGAATCACCGCCAGCTTGTCGGCCATGGCGGCTAATTTGGGCAACGATTCCCCAAACTGAACGCCAGGGATATTGGTCGGGATCGCACCCAAGGGACCCTGTGAATCGGTTCCAGGTTTGGGGTCGAACGTGTCGACATGACTCATCGCCCCGGCATTGAAGATGTAGATCAAGCGGCGTTTCCCCGCCGACTTGGCGGTTTCGGGAGCCTCCCCCGCTTTCTTGGCCGCGATCGCCGCGTCGGAGAACTCCGCAAACGGGTCGTCGGCCATCAACCGGCCTCCGCCCAACGACAGCAGACTCACACCGAACGACTGCCAAGCTGCCAATTGCATCATCGCGCGTCGCGACACCGCATCCTTGTACCAGTTCATCGAATGGAGACCTTTTCGCAATAGAGAAGTGCTGTCAAATGTTTGTGGGGGTTCGACAACCCGCCTCTAGCGTATAGAAGGTCTCAGCCCGATGCAATCTTCTGGCAGCAGTGCTCCGATCGGATTGTCAAATGGCGGGGGGCAATTGAGCGTTGTAGGGGTCTGCTGGGCAGAAATCTGTGGCAACGGTGCTTTGCCCCCTTTTCTCGCTGGTCGAAACGCATGACGATACTGGGCGGCGCGATGACCGGAGGACGTGGATTTCCGACGACTCCCAGGAACCGTGGTGCCAACCGACTCCCGTTGAACCCCCTACTTCTGAATGATTTGAGCAGCCAATGAACGAGCCTCCGGCAACATGGACGATTGACGATGCGAGCGAGTTGTACGACGTTCCGCGTTGGGGAGCGGGATATTTTTCCGTCACCCCGCAGGGCACGCTGGCTGTTCATCCCGACCGCGACCCGGAACGCTCAATCGACCTGCAAGAATTGATCCAACGGGTCGAACATCGCGGACTCGAAATGCCCGTCTTGATTCGCTTCAACGGGATCATCCGCGATCGCTTGCGGGAGATCCACGATTGCTTCGCGACGGCGATCGAATCGTGCGAATACAAAGGCAAGTACCGGCTGGTCTATCCCGTCAAAGTCAACCAACAGCGCGACGTGATCCGCAAGGTTGTCGAGTACGGCCGCGAGTTCGGGTTTGGGCTCGAAGCGGGTAGTAAGCCGGAATTGTTGGCCGTCGTGGCGATGGGTGACGAATCGATGCCGATCGTCTGCAACGGATTCAAGGATGACGAATTCATCCAGATGGCTTTGATCGCGCAGAAGCTGGGTCGGACCGTGATCCCGATCATCGAGAAATACTCCGAATTGGAATTGGTGCTACGGCATAGCGAAGAATTGGGCGTGAGGCCTCAGTTGGGCGTCCGCGTCAAATTGGCTTCCCGCGGTGCCGGACGTTGGCAGTCGTCCGGCGGCTACCGTTCGAAGTTTGGCCTGACGGTCAGCGAAGTGCTCCGCTTGGTAGCGGAACTGGAAAGCCGCGGGATGTCGGATTGTTTCAAGCTGTTGCATTTCCATTTGGGCAGCCAGATCACGAACATCCGCCAGGTCAAGGGAGCGATCAACGAAGCGGTCCGCGTTTATGTCGACCTGCATCGTCGCGGCATGGGGTTGGAATACCTGGACGTTGGCGGCGGTTTGGGCGTTGATTACGACGGCTCGCAAACCAACTTTGAATCGAGCATCAACTACACGTTGCAAGAATACGCCAACGACGTCGTCTACCAAATCCAAACGGTCTGCGACGAAGCGAACGTGCCGCATCCGACGATCATGTCCGAAAGCGGTCGCGCCGTGGCGGCTTATCACAGCGTGTTGGTCTTCAGCACTTTGGGGATCACCTCACAAGGCAATTCGATGGACGTGCCGTCGTCGATTCCCGACGACTACGAACAACCGTTGCATGATTTGGTGATGGCCAACAACGATCTGACGGCGCGAAACGTTTTGGAAACGTTCCACGACGCCCAGCAAGCGTTGGACATGGCGATGAATTTATTCAGCACCGGTTACCTGCCGTTGGAACAACGGGTGCTTGCCGAAAACATGTTTTTTGCGATCGCCCACCGGATCCTGAAATTGACCGCCGAACTCGAATACGTTCCCGACGATTTGCAGGGCTTGCCACGGATGTTGGCCGATTCGTACTTCTGCAATTTTTCGTTGTTTCAATCGATGCCCGACAGCTGGGCGATCAAGCAATTGTTCCCGATCATGCCGATCCATCGCTTGAACGAACGCCCCGTTCAGCAAGCGGTGTTGTGCGACATCACCTGCGATTCGGATGGAAAGGTCGATTCGTTTGTCGATCGTCGCGATACGAAACGAACCCTTCCGTTGCACGCTGAAAATGGCAAACCCTATTACCTGGGGGCGTTTTTGATCGGTGCGTACCAAGAGATTCTCGGCGATTTGCACAACCTGTTTGGAGACACCCACGCGGTGCATGTGCATCTGGGCGAAGACAACGCCGTGGAGATCGAATCGATCGTCAAGGGGGATACCGTCCGCGAGGTGCTCAGTTATGTTCAATACAACGAAGACGCGCTGATCGATCGCTTGCAATCGGCGATCGAAGCGGCGGTCCGCACCGGTCGGATTGATCAACGCGAATCGGGTCAGTTCTTGAAGTTTTATGAGCAGCGATTGGCCGGATACACCTACCTAACGCCTTGATCGCCGATCGTTGTCGCAGAACGCGTTCGGAGCTTCAGGCTCCGCCGCGTTTTCGTTTTCGGCGACATCCCTTTCCTTGTTGGTAGCGAAACCAGGAATTCGGTGGACCTCGCGTGGCAAGCATCTTGTCGGCGACAGGGCCCTATCTTCCCGGCTCCGCGATCCCGCATCCTCTCTTTCACCTCAAACGACGCGAAGCAATCACGATGGAACTTTCCGAACTGACCGCCATTTCCCCAATCGACGGACGTTACGGTAACAAGACGTCGGAGCTGCGCGAAGCATTCAGCGAATACGGGCTGATCAAGTGCCGCGTGGAAGTCGAAGTCGAATGGTTGTTGGCGTTGGCCGCCCACCCGCAGATTTCCGAAGTCCCGCCGTTGTCGGCGCCGACGGTGGCGGTGTTGCGAGGAATCGTCGAGAACTTTTGCGTTGCCGATGCCCAAGCGGTCAAATCGATCGAAGCGACGACGAACCACGACGTCAAAGCGGTTGAATATTTCATCAAGCAGCGTTTTGAAGGGAATCAAGAACTCACCGCGGTTTCCGAGTTTGTCCACTTTGCCTGCACTTCCGAAGACATTAACAATCTCTCGCACGCCCTAATGCTGCGTCGGGGTTTGGACGTGTTGTTGCCGTCGATGCAACGCGTCGCCAGCGACCTGCGCGACAAAGCGATCGCATTTGCCGAAGTGCCGATGCTGTCCCGAACGCATGGACAAACCGCGTCGCCGACCACGGTGGGGAAAGAGTTTGCCAATGTCGTGGCCCGCTTGGATCGCCAATTGGTTCAACTGCAAGCGATCCCGATGCTTGGGAAAATCAACGGTGCCGTCGGCAATTACAACGCCCACCTGTCGGCCTATCCCGATGTCGACTGGGCCGCGCACGCTAAAGCGTTTGTCGAATCTTTGGGGCTGCAATGGAATCCGTACACGACCCAGATCGAACCGCATGATTACATGGCGGAATTATTTGATGCGATCGCCCGTTTCAACACGATCGTGATCGATCTGGATCGCGACCTCTGGGGCTACATCTCGCTGGGCTATTTCAAGCAGAAGACGATCGCCGGCGAAGTCGGATCGTCCACGATGCCGCACAAGGTCAACCCGATCGATTTCGAAAACTCCGAAGGGAATCTCGGGCTCGCCAACGCGGTCCTGTCGCACCTGAGTGCCAAGTTGCCGATATCGCGATGGCAACGCGATTTGACCGATTCGACGGTGTTGCGAAACACCGGTGTCGGGATGGCGTACAGCATGATCGCCTACAAATCGACGCTCAAGGGATTGGGCAAATTGGAGCTGAATGCCGCCCGGATCGCCGCCGACCTCGACGCGGCGTGGGAAGTGCTTGCCGAACCGATCCAAACGGTGATGCGTCGCTACGGTATCGAATCGCCGTATGAAAAACTGAAGGCGTTGACCCGTGGCCAGGCGGTCACGGCCGAAACGTTTGCTGCGTTTATCGAGACGTTGGAATTGCCGGCCCAGGCCAAGGCGGACCTGCTGCGGATGACCCCTGCGACCTATCTCGGATCGGCCGTCGAACAGGCCCAACGGGTCTAGCGACGCTGCGTGGGGCAACGCGGTCGCCCCGCGCCGACGCGGTTGCCGGTGGATCTGCCCAACGCAATAACAGCGAATTTCCCCGGCACACAATCATCTGTCATCACCGTCTCCCAGTGTTACAATGTGAGACACGGCCCGGTCATCAGTCCCTTCAAAGAGTCTGGTGGACGGGGGCTTTCAGGGGAGCAGGCCGTTCACGCATCGATACGGCGAACACCTGGTGACAGAGTCAAGTGGGTGGGCAATGGTCGCGATCAACCAACTCCACGTCTTTCAATTCGACTACGTACTGTTTGCTACGTTGTCGCTTCTGGCATTGGCGGTGATCAGCTATTGGTTGCGGAATACGGCGCGCGGCAATCGCACCGTGGTGATCGCTTGGGGATGGTTGCCACTGCTCCTGTTGGGAGGTTATTTCCTTGTCGACGCAGCGGGGCGGCACGAGAAGCGACGTTTACAGAAGCGGATCGAAGGTTTGGCCCCCACCTACGCCGAGGAGCTACGGTCGATGGGGCACGCTCAGATCACTCCCGCGACCGCGCCCGACGATCCGTTGTATTTGGCGATGATTGAGAAACAGATTCGCTGGTTGCAGATCAATCGAGCGGTCGCCGATATCTACACGTTCCGCAAATCTCCCGAGGGGAACCAGTTGGTGGTCGATTCGGAAACGGATTACAACCGCGATGGTCGCTATTCAGGGGATCGTGAGCGGCGGACGGTGATTGGCGAGGTCTGGACGGAGAAGGACGATGCGATCAGTAAAGCTTATTCCGGAACCGCGTCGTTCGATGACGAAATTTTCAGCGATCGCTGGGGAGATTGGGTTAGTGCGTACGCACCCATCCGAAACCTCGATGGCAGCTTGGACGCCGTCTTGGGAGTCGACTTTGCCGCCGAGGATTGGGTGGCCGCGATAGCGCGGGCGCGGCGGTTTGCGATCGGCTTCCTGGCAGTCATCGTCACCATCGGCCTCGCGTCGACATCGATTATTAGCATCCTGCATGCCAGCCTTTTCGAACGCCAGAAAGCAGCGGATGAATTGTTGATCGCAAAAAATCTTGCCGAAGCGGCGACGACTTCCAAGAGTGAATTTCTGGCCAATATGAGCCACGAAATCCGCACGCCGATGAACGGGATCATTGGCATGACCGACCTGCTGGTGGGGACCAACTTAGACAACCAACAACGTGAGTATCTGCGAATCGTGAAGCAATCGGCGACTTCCTTGTTGGGGCTGTTGAACGATATCTTGGACTTCTCCAAGATCGAGGCGGGGAAACTGGAACTCGAATCGATCCGCTTTGGGATTCGCGATTGTGTTGAAAAGACGATCCAGACGCTAACGTTTCGGGCCAGCGAAAAACAACTCGAGATCTGTTGCCGGATCGATCCCAACCTACCCGACACGCTGATTGGCGATCCCAGTCGCCTGTGCCAAGTGCTGATCAACCTTGCCGGAAACGCGATCAAGTTTACCGAACATGGGGAGATCCTGATCAACGTGCAACAGGATTCGCGCACCGGCGATTCGCTGCGGCTGCGTTGCGAGGTCCGCGATTCGGGGATTGGCATCGCTCCCGATAAACTCGATTCAATTTTTGCCGCCTTCAGCCAAGAGGACACTTCGACGACGCGGCGCTTTGGCGGCACCGGTTTAGGACTGGCGATCTGCGCTCAATTGGTCAAATTGATGGGGGGCGAGATTTGGGCCGACAGCCAAAAGGGAGTTGGCACGACGTTCTATTTCACCACCTGTTTCAAGATCAGCCCGACAAAACTCCGCAGCCTGCCCGAGATCGAAGCCTTGGCGGGACTGCCGGTACTGGTCGTGGACGACAACCAAACCAATCGCGTCATCCTCGACGAGATCCTCAAGGGCTGGCGAATGAAGCCCGTCGTTGTCGATGGAGGACCGGCGGGCTTGGCTGCGATGCGGAGCGCGTCGGCCGCGGGGGCTCCGTTTCCGTTGGCGCTGCTCGACTGCATGATGCCCGAAATGGATGGTTTTGAATTTGCCCGGATCGTACGCAGCGATCCCGACCTGCAAGCGTGCCAATTGCTGATGATCTCGTCGGCCGCGGGGCAAGACGATCATGCGAAGTGTCGCGAAGTTGGGATTGCCCGCTATATGACCAAGCCGGTGATTCAATCGCAATTGGCGGAGGCGATCCTCGATGTGATCGTGGACTCCGATACCGAACCCGATGCGGTTGATCAAACCGACTCCAGAAGTCACCTTTCCCATTCGGAAGCTTCTGTCGACACCGGAGGTTCCGCCGACGATGCGCAAAGCGTCGAGGATGGGCCGGCGATGAAAATCTTGTTGGTCGAAGATGGGATCGTCAATCAGAAAGTGGCCTTGGCGATGCTCCGCAAACTGCCCCATCACGTGGTGATTGCCGAAGACGGCCAGGAAGCGGTGGCAGCGTTCCAGCAGGAATCGTTCGATTTGGTGTTGATGGATGTCCAGATGCCGGTCATGGACGGGCTGGAGGCCACCGCGGCGATTCGCCGAATAGAACAATCGCCGGCGCGTGTGCCGATCATCGCGATGACCGCTTCGGCGATGAAAGGAGATCGCGAACGCTGTCTCGCCGCCGGCATGGACGACTATCTTTCTAAACCGATCGAAGCTCAGTTGCTCTACGAGGTGATCGCGAAATTTGCACCGGCAAACGCTGCTGATTCAGCAACTAAAAAACAGTGAGCCGGGCGAGGCCGTGCCACCGACTGCCGACGCTTCGTCGTCGACCGGCGCTGGGCGATGCGAAGTCCCGAATCGCGGTCGTTTAGAATGCGAAGATCGCATTGATGGCGTAGGTGAAGAAGTCGTCGTCGCTGCCGTTGTCGAAGGGGAGGCTGTCACCTCCGGCCGCATCCCAACGCACTTCCGAACGGACCGTCCAGTGTGGGGTGGGCTGCCAATGCAAACCCAACGTGGCTGCATAATAATCGGTGGCGTCGATCGGGCCCGATCCGACCCGCACGCCTTCATCGTCCCGAAACCATTCGAGGCGGCCTCCGGCTTGCCATGCGTCGTTGATTATATACGTGAGGTATTGAACGATCGCGTACCATCGCGCGTCCGCCGCATCGGTTGGGTCGGTGTTTGCCCCGAGATCGTTGTGGAGCACGTAGGTCCAGCGGTCGGAGAGCGAATGCTCCAGGATCAAACTGTGAATATAGATGTCCCCTTCGTGGCTGGGAACGTCGTTGCGTCCGGTGCCGTCACCCCAGTCGCCTGCCAGAACCGACCAGGTGAGTGTCGTCTTTTCGTTGATCTGTAACGTCGCCCCACCCAGGAATGTTGATGCATTTAATTCGTTGGCGAAACTGCTGTCCATTCCCATTGTCCAACCGCCACGAAGTGTCAACCGATCGTTGACCTCATACGCCGCCAGGAATCCGCTGTGCGTGTTGGGTTCGGAGTAATAAAACGTGTAGCTGTGCGAATAGAAGAAGTTCAACGTCGTGGGGACACTCTCCCATCCGATCGGCGTTAAAAAATAGCCGGCGCGAATCATTAGATCGTTGATGCGCAGGTCGCCGTAAACTTGAGGGATCGCCACTCCGTAATCGCGTCCGCTGTTCCAACCGAAGTCCCAAGTCTGATCAGCAAACGCTTGGTTGTCGGGGCCATCGGTGCCGAACAGGGCGTCGATTCGGAAGCCCCAATCGACCCCGTCGTCGGCAATCTGCCGCTCGGCAAACACCCACATTTGATTGACGACCACGCCATCGGAAACGTTGTTGTAGCCGTACGGAGCGTTCCCGGTGCCGCTGCGATTGCCATCGCCATTGAGAGTCAGGCCCGCAGAAATCCAGCCTCCCATTTCAATCCCGTGGGTGGCTTCGCAAGCGGACCAAAGCTGCTCGAGGGAACTGGTTTCCAGTGGAACATCGCACTGGCGTGGCAGGGCGTCACAGGCCTCGGTGACGGAAAGGCAATGGCAACCTTCAGCCGAGACGAGGTCGCTGGCGTCCGCGCACCCCCCACGCCACGCGGACAACGCGATCGCCAGCGGCAAGCCGATAAAAAAGATGCGAACGGTGAAGCGAGCCATACCCAACCCTGTCGATAACGCGATTCCGTGCCGTCCACTGAGATCGACACGAAGCCGCGGAATCGCCCAGCATTCTGGGCTCCACTGGCATCCATCCTAGCCGCCGTGCGCCACAATCCGCACATTCAGCAAACCAAGGCCTTCGCGGGGCATGGCTAGCATTTTCAATCAGGGTTGGGAGTTGGGAGCATGCCGGCTTCGCCGGAGCGCGCTTCAACACGCTTGGAAGAAGCCCTTCCAGAATCGTCGTCTTACAACGGCGGGGCGACCACAAAGTGGATGGTGGTCGAGTTGGCCGGTTGCAGCATTTTTCAGGGGTTGGGAAGTCGTGGAGTTGTCAAACCGATCGGCATCGGCCGCGAAGATGATTGCACTTTCAAAGGATCGCGGGTATCATCCAGGCTAACCTAGGGAGCGGCAGTTAGAGCCGCATTGAGAATGTCTTTAGGTTGACTTATGCGGGTGTTCGCCATTCGGCAAAACCCATTCCACTGAATTTGAATAAACGAAGTCTTCATAACCTGGGCCGTTGGTTGGTCGCTGGTTTGCTTCGGCAAATTTGGTCGCAAAGCTAAATGATGTATGTATTGATGTTACTGCTACTCTTTGTCCTCGGACTGATATTTTTGCTCGGCAGTGTGGTCGTTTTGTGTCGGCATCGCAATGCGTTTGCTGTCGTCACCGACTCCACGCTCCAGGGTGGATTGTTGCCACGAGCAGCTTGGACCGGGAAATCGATTTTGTGGCGAAGTCTACCGCGCGGTCATGATCCGCTTGGATTTATCGATCCGGCGTCGGAGGGACGCTGCGCTGATGCAGCGCCTGGGAAACGTTTGATGCGAACCTTTGGAAGGACGCTCAAATCGGAATCGCCAAGGATACTTACCTCCGCAGAACCTCATTCGCTTCATTTACGCCGTTCGATCATACCCGCCGTCTCATACCAATAGTTTCCACCGACGCCGCTAGCAATCTTTGAGATCGATCTCGATCGGGATTGCTGCTTGCCGCGTCGAGCTGTCAACCACTGCACGGGTCGTGAAATCTTCCTGATCGATAAGGGAGTTCGCGATGAACGCGTTAAAGATTGCCTGGGATGCCAAAGCGTGTCTGCTGGCGGCTGTCGACAAGGATTCGGCATCGGAATACGGGTTGTGGTTGATTTCCACATCGACCCTGATCTTGCTCGCCTTGGCCGGAGCGCTATTCGGTTTTTATTGCAATTGGTTGTACCAACGGACGCTCGACAAACGACGCATCCGCCAAGCGCAATTGGATTCCGATGCGATGATCGAAAAAGCGAAACTGGCCACCGAAGCGATCCAAAAGAACGCGACCTTGGAAGCCAAGGAGGTCGTCTTGCGTCACAAATCGCAGGCCGATGAAGAGATCAGCCGGATCAAGGAGACGCTGCACGAAACGCGGCGCGGTTTGGAATCCCGTGCGGCCGTGCTGACACAATCCGAAGAGGGGTTGAAGAAGCAAGAACGGGGGCTGGAAAACACGCAACGTCGGCTCGCCCAACAGCTCGACGCGGTCAATCGGAAACGCGAACGTCTGGATCAATTGACCGATGAAAAACAAAAGATCCTGCAACAGGCCAGCGGGATGTCGAAAGAGGAAGCCTCGAAGCAATTGATGCAGACGCTGCAGGTCGAACTGGATCAAGAGATCGGCACCGCGATCCTGCATCACGAACGCAATCTGTCCGAAACGCTCGACGCCAAAGCCCGCGACATGCTGTTAAACGCGATGCAGCGGTACGCCGCGGTTCACACCGCCGAAAACACCACCAGTACCGTCGATATCCCCAGCGACGATATGAAGGGACGGATCATCGGCCGCGAGGGACGTAACATCCGCGCCTTTGAAAAGGCAACCGGGATCGATGTGATCATCGATGATTCCCCCGGCGTGGTGATCGTCAGTGGATTCGATCCGGTGCGGCGTGAATTGGCGCGTCAATCGCTGGACAAACTGATTTCCGATGGCCGCATCCATCCATCGCGGATCGAAGAAGTGGTCGCGCAGACGTCCAAAGAACTGGACGACTTCATCCGTCGCAAGGGGGAAGAAGCGGCCGACGAAGTCAACGTGCCAGGGCTGAACAAGCGCATCATCGAGATGCTTGGAAGGTTGCACTTCCGCACCAGTTACAGCCAAAACGTGTTGCGTCACAGCATCGAAGTCGCGTTCTTTGCCAGCATGATTGCGGAGATGATCGGTCTGGATCCCGACGTCGCCCGTCGCTGCGGGCTGTTGCACGACATCGGCAAAGCGGCCGATCATGAACTGGAAGGGGGCCATCCTAAGATCGGTGCCGATCTTTTGAAGCGACACAATGAGTCTCCCGAAGTCGTTCACGCCGCCTTTGGTCACCACGACGAGATCATCACCGAGTTCCCCTACACCGTGCTGGTCGCGACCGCTGATGCCTGCAGCGCCAGTCGCCCTGGAGCGCGGCGTGAGTCGCTGGAACGGTACGTCAAACGGATGGAAGAACTGGAATCGATCGCCACCGGATTTGATGGCGTCGAACAGGCGTTTGCGATTCAGGCCGGACGCGAGTTGCGGGTGATTGCAAATTCTAAGATCACCGACGATGCCAAGGCCGCGGCGATCTGTCGCAATATTGCCAAGGCGTTTGAGCAACAGCTGACCTATCCGGGGGAAATCAAAGTGACCGTCGTGCGCGAGAGTCGCTTCACCGAATTGGCCCGTTAACGGTCGGCTTGCCTGGCACCAACCGCCCACTGGAAGTAGGCGGGGTGTTGAATTAGGCAATTTGCAAAGCGGATACGTTTTTGCCAGATAAAGCGATGGACCGCTTCGGTTAAATGCCGATAGGAGGCTTGTAGGATTTGATACAAGTGGAACTCCGGAGCGCAGCCGATGTCCAATGCACAACGTTTGGATGAAGTCAGAGCCTTTCTGCAGGCGTGGTTCAGCAAGAACCACCCATCCAACGTTTGGAACGCAAACGAAGCGATCTTAATTCGCGAAGGACATTACTGCGGACGTCGCTTCGCGTTTGGGCCCTATACCGCGATTTGGTTCGTCGAAGAGAACCAAATCAAGATCTTCGATCCCGACGGATCGGTTGCCGTTCGCAAAGATTGTTGCGAGCTGTTCCAGGAAGTCTCGCAACCCACGCTGCGTCGGGCGGCCTGATGTCGCGATTCAGAGGGCGCTTCGCGTTTTTATAGACGGGACACCGCCGCCGTTGCGCAGGCGAGTCTTCTTGGCGGGCCAATCGGTCCGCCCTCTTCCCGTCGCTTTACCGACCGCGAAGCGTGGCGTCCGGCCGCAAATCGCTCCGACGGATCGTCGGAGCTTTTCAAAGAAGGTCGGCTGGATTAGCCGTTCGAAACGATCCGGCGAGCGATCGCTTTGGCCGACAGTGGCGTGATCTTGGCTGCCGACGAAACGTTCGTCATCAGCAAATCTTCGCTCTTCGCCTTCGATCCGTCGGTCTCATATTCGACGATATACGCACCGATTTGAACGTGCGGCTCTTCGTAAACCGGAGGCCAGAAGGCTTCGCTGCGGGTGGCCAAGGTTTTGGCTAGGTACCGCGTCGCACGCCCGGTGAATCCGCTGAGCACCATGTCCAAACGGCCCAACGCTTCGCGGAAGATGTAGAACACCAACGCAACGTCGGAGTTTTGACCTCCACCGGCCCATTCCCACGTGCCGTTGTCGGTTTCCACCCACAATCCGGGCTTGTCGGCGGCTTCGGTCTTGGACAACCGTTCACCCGCCGTGGAGGATGGTGGCTTGGGATCGAAATCCCGGTACCGCATAAAGAAGGGGCAGGCGCGATCGGAAGCTTTTTCGACGTCATCTTGCGAGACAAACGGATCGCAACCAAACGCCTCGGAAAACAGCACTTCCGCCACCGGATTGCTCTTCACGCTACCGATGCAGACCATCGCCTTGTCGCCTGGGGCTCCCGAGAACGACTCGTAAACAGAATTCGCCCGCAGATTCGTCTCTTCCGCCGAAACGTGCCCTGGGCTCCAGACCAATGTCTGCAACAGACGCTCGGGTTGCGGTGGGTTCTCTTCCGCTTTGGTGCTGCCATTGGCGCTCGATCCGGCCGAATGGTGTCGTGCAGACCCACCGAGCGTGGAGACACCGTTGAGCAGCGCTCCCATCAGGACCGAGTCCGAGGCGACAACCCAAGCTTGTTCGGGGGCGTCGTTGACATCCCCTTGGCGGATTCCAACGCACAGCTCCAGCTGGCGGCGGCGGGCCAGTAGTTCCCAAAAATGTTCGGCGCGGACGGCGAACAACGCCCCCGGCAACTCGGCCGGCGTCGCGTGGCCATGATCGATCAGATAGTCGCACAGCTTCGAGAGGGCTTCGATCGGGATGTACTTCGCTTCATTCTTCAGCAGCGAAGCGACTTGATGTCGATCCAGACCGGTGTGCTCAACAATCGCCTTAATCGTACCGGGACGACGACGGCGGTCGGGATTATGCCCTAGGAGTTCTGCAAGGCGAAATGCGTAACGCATGACGTTCAGTCCTTAACTTTCGTATAGAGTTTTCGTAGCCGCGCCCGAGCCAAATCAACTCGCAGTCGGCTAAAGTACCGAATTTTCCCCTCAAGGTAGAATTCCAATCTAATTAAAGCGGCTGCTCTTCCATAGGGGGGCGAGCCCTCAAATTCACGAATCAGGAAATAATGGTTGCCATTTCCCCCCAAGTGGTAATCCACCCATTGGTTTCGCAAGTTTCTCGGAGCGCTCGGCTCCTTTGCCTGTTTCCCTTACCTATTGCCCCACGTATTGCGCGTACAACGACCGCGCCTTGGCGATCTCTTCGGTTCCCGACACGATCGCCCTGCCGTCGGCGAACAGTGTGATCTCGAAAGGATCGATGCGCAACCGCAACAAGAACCGGGTTTGCTGCACTTCGCCGATCCCTCGCCAGTTGTCAGCGATCTTGTCAATCGAGACGCCACCGGTGGCTGGGATTTGTACCGCGTTGCGGCCACATAAAACGATCGGTTGGGAAGCGATCTCGCCATGCAGGAAATCGAATGATCGCTCCTGGCAAAGCGGGCAGGGAGACTGGGCCAGTTTCGCGATCTCGATCTGCAGGAAACGCGCCGACCATAGATCGATCGTTTGCAGCTTCCCCTGCAGCGCTGCCCGACCGCTAACGATCCATTGGATCGCTTGGCTGACCTGCAAACTGGCGATCGTATGCGTCGCGGCATTCAAAACCCCCGCGGTGTCGCACGTCTGGACCGTCCCTGCGTCCGGCAGCTCAGGCACCACGCAACGAAAACAAGGTCGATCGATTCCATTGAAGAAACCCACCTGCCCCTGGGCCCCAACGCACCCGCCATGAACCCACGGCTTGCCCAATTCAACCGAGGCGTCATTCAACAGCAACCGCGTTGGAAAATTGTCGGTGGCATCGACGACCAGGCTGATGTCAGACATCAGGTTGAGGATGTTACCCGGATGGACGTCACACGCTTCGGCCTGGATCTCGATTTCACTGTTGATCCGTTGCAGCTTCTCCGCTGCGGCAGCCGCTTTGGCAACTTGCGATTCGGCATCGGATTCCTCGAACAGAGATTGGCGTTGCAGATTGCTCCATTCCACCGTGTCGCGGTCGACAAGCCGCAGCATGCCGACTCCCGCTCGGGCAAGCAATTCGGCCGCTACCGTTCCGAGGGCGCCGACGCCCAACACCAAGACCCGCGCCGCAGCAAGCTTGGACTGTCCCGTGGCGCCGATGGGCGGGAATTGAACCTGCCGCGCGTATCGATTCGATCGAGTCATGAGGGCTTAACGAAAACAAAGACTAAGGGAGAGGGAGAGGTTGGATCTGATCGGCGCCGGGGGCGATCCGTCTTGGATAAAATGACGTTGAAAGCAACGGCGTCCACGCGATACGATGGCTCGGTAGCTAAACTTCGACACCCCTGTTGGGCACGCTCGTGGACGTCTCGATCATTATTCCGATTTTTAACGAGGCCGATAGCGTCCGTCCGCTACACGATCGGTTGACCCGCGTTTTGCCCCAATTGCCTTCGGCAACGGAGATCGTTTACGTAGACGATGGTTCCAACGACGGCAGTGCGCAGCGATTGGACGAAATCGCCGCAGCCGATCGCCGTGTCACAGTGGTTCACTTTCGTCGCAATTACGGTCAGACCGCTGCGATGCAGGCCGGGTTGGAACAGGCGCGCGGACGCGTGCTGGTGACGCTTGACGGCGATCTGCAGAACGACCCCGACGATATTCCGGCGATGCTCGAAGCAATCGACCAAGGCGCCGATTTGGTTCATGGTTGGCGGAAGGATCGCCACGATACTTGGCTGACACGCAAGCTGCCATCGTTGATCGCCAACCGGCTGATCTCACGCGTGACCGGACTGCCGATCCATGACCTCGGTTGCACGTTGAAAGCGATTCGGTCGGAGGTTGCGGACGAATTGGATCTCTACGGCGAGATGCACCGTTTTATCCCCGTGTTGGCCCACGCGCGCGGTGCCCGATGCCAAGAAATGGTGGTCACCCATCATGCCCGTCAGTACGGGACCAGCAAGTATGGGCTCAGCCGAACGACACGCGTCGTGTTGGATCTGATCACGGTCAAGTTCCTGATCGACTACATGGATCGCCCGATGAAGTTGCTTGGCCGTTTGGCGTTGGCGGCACTTGGGATCAGCGGATTGTCGGGGCTTGGCGTGGTGGCGATGAAGCTGGCCGGAGGCATCGATATGACTGGCAATCCGTTGCTGCTGCTGACCGTCTTTATGGGGATTGTGTCGTTGCAGTTCATGGGGCTCGGCTTGCTGGGCGAGATGAACACCCGACTGTATTACCAACGCAGCAATCGTCGCCCGTTTGCGATTCGCAGCGTCACGCAATCCGCAGCCCTACCCGCAACCGTGCATCGCGCCGCATAACGCGTTGGGCGCGGTCAAGCGGATCGTGGGTCAGGCGATCAAATCGTGGACCACCCGCGCTGGGTCGACCCCCGTGAGGCGGAAGTCGAGTCCTTGGAAGCGGACCGACAAACGATGATGGTCGAATCCTAACAAGTGCAATAGCGTGGCATGAATGTCGTGGACGTGCACTGGATTTTCGATGGGGCCGAATCCGAACTCATCGGTTTCTCCATAGACCAAGCCTGGCTTAAAACCGCCACCGGCAAACCACATCGTGAAGGCATCGATATGATGATTGCGACCGGTGTTCTGACGCACTTCGCCCATCGGCGTGCGGCCAAACTCACCTCCCCAAATCACGATCGTGTCCTTCAGCAAACCACGACGCTTCAGGTCGAGGACCAGTGCGGCGGAGGCTTGATCGATCTCATTGCAGATTTTCGGAAGATGCTGCTGCAAGTTTTCCGTGGGTCCGCCGTGGTGATCCCAGTTGGTGTGATACAGTTGGATGCAGCGGACACCCCGTTCGATCAACCGTCGCGCCAACAGGCAGTTTCGCGCATAGCTCGATTCCTGCGGATCCTTGATGCCGTACAGGTCGAGCGTCTCGGCGCTTTCGCCCGACGTATCCATCAGTTCGGGTGCCGAGCTTTGCATTTTGTACGCCAGTTCGTACGCGTTGATCCGGGTGGAAATTTCTTGGTCCCCCGTTTCGACCAACCGCTTCAAGTTCAGTTCGCGCACGCTGTCGATCAATTGCCGCTGTTGAACATCGCTGATCGACGCGGGGTTCGACAGATTTAAGATCGGATCGCCTTGATTCCGCAGCGGCACGCCTTGGTACGTTGTCGGCAGGACGCCACTGCCCCACAGCACCGCCCCGCCACGGGGGCCTCGCGGGCCGCTTTGCAGCACCAAGAATCCCGGCAGGTCGTCACATTCGCTACCCAATCCGTACGTGATCCAAGATCCCATGCTTGGCCGCCCGAACTGGCCACTGCCGGTGTTCATGAACAGCTTTGCCGGCGCGTGATTGAACAGATCGGTTTTACAGGTCTTCACGATCGTCAATTCATCGACAATCTTGGCTGTGTGCGGCAGCAGGTCGCTGACCCATGCTCCGTTTTGCCCGTACTGTTGGAACTTTTGTGTTGGGCCCAGCAGGTTGCTGCGATGGCTGCTGTCCATGAATGCGAAGCGTTTTCCCGCGACAAAACTTTCTGGGATCGGTTCGCCGTTGAGCTCGGTCAACTTCGGCTTGTACTCAAACGTTTCCAGCTGAGTCGGCCCGCCTGCCATGAACAGAAAGATCACGTTCTTCGCTTTGCCTGGAAAATGGCTCGGCTTGGGCGCCATCGGGTTTTGCGATTGCGTATCGTTATCCGCCCTTCCGCGTTCGGCCATCAGTGACGACAGGGCGATCGAACCGAGTCCCATCGAACAGCGGCTGAAAAAATGGCGACGCGTCTGATCGCGAAGCCATTGCGTTTGAGCGTTTTGGGTGGGGTCCATGGTCATTCCATCGCTAGAGGCGTGTTTGTCGGGAAGGCGGCGTCCGCGGCGCGGTGGGGATCGCTGCCGGTGTTATTCGCGGGTGATCGTTTCGTCCAGGTTCAGCATCGCCCGAGCGGCGCCGAGCGGATCGAGGCGTTCCAGAATGGCAAGCTCTTCGGCACCGGGCGCTCGCGACGTGCAGCGGCGAAATGCGGATTCCAGCCCTTCGTCGCGGATGATCTGTTCCAATGCTTGGGCGAATTCAAAAAAGGCGGGATCGTTCATCAGCGTGAGCGCTTGCAGCGGCGTGTTGCTACGGATACGCCGCGTGCAACTGCTCAGCCCATCGGGCGCGTCGAACACGTTTAACGACGGAGGCGGTGTGGCGCGGAACTTGAACGTATAGATTCCCCGCCGATACCGGTCTTCTCCTTTGCTGGTGTTCCACGAACGCTTGACCTGTCCCTGGCCCATGATCCCTTCGGGGATCGGTGGGTAGACCGGCGGGCCTCCCAGCTTCGTCGACAACAATCCGCTCGCCACCAAGGAGACATCGCGAACGATTTCAGCATCCAAACGCAGCCGTTGTTGACGGCCCAGAAGATAATTGTGCGGATCGCTTTGATCGAGCTCGGCGCGACGCAGCGAGGTCTGTTGGTAGGTGTCGCTGCTGACGATCAAGCGATGCATCTCTTTCAGGCTCCAGTCACGGGCGATGAATTCGACGGCCAGCCAATCCAATAGATCGGGATGCGATGGCGAACTGCCTTGCAAACCGAAATCGTTGTCGATCTCCGATAGGCCGCGGCCAAAATAGTGCTGCCAGATCCGATTGACGATCACCCGGGCCGTCAGCGGATTTTCCGGACTCATGATCCATTGGGCCAAGTCCAGCCGATTGGCGGGGCGGTCGCTGGTCGGCAACGGATGCAGGATCGATGGCGTGCCGGCGGTCACTTCGGCATCCGGACGTGTGAAGTCCCCTTTGATCAGCACATGCGTTTTGCGTGGCTTGGACCGCTCTTTCATGACCAACGTCGTCAGCTTGTCTTGGATCTTCAGTGTCGGTTCGTCTTGATTGTTCAGGAACGCAAACATCTGGTAATATTCGACCTGCGTGATCGGATCGAATTTGTGATCGTGACATTGGGCACAACCGATGGTCAGTCCCAACCAAACGGTTCCCGTCGTGGCAACGCGATCGAAGACGCTATCGACGCGAAACTGTTCCTTGTCGATGCCACCTTCCTGATTGATTTGCGTATTGCGATGAAAGCCCGTCGCAATCCGTTGGCTTTGCGTGGCGTCGGGCAACAGATCCCCCGCCAATTGTTCGATCGTGAACGTATCGAACGGCATGTCGCGGTTCAGTGCGTTGACGACCCAGTCGCGATACTTCCAGATCTGCCGTGGGGCGTCGATCGAATAGCCGTTGCTGTCGGCGTACCGCGCTTGATCGAGCCACCATCGTCCCCAACGTTCGCCGTAGTGAGGACTGGCTAACAAGCGTTCGACGAGGGCTCGATAGGCCGAATCAAAATCTTCCTCGGCCGCAGCAATAAACGCATCGACTTCTGCAGGCGTGGGAGGCAGGCCGATCAAATCCAAACTGATCCGTCGAATCAATGTTGTTTCATCGGCTCGGGGGGACGGTTGCAGTCCCGCGGCGTCCAACCGCGCCTGAACAAATTGATCGACCGGGTGTTCCGACCGTGTCGATTTCGGGAAAGGACTGCGATGGGGCAGCGCGAATGCCCAGTGTTGATCGTAGCGTGCGCCTTGCACGATCCATTGCCGTAGCGTTTGTTTCTGTGCGGCCGTCAACTGTTTTCCCGACGTCGATGGAGGCATCACGAGGTCGGGATCGTCCGCCAGGATCCGCTCCATCAATGTGCTGTCCTCGGGCATTCCCGGCGCGATTGCGGCCGCTCCTCCTTCCGCTCCCGTAGCGCCAGCGAATGTGTCCAGCCGTAGATCCCCTTCGCGTGCCGCTTCGTCAAATCCATGACACGCGTAACAATATTCGGCCAAGATGGGGCGGACATCGCGATTGAATTCGACCGACGCGGGAGCGGCCGCCATCAGGCTCACCTTTCCACCGATCCCTAATGCAAGCAAGGCGGCAGCGAATCGAAAATGCAAAAGAGGAAAACGCGCGGTAGTCATGCGGATCGAGGCCAAGGATTGCAGGATCGAGAAGAAGAACGTGCGGTGGGGGGCGAGGATGGATCTTCATCTTAGCAGGAAATCGACACGATTGCCCAAACACGAATCGCAAGAGGCCCGAATCCTTCGAGCTCTCAATCGTGATCGCGTGGCTGGACGCCACGTCGATCGCGGCGAAGAACTGGATTGCAGGGGGCGATCGCGCTAGCTAATGATCCCGTCGACGACGTGCGCCTCTTCGACGCCGGTCAGGCGTTGGCTGAGGCCGCGGAATTTGAAGCTGAAGCGACTGTGATCGATCCCCAGCAGATGGAGGATGGTGGCGTTGAGGTCACGGATATGAACGGGGTTTTCAACGATGTTGTAAGCGAATTCATCGGTCGTTCCGTAATCAAAGCCCGCTTTAACCCCACCGCCTGCCAACCATGTCGTGAAACAGCGACCGTGGTGATCGCGCCCCGAGGTGGGACTGTCCAAAGCACCTTGGCTGTAGACCGTGCGGCCAAATTCGCCTCCCCAAATCACCAGCGTATCGTCCAGCATCCCCAATCGCCGGAGATCTTGAATCAGGGCCGCGGAGGCTTGGTCGACATCTTTGCATTGGCGCGGCAATTGATTTTTCAGCGACACATGTTGGTCCCAACCGCGATGGAACAATTGAATGAAACGCACGCCACGCTCGGCCATCCGACGGGCGAGCAGGCAGTTGGCGGCAAACGAACCGGGCCGCCGCGAGTCCTCGCCATACAAAGCAAAGGTCGATTCCGGTTCGTCCGAAACGTCGGTCAGATCGGGAACCGAAGTCTGCATCCGGAATGCCATTTCATACGCTTCAATCCGTGCCAAGGTCTCGGGATCGCCGGCATCCGCCGCGTGCATCTGGTTCAGCTGGCCCAGCGTATCCAACAACGTGCGCCGCGAATCGCGGGAAACTCCCGCCGGGTTCTGCAGGTAAAGCACCGGGTTCGCTCCCGGACGCAGCATCACTCCCTGATGACTCGACGGTAGATAGCCGCTGCCCCAGAGTCGCGAGAACAATGGTTGGCCAGGGTTTTTGCCCGTCCCTTGACTCAGCAGCACCATGTAGGCAGGAAAGTCTTCGTTTTCGCTGCCGAGACCATAGCTAAGCCATGCTCCCATCGAAGCGTGCCCCATCTGTTGCGATCCGGTGTTGATGTAGGTCACCGCCGGATCGTGATTGATCGCTTCGGTCCACATCGATCGGACGATCGTGATCTCATCGGCGATCGATTGCGTGTAAGGCAAGGTGTTGCCAATCCAAGTGCCGTGGGCGCCGCATGGCTTGCCACCCCAAAGCGGTTTGACGACGGGGAAGCTGGTCTGTCGCGACGTCATCCCCGTTAATCGCTGGGTGCCGCGAACCGAATCGGGCAGATCGGTCCCGTGCAATTGATCCAACGACTCTTTGTGATCAAAGAGATCAATGTGGCTTGGGCCGCCCGATTGAAATAAGTAGATCACCCGTTTGGCTTTGGCGGCAAAATGGGGCAGTCCAGGGAGTCCCTGCCCGAGCTCCGGACGCGCCGCATCGACACGCGTTTCGTTGGCCAACAACTGGCCCAACGCCAACGCGCCAATTCCTGCCGCCGATCCGCCCAGCAGCGATCGACGCGTGGTGAGTTGCGATTGTTGGAGACCAATTTCATTTGGCAGGGAGCGTCTCATGAATCTTCGTCGCTGGTTGAGGAAAAGGGACGGATAGAGGACATCGAATTAACCGCGCGTCATCGTTTCGCTGAGGTTCAACAACAACGTCGCGACCTGCATCCATGCGGCTTGTTCGACCGGATCGATCTCGACCGCCGGAGGCCATTCGCCCACCGAGACCGCTGCCTGTGCATCGCGAGGGGATGCGGCAAAGCGAGCGCGTTCCTCGGCCAACAACGCCGCGACCTGCTCGATCTCCTGCGCGTTGGGGTCCCGGCAGAGCACGCGTTGGAATGCCTGGCGAATCCTTTGCTGATCGTCGGCAACCGCCTTCTCGCGAAGCAACGCGGCGGCCAACACGCGTGCCGCTTCGGCAAATTGTGGATCGTTCAACGTCACCAACGCCTGGACGGGAGTGTTAGTGGTCCCTCGATCGACCATGCACATCTCTCGGCTGGGCGCATCGAACGCCGACATGGCCGGGTGAGGACTGGTGCGTTTGACGATCGTGTACATGCTGCGCCGATACAGTTTCTCGCCATGGTCTTGAACAAACACCTGCTTGGTGGCGGGAGTGCTTCCAAAGTGGCTCACCTCTTTCCACAGCGCCGGTGGTTGATAAGGCTGAACGCTTGGGCCGCCGATCCGCCGCACCAGCAGGCCACTGACCGCCAGAGCTTGGTCCCGGATCAATTCGGCTGGCAACCGGAATCGTGGACCGCGAGCGAACAGGCGGTTCTTGGGATCGATCGCCAGTTGAGCGTCGGTGGCTGTCGCTTGCTGCCGATACGTCGCACTACTGACGATTTCGCGGATCAATTGTTTTTGATCCCAACCTATTTCCACGAAATGGGTCGCGAGATAATCGAGCAGTTCGGGGTGGCTGGGGAATTCGCCCTGCGATCCGAAGTCGGCGGAGGTCGCCACCAGGCCGGTTCCGAAAAAGATCTTCCAGATCCGATTGACCGCAACACGTGAGGTGAGGGGATGATCGGGACGGACCAACCATTGAGCGAAATCCAACCGATTCGCTTCGTCCTGCGGAAACGCCTCGTTAGGAATCGTTTCGACGTTTGCTGGATCATCCGTTTCCGGTGTCCGGTCGATTTCCGAAGCTCTCTTCGCGGAGGTGGTTTCGTCCTGCTGCGTCGCGGCGGTCATCAAGGTTGGCAAAATCTTCGGCGTGGCGGGCGCGACCGGCTCGGTCGGCGCATCGTATTGGCCACGGTCGAGGACAAAGGTTTGTCTCGGTTGTGCCGCGACGTTCATCACCATCGCGGAATGTTTTTGGGTCAACACCGCATGGCGTTCTTCGAGGTTGGCGATGCGAACCCGCAGCGTTTCCAAGGTCGCGGCAGACTCCCGGAATGCGGATAACAAGCGCGAACGCATGACGGCGTCCCCGTCGGCTTCGGGGTTCGCCAGGGCGACGGCCCGTTCGGCGTCCCAAGGACTGTCGGTATCGTTGCCCACAAACGGACGGATCCTCCATTGAAACGGCAGCGATTGCGACTGACCAAAGACGACAAGCACGCTCAAATACGGAGTCTTTTCGAGGTCGGCCGGTTCGGCAAACGTCAGCGTTAAATGTTGGTTGCTTTCCCCATCGGCGGGTTGCCACCAACGCGCGTTATTCTCCTGGAAGATCGCCCGCGGCGGATGGCCCTCCGCGGCGCTTGTGGCCGTCGCCTCAACAAACGCGACCTGGCGATGGTAGTCGACTTGATCGGCGGGCTGTCCCGTTGCGGAAACCAACACCGTCGTGACCTTGGGAACCCCTTCGGCAAACGGTGTCAACGAGGGCTTGGTCTCCTGGGAGTCTTTTGCGACCGGTACGGGTTGCGGAAAGAATTCGATACGCACTCCCGACACCATGTTTGGGCCGCCCAAATTGCCCGACGACACGCGCATCGAATGGCTCAGTCCATTGAGCCCACCGCGTGGACTCATTAACGATACGGATCCTGTCGGTTCGAATTCGATCGTGCCGGGAACGTTCGGTGCCGAAACGTCGAGCAGTTCGGTATCGAGAAACTGAAAGCCCTCGCCACGGGCTTTTTCACGACGTCGCTGCGCGTCCAACCATTCGTCAAAGCCTTCGGTCGTTTCGGCCAATTGACGACGCGATTGGGCAAGTTCCGCTTCCAAGTCGTTCAATTCGTCGCTCCGCAATACCGTTTGCGCCGTGATGTGGGGAGCTGAGTTTTGGCCGGAGTTTCCGTCGAGACCGCGATCCTCCAATTGATTGAAGAAGGCGAAGAATTGGTAGTATTCCTTTTGCGAGATCGGATCGTATTTATGATCGTGACATTGCGCGCATCCCATCGTCAGTCCCAGGAAGACTTCGGACGTGGTCTTCACACGATCGGCCGTATAGTTGGTGAGATTCTCTTCGGGAATCGTCCCTCCTTCGTGCGTGATCATGTGGTTGCGGTTAAACCCCGTTGCGATGTGTTGGCCATCGCTTGCGTTGGGCAGCAAGTCGCCAGCCAATTGTTCGATGACGAATTGGTCATAAGGCATGTTGTCGTTGTAAGCTTGAATCACCCAATCACGCCACAACCACATGTCGCGTCCGCCATCGATCGAATAGCCGTTGGTGTCGGCGTAGCGGGCCTGATCCAACCAAGGCAACGTCATCCGTTCGCCAAAATGCGGCGATTGGAATAACCGAGTGATCGCATCTTGGTAGGCGGCTTCGCCACGTGATTCGTAATCGCTCACAAAATCGCGAGTTTCCGCGACGGTGGGAGGTAAACCGATCAGATCAAGCGTCAACCGCCGGATCAATGTGCTCGGCTCGGCTTCGACCGACGGTGTCATGCCGGCTTCAGCCAGTCGCGCCGCGACAAACGAATCGATCGCGTTATGACTCCAGTTCCGATCGGCTTGCGGGTCGGTGAAATCGACATCGGGTACCGCCGGCGCGACCGGAGCCATGAACGCCCAATGCCCTTGGTACTCCGCCCCTTCTTCAATCCAACGCCGCAACAACGTTTTCTGGTCGTCGGACAAAACCAAATGGGATTCGGCTGGCGGCATCAGGAGATCCGGATCTTCACTGATAATCCGCCGCCACGCTTCACTGTTCTCCAGGTCCCCTGGGGCGATCGGTTGGTAGCCGCCTCGATCGGTGGTAGCGCCTTCGGCAGTGTCCAGACGCAGATCGGCGCGACGGCCCTGTTCGTCTGGCCCATGGCAATGGAAGCAGGTCTCCGAAAGGATCGGACGGATATCGCGATTGAACTGAAGCTTGCGATGCGAAACGGTCGTGACGTTGGGAATCGAGGCTTCCAGCAACCGTGGATGGTTCATCGAACCGGTCGATTGGATGACTTTCCACGGATTCGCTGCCCGCCGCGGGGGTGTCGCGGCGGCGTCCTTCACGTCGGCTACGTCGCTGAGCGCAGCGATGCGCACGGTTTGCGAATCGTCGCCGCTGGGGGGCATCATCGAACCGACGGCAAACAGCAGGGATGCTGCCAGAGAAACAAGAGTGAGCCAGAGCGCCGAGTGCCGAATCGGCGGGGGGAGCGTTGCAGGAGATTGCCGTGGCGACGTCGACGGCCCCGTGGGATGCGACAAGTGTTCGTCCAATTCGCAAAGGTCCAAGTAGCGATCGAGTGCTTCGGGCGACGACAACAGGATCGTCCGCAACGCGTGCACTTCGTCGATCGTCAGCTCTCCGGCCAGATGTTTTTGCAACAGCCGATCAAAACGCTCGTTGACACTCATGGTAATTCCGCACCTTGTTCCGACGCGCGTTCCCAGGCGTTGGTGACCGGTGGGGTCTCTTCGCCTGAGAACTTCACGCACTCCATCAGCGTAAGCCTTGCGCGATGCAAGGTTTGGCCGATCGCATTTGCATTCCGTCCGGTCGCGTCGGCCAGTTCCGACAACGACTGACCGTCCAAATAAAACCGTTGGACGATCGCTTGCTGGTGGCTTGGTAGATTCCGTAGGCAATCCTGCAACCGCTGCCAATCCGATTCTTGCCGCTGTTGATCCATCCGTTGACGATGGCGTCGCTCGATGACCTCGTGCAATCGGTCATCGACCAAGACCTCCGTCTGGAACGACGCCTGTTTGCGCACGTGATTCCGATAATGGTTCAACGCGATCTGTCGCATCCACGCGATGAAATGGGTTCCCGGAGCGAACGACGCTTGTTTTTCGATCACCGTTACGTTGGCGGATTGCAACAGATCCTGCGCAACATGCACCGAACCCGTGAGCCTGATCAAATAACCAAGCAACGGGCCTTGCGCCTGTTGCAACAGGTCGTCCAATGCCGAACGCGAATTAGCCAATACGTTATCTCTCCAAAGAAAGAATGTTCGCAGAACGTTTGACTTTACGCAAATTTTGAAAAAGATTTCCAATCCGTTCGGCAGGGGGCACGTCCTTGGGCGGCGTGCCGATCGAGCACGCATTGCTAGAGCTCTGTTGCGCTGCGGAGGTTGGTAGGAAAGATGTCTTTCTGCAATGGAGGCAATAGGGAGGCAAGGGAGACATGCGACCTTGAAACGGAGGTGGGGGGCAACCTACTGCCGGCCCGGTATCGAGGTTGATTTTCGCCAAACAGGTTGCGGATTCATTGGCATTGCCATTGTCGCTGCGATAAATTGGAGCCCTCTTCCAATCCATCTTTTTGAGTATCCGTCATGACACGTTGTACGAGCGTCGACCCGTTCCCGCGGGCTGTGTGGCTATGTTTGTTTACGTTGGCGACCTGTGGAGGGTTGCGGGCACAAACGCCGATCGTGGCTCCGTCGGTTGTCTTTGCCGAAACCGATGGAATGCTTGCCGTCGAAGCAGAGCACTTTTTCCAGCAGACGTTGTCCGATACTCGGGCTTTCTACCTGACACACGCTACGCAAACGCCGGCGGCTCAGCCCGATGGCGACCCGACTCATGTTGCCGGCGCAAGCGGCGGCGCCTACCTGGAAATTTTGCCCGACACGCGTCGCAACCATGGCCATAAGTTAGTCAAGGGCGTGAACTTCGCTCCCGAGGCGGGGGCGATGGCGGTGCTGCATTACAAAGTTCACATCGCCAATCCGGGCCGGTACTATGTTTGGGTTCGCGCGTATTCCACGGGGTCCGAAGACAACGGGCTGCATGTCGGAATCGATGGACAGTGGCCTGCAAGCGGTCAAAGGATGCAGTGGTGTGAGGGGAAGAATGGCTGGCGTTGGGAAAGCAAACAACGAACCGACCAGCAACACTGTGGCGAACCGTACAAAATCTTCCTCGACATCGAATCGGCGGGCGAACATGTGATTCAATTTTCGATGCGTGAGGATGGATTCGAATTCGACAAATGGCTGCTCACACGGGAACGTGACTTCACGCGTCCCAACGGGGTGGGCCCATCGCCGGTCGTTCATTCGGGGACGCTGCCCAAACCGTTTCCGATGGTCCCCGCCGCCGCAGCGGCCGCGCAACGCTCAAGTCCCACCAAGCCATCAAGCCTGCAACCTCTCCAATTGCCACGCCGTCGCGATGGAGATGGTCGCGTTTCGGTCTCCGGCGAAACGAAGCAATGGCACAAGGTGACACTCGACTTAAACGGACCCTTCGCTCATGAGAAAGACAATGCGCCGAATCCATTTACCGACTATCGAATGACGGTCCGATTCACGCATGACGATGGAAAGGCCTACACCGTGCCGGGTTACTTCGCAGCCGACGGGAATGCGGCGAATTCGTCCGCGGAATCGGGGACCGTGTGGCGGGCGCACTTTGCTCCCGATCGAACCGGTACGTGGAACTATGTGGTTTCGTTTGATCAAGGCAATGGGGCCGCATTGGACAGCGCGGTGGACGCGACGCCGATGCAGCCGTTTGATGGAGTGTCGGGAAGTCTTGAGATTGAAGCCAGTGATAAACGCGGACGCGACTTGCGCGGGCAAGGCCGATTGCAATACGTCGGAAAGCACTACTTGCAGTTCGCGGGCTCACAAAAGTACTTCTTGAAAGTGGGAGCCGATGCGCCCGAAACGCTCCTTGCCTACGCCGACTTCGACAACACCATCGCGGGCAATCCTAAGAAGGCTCCGATCAAAACGTGGGGGCCGCATCGCAACGATTGGAATCCGGGGGATCCGACTTGGGGAGACCAGAAGGGACGCGGGCTGATCGGTGCGATCAACTATCTGTCGGGTAAAGGCTGCAATGCGTTTTCTTTCCTGACCTACAACGCCGGCGGTGACGGAGACAATGTGTGGCCGTTCATTCAGCGTGAGGATAAGCTGCATTACGATTGTAGCAAGTTGGACCAATGGGGAATCGTTTTCGACCACGGAACCGCTCGAGGAATGTACTTGCATTTTAAATTGCAGGAGACGGAGAACGACGACCATCGCACCGGAAAAGGAAAACAGGGCTTTGTTCCCGAATGTTTCGATGACGGCAATCTGGGCGTACAGCGAAAATTGTATTGCCGCGAGTTGGTCGCGCGTTTCGGGCACAACCTCGCGTTGAACTGGAACATCGGTGAAGAGAACACACAGAGCACCGAACAACAGGTGGCGATGATCGACTATTTGGCTGAACTCGATCCATACGATCACCACATCGTACTGCACACGTATCCTGGCCAACACGATCGGATTTACGGTGCGCTGCTGGGGGAACGGTCCAAGCTGACGGGGGTCTCGTTGCAGAACAGCAGTCTCCAAGCGACCCATGCCGATACGCTCCGGTGGGTGCGTGAATCGGCACGCGTCGGTCGGCCATGGGTTGTGGCGTTTGATGAATCAGGGAGTGCAGCTCATGCACAGGCTCCGGACCTTGGGTACCGAGGCTTTGATGGACATGACCGGACAGGAAAAATGGCGGAGACTCAGCATGACGTGCGCAAGCTAACGCTGTGGGGGACGCTGATGGCCGGTGGCGCCGGGAACGAATACTACTTCGGATATCAGTTCGATGAGAACGATATCGTTTGCCAGGATTGGCGCAGCCGCGACCAAAGTTGGGACTACTGTCGTATCGCAATCGCATTCTTTCATGACAATGCGATTCCATTCTGGGAAATGAAAAACGCGGACGCTTTGGTTGGCAACGACGATCACGGCGATTCGAAATTCTGCTTTGCGAAGCCGGGCGAGATCTATTTGGTCTACCTTCCCGATGGTGTAACTTCCGAACTGGATTTGTCCAACGTCGACGGTTCCTTTCGAGTCCATTGGTACAATCCCCGCGTGGGTGGCGACCTGGCAACGGGCTCGATCAAATCGGTGCAGGGTGGATCGAAGGTTGCTTTAGGGGCCGCCCCGCAAGACGCGGACGAAGACTGGTTAGTCGTTCTTCGCAAGGATTAAGCGAGCGTTGCGTTGCGAAACGCGAGACACGTCGTCGGTGATCACCGCTGTCCACAGACCCGTCGCCGGCGGCATCGTAGGTTCTTCAACAAAACTCATTTCCAATCATGCTGTACCACTTGCTTCGAACGGTTTCGCTAGTCTGGTTCGCGACGCTTGCCGATGCTCAAGTTCCCGAGGTCGCATGGCAGCGGGCGGCGGAGAGAATCGATCAAGCGACGCTCCGTGGCCACGTGCGCTTCCTTGCCGACGATCTACTGGAAGGACGCGGGCCTGGAACCCGTGGCGATCGGTTGGCCCAGCGGTATCTTCAGGCTCAATTTCAGGCCGCCGGCCTGCAACCGGTGCTCGGTGACACGTGGTATCAACCGGTGCCGTTGGTCGGCGTGAAGACCCATTGCCCGCCGACGATGACATTCTCCAAGGGGGATACCACGTTGAGTCTGAACTATTTTGACGACTACATTGCCACCGCCGGTCGCGCGGCGGATCGGACGTCGGTCGAAGAGGCCGAAGTCGTTTTTGTCGGTTATGGAATTGAAGCCCCTGAGTTCGATTGGGACGACTACAAGGATGTGGATCTGACGGGGAAAGTGTTGCTGATGTTGAACAACGACCCGGCCGACGATCCCGATTTGTTTGCCGGTCGTCGGCGACTGTACTACGGTCGTTGGGACTACAAATATCAGAGCGCCGCGATGCAGGGCGCCGCCGGGGCGATCATCATTCACACGACGGCATCGGCAGGGTATCCATTTCAAGTCGTGCAGACTTCTTGGAGCGGTGAAGAGTTTCAGTTGGCCGATTCGGCAGCGCCACCGATGGAGCTGCGAGGTTGGGTCAGCGCGCGGGCGGCCGAACGACTGGTCGAGCACGCGGGGATGAATTTAGACGACTTACGCGCTGCGGCCGAACGCCGTGATTTCCGTCCGATCGCTCTGGGGACGCGTTTGTCGATGGATCTGCCGTGTGAGGTCCGCAAAAAAGAAACGGCCAACGTGCTAGGAATGTTGCCCGGCAGCGACCCTCTGTTGAGCGAAGAGGTCGTCGTGTTTATGGCGCATCACGATCACATCGGATTGGCGGAAGCACGCGATGAAACGGGCGACAACATCTACAACGGGGCGGTCGACAACGCATCGGGCTGCGCCGCGATGCTGGCGATTTTAAAAGCCTGCACCGAATTGGAAGTGCGTCCTCGACGATCGATCTTGTTTGCGGCCGTGGGGGCTGAAGAACAAGGATTGTTGGGATCGAAATATTTTGCCGAACATCCTCCTGTCGCGCCGGGGCGGATGGCCGCGGTGATCAATATTGACGGAATGAATGTGATCGGCCGGACGCACGACGTGAACATGATCGGCCATGGAAAGAGCGATCTCGACGCGATCGTGACCGCGGTTGCCGCATGGCAACAACGGATCGTCACGCCCGACCAATTTCCCGATCGTGGATATTATTATCGCAGCGATCAATTCAGCCTCGCCCAGATTGGCGTTCCGGGCGTTTACCTGCATTCTGGAATCAACGTCGTGGGGATGCCTTCGGAGTGGGGAAAACAACGACTGGAACAATGGATCGAAGAAACCTACCACCAGCGCAGCGATGAATACCGCGATGATTGGGATCTCAGCGGCGCCGTCGAAGACATCCGCCTGCTGTTCTACGTAGCAATGCAGGTCGCCACGGCGGACAAGATGCCTGCCTGGCGACCGGGGGATGAATTCGAATCGGCTCGCAAGAAAGCGCGTCGAGCGATCCTCGCGAGCCCATAGAGGGGGCGCTAAACGCTCAGCTGGCCGTTGCCGGTTCGGGGGCTTCGCGTGCCGATTCCGGTAACTCAGGACCCATTTGCAATTCATCTTCGATCTCGATCGGTGGGGTTGAGTCGTCGCCGTCGATCTTGATTTGGTACCGGTATTTTCCCGCGGGCGGGGCGAATTTGGTTCGGAAGCGCAACAGGAATTCCTCGCCGGGCAACAACCAGCGGCCATAACCCGCTTGCATTTCGACGGCTCGGCCAAACGCATCGACCATCTTGAGGTTGCCCTGTAAGGGGAGATGCATCTGTCCGGTGTTGCGGACCGGCAGGACAAAGGCGGGCGGTTCGGTGGAGCCATCCCACTGCAAAGGATCCCATTGAACGAGGGGCGTTTGTTCGGTTCGGGCCAACAAGGCGACAGGAATCGAAAACTCGCCGACGATTTCCCCGGCGTCGGATGTGACGATCACGTTCAGGTGCGTATAACGATTCAGATCGTCACTGTTGTGAGCGTCTAGGGTCGCTAAAAATTTGCGGTGTGAACCCGCGCGAACTTTCAATTCGGTTGGCCGGACGATCAGGCCATCGACAAATGCGCTGCCGGATTGCGGTTGGATGTCGACGGTCACATCCTGCGGACTATTGTTCTTGATCTCCACGGCAACACGTCGGTTCCCGCCACGTCGCATGGACAGTTCCACTTGGCTTGGAGCGACGGTGATGTCGCGTGCCGCTTGGATCAGCAACGCATCTTGGGCGGGGAACTCGCCCGCTCGAATCGTCACGGGAAAGACTTGCTTCTTGCGGGTTCGTCGATTGGTGATCAGCGAGACTTCCATTTCGTGCTCCCCGGGAAACGCTGCTTCGGGCAAGCGATGTTCCAATCGCAGCCGCGCCCCCGGAAGGATACGCACGTTGTAGCGTTCATCCGATTCGACCGATTGGCGATTGGGCATGCTTAACGAAAAGCGGTTTTTCCCCGCGGTAGAACCCGCCCGCACGAAGCCGGCTTGGGCCTGAAACTCGAGAGGGCTTTCGGTGCTGTTGGTGATCCAAACGCGAGCCTTCGCGAATCCATCATCTTCGATCAGCTCAACCGATTCGATGTCGATGTTGGCTGCGTCTTCGCCCCGCGCTCCGGTGACGGTTACGTCGACACGCAACAGATAACGGGTTACGAATCGAACGCCCACACGCCGCGTCTTGTTGTCGCCCGCGGCAATCGGCCGCTGTTCCACAATCCGGCCTAGGTCGGTAACTAGCAAGCCGAACGAATGGAAATTTCCCGAGTTGCTGGGAACTCGAAGACGACACTCAATGGTCGACAGTTCGTTTTCGGCGAGTTGAATATCCGCGGGACTGAGCAGTTCGAGGTTGTCGGGGGCGGGAGATTCAGTGTCCGGCAAAATGGTTCCATCGGACTCCTGTCGCAAAGAGACGGTCTGGACATGCAATACGGTCGGCCGTTCGACCGATTCGATATCAAATTTAACAGGTATCCGCTTTCCACGTGTCGCCTCGAACTTGTGCGACATTGGAGTCACGTGGAAGGCGGGTTTCACATCCGGCCGCAGCTTCAATTCTTGATTGAATCCCTGCGATTGCGCGACGACGGGGGCGACGGATACGAGAACCAGTGTGACGGTCCAGGCAAATAGACGGTAGTTTGTCATGTTAGGAATCTTGCAATTCGTTTACGAACATTGCGCAGCCGTGCGGCAAGTTTAGCGAGCGGGGGCAACCGCTTGCAGGGTGTCCGTATGAGGGGGCGTTTGAAGCACCCGAACCTCTCCATAGGTGTTCGGGTAAACAATTTGAGGAGAAATGAACACAGTCACTTCGGCCTCGGCATTCTGTTTATCGACTTGGCGAAACATCTTTCCAATCCAGGGAATGTCTCCAAGGATGGGAACACGACTTTCGCGGTCGATCATTTGTCGATGGGTCAATCCGCCGATCGTGATGGTTTCTCCATCGCGAACGTCAACGGTGGTGGTGACATAACGACGATTGATTAACGGATAAGGGTTTGCCAAATCGGGATCGGTTCCGGTTTCGCGAATGTCTTCGCTGACCTCGGCCCGCTTGATCGTTACCGTGACCATATCACCACGAATTACCGGAGTGATTTCGAGCACGATGCCCGATTCCACTTTTTCGATATCCTGTCGATAAAATACGTCGCTGTTCACCGGTTGGGTACTGAAAAACGTTTCTCGATTGATCGAGATCTGTGCCTCTTCGCCATTTTTCGCCATCACGCGTGGCGACGCCGTGATGTCCAGGTAACCTTCCTGTTCAAGGCATCGCAGGAAGTAAGCGGTGGTGCCGAAATTGCCAAACAAATCGCCGATCGATCCGGGGGACAGCGTGCCTGAAAGCGCGAGGCCCGAAAGGCCCGCGTTGATCCCACGACTGGTGCCGTCGGCCAAGATCTGTTGGAGATCCATTCCGAACTGATAGGAAGTGTCTGGGGAATGCACCGTCACCATGGCTTCTAAGATAACTTGCGGTTGTGGCTGATCGGCGTTCTGCAGTTCCCGCAGGATCTCATCGGCCAGTTCCTGCGGTGCGTGGATCACGACCAGATTCCGTTTGCCGACAATCCGTACGTACTGCTGCAATTTTTCGGGTAGCAGCGGTAGCAGGTCGGCCGGGGCGTAGTGCTGCGGTTGATAGTCCATCTTGATCGAGAGGTAGCGGAACAACGTGGACGACGGATCGGAGGAACCGACAAGGTACTGCCCATTTCGCATGCCCCAGATGTATCCCAACGGCAACAGGATCTGTTCGAGTGCCTGTTCAAACGGCACCTCTTCGAAGACGGCGGTTGCAACGCCCGACACTTGGTCATCGATCACGACGCTGACTTTTGCTTGCAGAGCAAGCGATTGGATGGCTTCTCGGATTTCGGTCTCTTCGAAAATTTCGTCGACCAACGGACTCATGGCGACTTGGGAGACATGCGTGACACGGCGGATGAATGACGAATATTCATCGGAACCGTCGATCGCAAGGCTTGATGTGGTGCGAGGTAGCCGCGATGGTGTCGGCGGCTTTTCTCGAGTGTTGGATACGCGTAGCGTCTCCAGCATGATCTCGTCAAGCGAACGTCGCGCCGGCGGTGTCGTGGTTTTGCAACCAACGATCAGGATGCAAAGGGCTGCGACCGCTAAAACAGCGGATGGCCAAGTTGTCCCACGGTCGCGACGCGATAGCGATAGGTTTCTGATTCGAATCATCCGTGATGTCGTCAGTGAAAGGAACCGAACTGCGACGGTTGTGGAAGACAACGTCGATTGTCAAAAAAGCTCTATCGACGGTCTCATACCTTAGGACCGTCGATAGAAGCCAGATTTGCGAGCGACCGTGCGTGCGCGATTGGCGTTCCACCACCCCGGCACGGTTCGTTGGGGAAAGGACTATTTCGCGGTGAGCGTTCCGGTGACGGTCAACTCATAGTCGCCAGCCGCCAAGTCCGTGAAGGTTTCTTCCACCAAGCTGACTCCAATGTCAAAGTTGGCGGCGCCGGGAGTAAACGATTCGGCGGTCACCGAAACCTCTTCCAATGACGATCCATAGTTGGTGGTTGCCGAACCGTTGGTCACAGTCCAGGCATCGCCAGAAGCTTTGGCGAGCGTCAGATAGGCATCGCGTTTGTAGTTGCTGTCCAACGTGTGTGTGAACGCCTGGTCGGTTGTGAAAACCGCCATGGCACCGCCGGTGTTGTTTGCGGTTACCAACCAGCGTTGGATTGGAAAGACTTGATCGTTGTCGGTTTCGTCGTGAATCTGCGATACCGTGGCGCTTGGCGCCGTGATCGACAGCGTCGATGGGACGGTCACGCGGAATAACTCACTATCGGTTTCTTGTGCCTGCGCCGAAGCGGCGATTGCCAAAGAAAGACCGAACGAAACAACTGGGGCGATTGACTTGCGGAACATAGTAGAATCCTCTAGTTAACAGGGGTACCGATGTACACATCGGACGTTAGTGAAGCAACGAATTAGCCGAATTGGCCGCAACATTGCATTTAATCGTTAGTTCTGCCCCATTTCTCCCAGCTTGTGTTGTCGTCCAATGCGACGGCAACGCCCCAAAGCCGGTCCAGAGATCGCACTGCCCTTTCCGCAGTCGCGACTTGCTGTACGAAATTAATAAGTCGTGATTTCGAGCAACGCAAAAAACAATCGGGCATTTTTGCCAAGTTTCGCTAGAGTGCCGGGGGGCGAGTATTTACCCCCTCCCCTCACTGCTGTCGACTAGACACCGTGACGGCCGTGGGAGATCATCCCTAACAAAAACGAACGCCGTTGGGAATAGATGTTGGGTTGATGCAATAACAAAAGGATGCAGCGGAATCTGGCAGATGGTGCTAACAAGGTGTTTATTAGAAGCTATCTTTCATGCATTGACCAAAATCCACGTTTCACTCCTTCGTTTCAAACAGAAAATATCCCATGTCGAGAACCTTTTCTGTCGCCGCGATCGTACTGGCGATGCAATTGACAACGGTCGATGCGGAAGACGCGCAAGACCAACAACACTACAGAATGCGTGTTCCGGGGGTCGTTGCGATCAATGCGACCAACAGTTTGGCGCATAAGATTCACGATCTGACCGATGCCAATCAGATCATCGACTGGCAGCCGTGGCAGGTTGTCTGCAATAGTCCCGCCGGTGCGATAGCGACTTTTGAAACAACGCAAGCGTTCACGCATACGACCAAACCTACGGTCAAGCGGAATGCGTGGCTGTTTTTGTCGAGAGCGACGGGGTCGTTCTTTTTCCCCAATGATGCCTGGCAAGTCACGCTTGCTGCCGACGAGACCAACTATGCTGCAGGTGATGGCGTCGCGTTGGTGAGGGCAGAAGTGAGCGCCGTGAAGACTGCGAACCTACATCTGAGAGTTGTTTTCTTGGAAGAAAATTTCGCCGATACGATCGCGGGGGATTACGAATTGACAGTGATCGGTACGATCACCCCCAAGTAGTTCCACTACGGTTCCCCCAACCTTTCCGTGTTGGGGATTCGTGAACTTTCTGTTAGCCATGGTCGGGGGCATGACGACCGAGGCTAACGCGGTGTGAAGCGATCGGTGACGCAAAATCGCATTTGGTGACGATGGTTCTTCTTTTGGGCCGGGTACGACGCTAAGACGAATATTTCTTTTGTTGTACGCCCGGTGCCACTTTGGGCCGCGTGATCAGCAGCTTGTATCGGCCGGGCCCCAGCAGATCGTCGATCCGATCTCGCAGTTCATTGTTGACCTGGACCTTATACTTCTGGCTCCGCATCACCACCGCTTCGCCCGTTTTCAGGTGCATCGAGACCATCAGCTCCTGGCCGCCGGGATAACCGCGAAGGACCTCGCGAACGTGAGGTAGCATCTCTTCGTGAATCGTTTCGTCGAGATCGATAAGGATCCCGCGGGTGTATTTGGCGTCGAGTTCATCCAGCGGTACCAATTCGTTGACGATCAAGTTGATCTCATCGCCACCACCACGCCGATCGACGACACCGCGAACGATCAAGACGGCGTCGGGGACAACATACTCACCCATCTTTTGATATCCGTCGGGCCAGAGGATGCAGCGAATCGGTCCCTCGACATCCTCGAGGTCAAAGTTGGCATACTTCGACGGCGCGCCGGGTTTTGGATTTTTAGTGTGGGCGATTTTGATCGAACTCATCATTCCGCCGATGATCACTTCGGTGCGATCTTCACAGTCGATCAATTGGCTGGTCTTGTGCGTCCGGAAGGTGCTTAGTTTTTGTTCGAATTCGGCCAGCGGGTGGCTGCTCAGGTAATATCCCAAAACCTCTTTTTCCGCCAGCATCGCTTGCCGTTCGGGCCAGTCTTCGACGTCGGGTAACGCGTTGGTGGGATCCTCTTCCTCCGCGTCTTCGACAGCGTCTTCGAATTCGCCAAACAAACTCTTTTGACCACTTTTGCGATCGGCAAGCGCCGCCGCTCCACTTTGCAATGCGCGGTCCAACGCGGCGTGCAATTGTCCGCGTTTGCCAAAGTCGTCCATCGCACCGGCTTTAATCAACGTTTCGACCGCGGCGCGATTACATCGTTGCGGATCGACACGTTCGCAAAAATCGAAGATGTCTTTGAACGGTCCATTTTCGCGCCGTTCCTCTTCGATTGCGACCGCGGTCCCACCACCGCAGCCCTTGATCGCCGACATGCCAAAGATGATCTTTCCGTCGGCAACCGAGAAGTCCGAATCGCTGATGTTGACGTTCGGATTGACGATCTCGATGTTCATCCGTTGGCAATCTTCCATGTGCTCGATCAGCGCATCCTTACGCTTAAAGTTTCGTCCGCTAATGTCGCTCGAGAGCAACGCGGCCATGAACTCCACCGGATAGTGCGCTTTCAGGTAGGCCGTTTGGAAAGCGACCAGCGCGTAAGCTGTCGAGTGCGACTTGTTGAAGCCGTAGCCGGCGAACTTTTGGATCATCACCCAAATGTCGTCGGCCTCTTTCTTCGTCAGCCCTTTGGCGACCGTCCCCTCGATGAATTTCTCGTGGTTCTGATTGATCAGCGCTTCTTTTTTCTTACTGATCGCCTTAATACAGGTGTACGCATTGGCCAGCGGAATGCCGCCCAAGCGGTTCAAAATCCGCATCACCTGTTCTTGGTAAACCATCACCGAGTTGGTTTCGGCGAGAATCTCTTCCAGCACCGGGTGCTTGTATTCGGGCGCCTCCTTGCCGTGTTTCACATTGACGTAGGTGTCGACCATACCGCCTTCCAGCGGGCCGGGACGATACAACGCGGCGGTCGCGATGATGTCGTGGAAGCTATCCGGCTTCATCCGCTGCAACAGGTCGCGAATACCGCCGGATTCCAATTGGAAGACACCCTTGGTTTCGCCGCGTTGCAGCAGCGCATAACTCGCCTTGTCGTCCAGCGGAAACTTCAGGGGATCGATCCGTTCGCCGGTTGTCTGTTCGATCAGATCGACCGCCTTGCTGAGGATCGTGAGGTTGCGAAGCCCCAAGAAATCCATCTTCAACAGGCCCGCGGATTCGACGTCGTTCATCGACCACTGCGTGATCACGTCCTGCTTGCCGGGAACCCGACCGATCGGCAGGTATTCCGACAGCGGTTTATCGGCGATCACAACGGCCGCCGCGTGGGTGCCGACGTTCCGCGCCAGTCCCTCGATCCGCATCGCCAGGTCTAAAAGTTCGCGGACCTCCGAATCACCGTCGTAAGTCTTCTGCAGCTCCTCGTTCTTTTCGAGCGCTTTGGCGATCGTGATCTTCAGTTCGTCGGGAACCATCTCGGTGATCTGGTTCACGCGAAACAGCGGAATCCCCAGCGCACGGCCTACGTCTTTGATCGCCGCACGCGCCGCCAAGGTTCCAAACGTACCGATCTGGCAAACGTTGTCGTGCCCGTATTTCTCCTTCACATAGTCGATCACTTCGACCCGGCGGTCCTTGTCGAAATCGACGTCGATATCTGGCGGCTCTTTCCGGTTTTCATCCAAGAACCGCTCGAACAGCAGGTCGTATTTCAGCGGGCAGACGTGCGACAGATAGAGCGCGTAACAAACGATCGCCCCTACACCGCTACCACGAACCGTCGCCCAAATTCCTTTGCTGCGGCCGTGTAATACAAAGTCCCAAACGATCAAGAAGTAGGTTGGGAAACCGAGCTTGTCGATCACGCCCAGTTCGCGTTCGAGCCGCGCGTGGACCTCCTCCGACAGGTCGCCGTCGTCTCCATCGGGCAACCGATCGCGATCTCCTTGGTAGCGGTCTTTCAGCCCCTTGATGCACAGTTCGCGCAGATATTGGGTGGCAGTCTTGTTCTCGGGAACTTCGAAATTCGGGAAGTAGAACTTGCCGAGGTTGAGCTCCAAGTTGACCGAATCGGCGATCTCCTGGCTGCGCGCGACGGCGTCTTCGAGCCCAGGAAACTTCTCGTACATCTGGTCGGGTGTACGCAGGAAGTATTGGTTGCCGTCCATCTTCATCCGCGACGTGTCGGTCCGGAAGCGGCCGGTGTTGATGCACAACATCACGTCTTGGGCTTCGGCATCGTCGGGATCGACGTAGTGGCAGTCGCTGGTTGCCACGACGGGCAAGCCCATCTTGTTGGCGATATCGACGGCACCGGCCAGTTGTTGGCGCTGGATGTCGACGCCGTTGTTCATGACTTCGATAAAGTAACGATCGCGGAAAACGCGTTCGAACCAACTGGCGACTCCCATCGCCTCCTTCTCGATCTCTTCGGTCGAAGATCCCTTGAGGATCGCGCGGCTGAACTCACTGCTCACGCAACCCGACAGACAGATGATCCCCTCGTTGAATTCCTCCAGGATCTGTTTGTCGATACGTGGTTTGAAGTAGAACCCTTCGAGGCTCGCTTTGGAGGCTAGACGGATCAGGTTCTGAAAGCCCGTTTTGTTCTGGGCCAGCAGCGTCAGGTGGTAGCTGGCATCGCGGCTTCCGCCCGAGGAATTTTTCTCGAATCGGCTGCCCGGGGCGATGTAGGCTTCGTAGCCAACGATCGGGTTGATATTGGCCGCTTTAGCCGTGCGGTAAAACTCCAACGCGCCGTGCAGATTGCCATGGTCGGTCAACGCCAACGAGTTCATACCATGTTCGGCGCAACGTTGGACCAATTTTGGAATCGAGCTCGCCCCGTCCAAGAGGCTGTAGTGGCTGTGGCAATGCAAGTGCGTGAAAGGTCGAGCGTTCATCAATCCGTTTCCCAGAGAAGGTTCTGCGCGACGCGAGCCAACACGCCACCGCGGAAGCACCAATCAGCCCGATTGGCGTGGCGCTGACTTTACGTTACGGCGACGCCGCCAGAAATGAAACCGGACTTGACGGCAAGCGTTCAATCGATCCAATCGGGATCGCCCGCCTTGCGAATCATCGCGCCGATCTTCGCCTGTAGATCGATCATCCGCTGCCAAGCGGCAAAATCGACGATGACCTCCTGAGTCCGTTCGTCGATCTGGGCGTAATCGATCAATTTTTGCAGTCGTTGATGCAGAAAATCGAGCACCTCACACATCTGCGCTGCTTGGCTCGGGGACAGCCGGTCGGGTATCTCGGGAGTTTCGATCATCCCCAGCGTGCCGGTTGTTTCCATGTTGGTGTTCCGTTCACCCACTTCGAAATCCAGTGCCGAGCTCCCTTCGCTGGCCGCCAGATCCTGCGTCATCGTCGCCCCGATGTTCTTGTCGCTGGCCGCTTGCAATGCCGCTACGCGGGCCGCAATCTGTTCCTCGGTTCCGACCAACAACATGCTGCGACCAACGGAGACCAAGTCGCCGTGACGCAAGATACGCAAATGGCTTTCCTGGCCGTTGACCTTGGTTCCGTTGGTGCTGTCCAGATCGGTCAGCACCAGCCGGTCATTGTCGTATTGAATCTTCAGATGGCAGCGGCTGATCCGTTCATCGTTTAATTGGATCGTGTTCCCCTCCTCCCGGCCAATCGTGACCGGTGGTGCGATGTCGCGGAACACTTTTCCACGATCACTACCATGCAGAACTGTGAGCGTTACCTCGGTCATGTCGCCTGTTCCTGACTTGTGACCCAATCTGTACTGGCCGACAAAATGAACGTCGAAAAAATATAAGTTTCCCCATTAGATTCTGGCATCCAGCGATCTACTGGGCAACTGTCCATCTCGAGCATTGATGATAAATTTCTCAGCAACTTCACCCATCCACGCGAAGAGCGATACTTTGCGTGGAGAATTATTGTTGGAACAAATGTCATTCCTGGCCGGGTAGGATCACCGATTTCACGATCTCTCCGTGGTGCATTCGCTCGAATGCCTGCTGCCATTGTCCGATTCCAAACGTTCCGCCGACAATTGGTTCGACGTCCAATTGCTTGGAGGTCAATAGGCTGATCACCCGTTCCCAGATCGGCCAATTGTGGCTGAAGCTCCCCTGCAAAGTCACATTTTTTTGGACCAGCGGGTCGATCGAGAAGCCCAGTGGTTTGGGACCCCAGCCGACTTTGGTGATCCATCCGGCGGGGCGGACCAATTCGATCGCCAACTGCAGCGTGCTGGAAACACCCGCCGCATCGATCACGACGTCGACGCCCAATCCGTCTCCCTGGCGAGCCCATTCGCGTGCGTCGGTGAGCGTGGTGACGCCATATTTCTGCGCGACAGCAAATCGGTGCGTGTCCGATTCCAGCCCCAGCACGGCGACGTCGGCACCGACCAGTTTTGCCACCGCGGCGCACAGGATCCCGATCGTTCCGGGACCGATCACCAGCACGCGGTCTCCCGGTTCGATCCGCGAATTTTTGACGACGGCGTTGTAAGCAACGCAGCACGGTTCGGTGACCGCCGCGTGTTCAAACGCCAACGCGTCGGGGACGCGATGCAAACATCGGCTGGGGACGCGGACAAACCGAGTCATCGCCCCGTCGACTCCGTAACCAAAGCCCTTCCGCGTCGGATCCAGGTTGTACAACCCACGCCGCGACATCGGATTGTCGACGTCGATGATCGCCGCGGTTTCGCTGGCGATCCGGTCCCCTTCGCGCCAGCTGGCGACATGGGATCCCGTCTCAACGATCGTTCCCGCAAATTCGTGCCCCAGCACGACGGGATAATTGACCGGCCAGCTGTGAGTCGCCGTCCATTGATGCAAATCGCTGCCGCAGACGCCGACCGCAGCGACTTCGACAAGCACGTCGTCGGAGCCGATCGTTGGCCGCTGGAATTCTCGGATCTCGACGCTTCCCGGATCGGGGGCAAAGTTAACAATCGCTGGCGATTTCATCGTTGCACCTCGTCGTAGGCATGAACTTTTTCGCAGATCAGCCTCAGCGAACTTTCCAGGTCGCCATCGGCGGTCTTAAACGCATCGGCATCGATCGTCAGCGGCGCTCCCAAGACAACCAACGGGGCCCCATAAGCCGGACATTGGATCGCTTGTTCGATCGACAGACCGCCGACCGCTTGGACGGGAATCTTGACAGCATCGACAACGGCTCGCAAATCGTCCAATGGGCTCGGCATCCGTCCGCCAGCCGCTGCGATCCCGCGGCGGTGATCGTAACCGATGTGATGCACGATGTAGTCGCAGCCGAGGTCTTCCAACCGCCGCGCGCCATCGATCATCGTGTTGTAGGCCATGTTGTCACCCATCACGCCGACGCCGCAATCGCGTCCCGCTTTGACGACACATTCAATCGTTTCGTCGTGGGCTTGAGCCATCACGACAACATGCGTCGCCCCAGCACCCGCCATCATCTCCGCTTCCAGGTATCCGCCATCCATCGTCTTCAGGTCGGCGACGATCGGCACGTCGGGAAATCGTTCGCGCAGAGCGCGGATGCCATGCAAGCCTTCGGCCAAGATCAGCGGCGTTCCCGCTTCGATCCAGTCGACCCCGGCGCGGATCGCCATTTCGGCTGTCTCGAGCGCTTCGGCTATCGTCGTCAGGTCCAACGAAATCTGAACAATCGGTTTCATCGAGTTCTCGCAGCGTTTCGGATAGAAAAGGGGGCGGCTGGCTCCCGCAACGGCATCCATGGGATGGCATGTTATACCCGCTGCGCGCGACGATCGCACGCGTTGCGATCGACATTCTGTCCGAGATCACTATCGACTGCCGCAGTGCGGCGACGTGAGACCGATCAGGCCAACAAATCTTTGACGACGTGGCCATGCACATCGGTCAGGCGGAAGTCGCGACCTTGGAAGCGATAGGTCAATTGTTCGTGGTCAAATCCCAATAGATGGAGGATCGTCGCCTGCAGATCGTGGATGTGGACAGGTTTCTCGGCGACGCTGAAGCCGAGTTCGTCGGAGGTGCCGTATTCGAAGCCACCTTTGACGCCACCGCCAGCCAACCACATCGTGAAGGCATCGGGAAAGTGATCGCGTCCCAAGATCTTCCCTTTGGCTGTGCGTCCCTCGCGGAACGGTGTGCGTCCAAATTCGCCTCCCCAAACGATCAACGTGTCCTCAAACAGGCCACGCTGCTTGAGATCCTTGATCAACGCGGCGATCGGTTTGTCCATTGTCGCACACTTGTCGGTCAGCCCTTTTTGGATGCCCGTCGCTGCGGCGGTGCCATGGAAATCCCAGCCCCAATCGAACAGCTGGACGAACCGAACGCCCGATTCGACCAACCGCCGGGCAAGCAGGCAGTTGTTCGCCAAGCTGGCGCCGCCGACCTCCGCGCCGTATTCGTCCAGCGTCTTTTGCGATTCCTGCGAGATGTCCATCACTTCGGGGACCGACGTCTGCATCCGAAACGCCAGTTCGTACTGCGCGATTCGGGTCATCGTTTCGGGATGCCCCAGCTGTTCGGCTTGAATTTGATTCAGATCGCGGATGGCATCTAGGCTCATCCGCCGCATCCCACGACTCATTCCCGCCGGGTCGGACGAATACAGGACCGGATCGCCTTTGCTGCGGCATTGCACTCCCTGGTAGACCGACGGCAGGAATCCGCTGCCAAACGAGTTCTTGCCGCCGTTGGGTTGCACGCCGCTGGAAATCAGGACGACAAAACCGGGAAGGTTTTCGTTTTCGCTGCCCAGTCCGTAAGTGGTCCACGATCCGAGCGAAGGACGCCCCGAGCGCGGAGATCCCGTTAAAACAAGAAGTTCCGCCGGGGCGTGGTTGAACTGGTCGGTGTACATCGAATGGACGATGCACATGTCGTCGGCGGTTTTGTGGAAGTTGGGGATTGCGTCGGACATCCACGTTCCGTGGCTGCCACACTGCTTCCACTTCCGCGGCGATCCCAACAGCTTCGGTTTACCGCTGGTGAACGCAAACGTTTTCCCTTCGATAAAATGGTCGGGACAATCCTGGTCGTCGCGCTGTGCCAGTTCAGGCTTGTAATCAAACAGGTCCAGGTTGGGTGGCGAACCGGTCATATGAAGATAGATCACCCGCTTCGCTTTCGCTGGAAAGTGAGGCTTGGCCGCGGCCAACGGATCGTTGCCCGACGCATCGCCGGCCATCAGGCTTGCGAGCGCCATCGCCCCCACGCCCGCTGTCGATTGCTGCAGGAAGTGCCTTCGCGTGCTGAAGGCTGCGTATTCGATTCGTGGATCCATCGAGCTTATCCTTGGTTTTTTAGCGGCCCGTCTGCGAAAGGAGGGGCGAGGCGATCAGCGTTTGAGAAACAATTCGTCCAGGTTCAACAGCACGTTGCCGACCACGGTCATCGCCGCCGCTTCGGCGACATCCATTCCAGCGGGCAGTTCCCCAAGCGGCTCCTCGGCCAGTTGTCGAGCCAAAGCGGAATCGGCTTGGAATTCGGTCAACGCCTGCTGATACAACGCTGCCAACCGGTCGACTTCGTTTTCCGTAGGCTCTCGCAACAGGCAGGTTCGCAGCCCAAATTCGACCCGACCTCGGACCGACGAATCCGCCGTCAACATCCGCCGGGCCAGGGCTTGAGCCGCTTCGACGTAGACCGGATCGTTGAGTGTCACCAACGCTTGCAGCGGTGTATTGGTCCGCCCACGTCGCACCGTGCAGACCTCGCGGTTGGGAGCGTCGAATGTTGCCATCGATGGATAGGGACTCGAACGCCGCCACATCGTATAGATTCCGCGACGGTATTTGTCGTCGCCGGGGCTTGTTTTCCAATCGGTCGCCGATCCAAACGCTGCGTTTAACCCGAGGTTGGGTTGCGGCGGTTTGGCGGGTGGGCCAAACATCTTGTGACTCAGCAGACCGCTCAACTGCAACGCTTGGTCGCGGACCATCTCTGCGGAGATTCGGTAACGCGGGCCGCGAGCCAACAAGCGGTTCGCGGGATCCTTTTCCTGCAACTCCGGCGACGTCACCGAACTCTGCCGGTAGGTCGCCGACGTGACGATCAATCGCAGCAACGCCTTCAGATCCCAGCCGCTGTCGCGAAGTTCGACCGCCAGCCAATCCAACAGCTGCGGATGCGATGGAAGCTCTCCCTGCGAGCCAAACTCTTCGCTCGATTCGACGATTCCGATCCCGAAGATCTCTTCCCAGTGTCGGTTGGCGATCACTCGCGGTGTCAAAGCGTTTTGATCGTCGACCAGCCATTGGGCCAGCGACAATCGATCGGCCGGGCGGTCGGCGGACAGCGGATGGAATGCGGCGGGCGTACCGCGATCGACGTCGGCTCCGGCTGACTGATAATCGCCTCGCAGGTGGATGTAAGTCGACCGCTGCTTCTCGCTCGGCAGCTCCTCTTGGATCGGTACGGTCGTATACGGTTTGATGTCGGCGAGTTGTTTTTCGAGCTTCGCCAGTTGGGTTCGAACCGGCGCCAGTTGCGGCGCGATCGTGCGATAGTAGACGGCCAACTGTTTCGCTTGCTTCTCATCCAGCGGTTCGGTTTGCAACACGATCGATCGGATCGCGTTGGGCAAGCTGGCCCATTGTGTCAGGTTGGCCGAATCGCTCGCTCGCACGCGAACCTTGTCTAACAGGTGTTTGACGTGTTCCGATTTCTGGTGTAATTGCAGTTCCAGTACGCCAGCGGCAAGAGTTCGCGGTGGATCGAGCGTCAGAGTCAACTGATGCGGTTGGCCAAGTCCACCTGCGATCGCCCAGCCCTTTTTCGTGTCCTGTTTGTCCAGAATCGTTGTCGCTGCAAGAAAGCCCGACTGTTCATAATCAGCCAACGCGTTTTGGAACCGCAGTTGGACCGCCCCGCCGAGAGCGATCGATTGGTTGGGGCTGGGGATGGCGTCGGGCGTTTGTTCCCAAACAACTTGGCGTTGCGCATCCAGCAGGATCACCTTGTAACCCTTCAACCGCTGCTCGATCGAAGCACCTCCGTCGGTCCGATTCCAGATCACGACTTCGTCGATCGGATGCGATTGCTTCAGGTCGATCTCAAACCACGGGTTGGATTCGGCGTTGGTGTGCGTGACGGAGTTCTTGTAGAAGTCCCCATCGGTGTTGCCGTCGATCGCTCGAGCGGCTGGCGCGTTGTAACCGGTGGAGCTTTGCGACGCGACGCCGGCAAGGGCGAGGTTCTTCGAATCGCTGAACGCCTGCACTTCGGCTAGATGGATCAACTTCCCTTTGCCCGCCAGTTCGATCCGCACGAATCGCGCATCGACAGGTTGCGGTTCGGTGGGCGTCCAGGAAGCGGTTGCTTGCGTGAGGACAAAATTGGCGCTCTGGTCGGGAGAGATCTCCAACTGCAATCCCGCCATCTGTTGCCCAGCGGTTTCAAATCGCAGCGTGTAGAGATCGTGGTCGCTCTTGTCGCCGCTGGCCTCGACCCAGCCTTCGGCGTCGGTCGTCAATTGACGATGCTGTGCGGTGGCGGCGACCGGCATCAGCGGCTTCCAAGTCGGCGGCGTCTTGATTTCGGCGAGCCACTTCGCTTGAGCGGCTTCGATTTCGGGAGTCGTCTGCTGCAGTGTCGCTTTCAGGTCCGCGATCTGTTCGGCCCATCGCTGCTTTTGAGCTTTCTGTTCGTCGGTCCAGATCGGCAGCGTCGGCCGTTCGTCTTTGATGTCGGCGTCTAACGTGTTGTTGAAGATCGCAAAGAAGCGAAAGTACTCTTCATGTGTGATCGGATCATATTTATGCGTGTGGCATTGGGCACAGGCCATCGTCGTTCCCATCCAGACAGCCATCGTCGTGTTGACGCGATCGACGACTGCCACGTTACGGAACTCTTCGTCGTTGGTTCCCCCTTCGCTGTTGGTCATCGTGTTGCGATGGAAGGCTGTGGCGATCAATTGTTCGTCGGTTGGATTGTCCAACAGGTCGCCAGCGATCTGTTCGATCGTGAAATGATCAAACGGTTTGTTGGCGTTCAACGATCGGATCACGTAATCGCGATAGGCCCAGATCGTCCGCGGCGGATCGTCGGCGTACCCGGCGCTGTCGGCGTATCGAGCCAGATCCAACCAGACCCGCGCCCAACGTTCACCAAACGCGGGTTGTTCCAACAACGCATCGACATACGATTCGAAGGCATCGTCCCGCCGGTCGTTTGCAAACGCTTGCACCTGTTCCCAACGGGGCGGCAAGCCAGTCAAGTCGATCGCCACGCGGCGGGCCAACGCGTATCGGTCGGCGGCGGGCGATGGCTCCAGTCCTTCGGCCTCCAACCTAGCCAGAACAAAATGATCGATCGGGTTGCGTGGCCAATCGACGTGTTTGATTTCGGGCAGCGGAGAACGGACCGGTGGTTCGTAGGACCAGTGCCGCGCGTAATGGGCTCCCTGTTGGATCCAGCGACGCATCCGATCGACCTCATCGGTGGTCAGCTGTTTGCCTTTGCCGGGCGGCGGCATCCGCAGGTCTTCGTCGTCGGTCGTCAACCGAGCGATCAACTCGCTCGCCTCGGGATCCCCCGGCACGATCGCGGCGTATCCGCCCAGATCGATTTGCGAACCCGCTTCGGTATCGAAACGCAGCTCGGTCGAACGGGCGGCTTCATCGGGGCCATGACACATCACGCAATTGTTCGAAAGCAGCGAGCGAATTTCGCGATTGAAATCGACTTGTTGGGCGACTGCGTCCACGCTTGGCGTCAGTACGCTGGCCAACAACGCCAGTCGAAGCGAAAACGCTTGGACTTTGGCGACGAAACGTTGGAGGTTTTCATTCATGAAATTTCGACAAAGCGTAAGAAGGAATAGCGAACGCAACCAAGCCGTGCCGTTCGTCCGATGGATGAACGCGGGTCGGATTAAATTCGATTCGGTAGGAGTGTTGGCTTCAAGGAGGGAGCGTCGAGTATGTGGAATACCGCGGGAGACGCCGAGTTCTCATGGTACCAGCCCGCCGGGGCTCAAGCAATTCTTTGAGCTTGCGAGCAACCTCCTCCCACTTCCCAAGTAAATCGATGATGGTGGGCTTGGAAGGGGGGGCCACAGACGCTCCCAATCCACCGCCGAAGGAACGGTCGATGGAGGGAATTTCCGTGCGATCCCCGCGTTGTCGAGGTATCATAGCGGGCGACCCTCCTCTTTGAGATCTCTTCCGAGTGAATACTGTGACATCGCAACCTGAGCCATCGTCCCTCGCAGCCCGGTTCCGCATCGCGTCGACGCTGTTAAACCAAATATCCGACGTCGTGTGGGGTGCCAGTTTGCAGGATCGTCGCTTGGTTTATTGCAATCCGGCGGGCAGGCGGTTGTTCGGATTTGAGCCCGACGCCGATGTGACGCTTGATGATTTGTTGTCCAAGGTCCATTCGGCCGATCGCGGCAACGTGCGACGCGACCTGCATCATGTTCGCGAAGACGGTTCGGTCAGCCATAAATTCCGGATCAGCGATAGCGACGGTAAATCGACTTGGATCGATCAACGTGCTTCCCTGGTGACCGACGATGCGGGCGAGCCGATTGGGATCGAAGCGGTCGGCCAAGTGATCGCACTCCGAGAGATCTCCAATCAAAATGAATTGGAATCGGTCAGCACCCATCAAAAGCTTCGTGAACACGTCTCGCTGTGCGTGCTTCGTAAGGACAAGAAGGGGCGTTTTCAATACGCCAACGAAACGTTCTGTGAATCGATGGGGCTGCAGTTACAGGACCTGATCGGCAAAACCGATTTCGAACTGTTTCCCGCCGAACTGGCTCGTTCCTATTCTGAAAACGATCGTGCGGTGATGGACAGCGGTCAGCCCGAACATGTGATCGAAGAGCACCAGACCGCCGACGGTACGCAAAGCTTTGTGGAGGTATTGAAACTTCCGGCGTTCAGCCCCAAAGGGAATGTCGTCGGCGTGCAGGTGATCTTTTGGGACGTCAGCTACCAGAAACAAAATGAGAGCGAGCTGGAACAGTCGCAGTTTTTGATGGATACGTTGTTGGACAACGTTCCCGACGCCGTCTATTTCAAAGATCGCAAGAGTCGCTTCATTCGAATCAGTCGCAGCCATTCAAGATTGTTCCAGTTGGACGATCCACGCGATGCGATCGGTAAATCGGATGCCGACTTCTTTGGCGACGAACATGCGGAAGCCGCGTTGGCAGACGAACGCCGAATCATCGAAACGGGCGAATCGATCATTGCCAAAGTCGAACGTGAAAACTGGCCCGATCGCGAAGACACCTGGTGCTCGACAACGAAGGTGCCGCTGCGGAAAGCCTCCGGAGAGATCATCGGAACGTTTGGGATCTCGCGCGATGTCTCGACGCAAAAACGGGCCGAGATCGAACTGTCGCGCGAGCGCGATCTGCTGCGAACGATCACCAACAACATCCCCGACCTGATCTACGTCAAGGATCGCTACGGAAGGTTCATCACCGGAAACACCGCGGTTTTGAAGCTGTTTGGTGTCGAATCGAACAAAGACCTGGTTGGTAAAACCGATTACGATTTTGTCCCGCCCGAATTGGCGTGCAATTACGTCACCGACGACCAGATCGTGATGCGAACCGGGGAGCCGTTGATCGATCAAGAGGAGACTTCGCAGCATAGCGATGCCGAACGGTTTTGGTTGCTGACGACCAAGGTCCCGCTGCGTGGCGAGGATGGGGAAATCATCGGGATCGTGGGAATCGGGCGCGATATCACCGCGCGCAAATTGGCTGCCGAAGAACTGTTGGCCGCAAAAGAGGCTGCCGATGCGGCGAATCGTGCCAAGAGCGATTTCCTGGCGAACATGAGTCACGAGATCCGCACACCGATGAATGCGATCATCGGGATGACCGAATTGCTGTTGGATACGCGGCTCGATTCCAGCCAGCGCGGCTACTTGAAAATGGTCCAGGAATCGGGGGATGCCCTGCTATCGATCATCAACGACGTGTTGGACTTTTCGAAAATTGAAGCGGGCATGTTGGACATCGATGCCACACCGTTCGACCTTCGCGAACTGTTGGGCGACACGATGAAGACGCTGGCGGTTCGTGCCCATATCAAGCGACTGGAACTCGCTTTCCGCGTCGCTCCCGGACTCCCGCAATATGTCGTCGGGGATGCCGGACGGTTGCGACAAATCGTGGTTAATCTGGTTGGCAATGCGATTAAGTTTACCGAACAGGGAGAGGTCGTCGTCGACGTGGAACTACACGATGCCAACGATCAAGCGACCGAGATCCGCGTCTGTGTGCGAGACACAGGAATTGGTATCCCCGCGGATAAGTGTAAATCGGTCTTTAATGAGTTCGAACAAGCCGATGCGTCGACAACGCGTCGCTTCGGTGGGACCGGCTTGGGGTTGGCGATCTCGTCGCGTTTGGTCGAGATGATGCAAGGGAAGATCTGGGTCGAGAGCAAAGTCGGCGTGGGTAGCGAGTTCTATTTTACGATCCGTTGTGGTGTCGCGGCCGAAGACGTTCAGAAAAAGAAGAACCACGGGATCGTTGTCGTTGGCGGCACGCGTGTGCTGGTGGTCGACGACAATGAAACGAATCGGTTGATTCTTGACGAGATGCTTTCGAATTGGGGAATGCTTCCCGATTTAGCCGAAGGGGGCGACCAGGCGATCGAACTGCTGAAGCTTGCGCACGAGGAAGGAAGCCCATTTGGGCTGATTGTCAGCGACGTCAACATGCCAGGCGTCGATGGTTTTGAGTTTGCCACGCAGGTCCGAGCGCAATCGGAATCGAAGGAGATCCCGATCATCATGCTCACCTCCGGAGGGCGAGTGGGCGATAAGGAACGCCGCGAAACATTAAAGATCGCCGAACGGCTGATGAAACCTGTGAAGCAATCCGAGCTGTTCGATTCGATTGTTCGCGCGTTGGGGGTCTCGGCGTCGGAAGATTCGCACGACGAACACAGTTGCCCGCAATACGACTTGCGAAAACTGAAGATCCTGTTGACCGAGGACAACCTCGTCAATCAAACGCTCGCCATTGGCGTCTTGAGCAAGCACGGCCACGAAGTGGTCGCGGTCAACAACGGCCAAGAAGCGATCGATATCCTGCAGGAACAAACCTTTGATCTGGTGCTGATGGATATCCAGATGCCGGTGATGGATGGGATGACCGCCGCGCGTTTGATTCGAGAACAGGAACAACAATCCGGTGGTCACATTCCAATCATCGCGATGACCGCGCACGCGATGAAAGGAGATCGCGAGGAATGTCTGGCGGCGGGGATGGACGAATATGTTCCGAAGCCAATCCGGACGGCAACGCTGTTCGAGAAACTGATCAAGGTGATGGCTCCCGCGGGCGGAACGATCTCCAGTGACGATGCACCACTCGGTGGTCTTCCTGGTCCGTCGAAAACGTCGGCGCCGTGCGACGCCCATCGCGAAAATTCCGCTGAGACGTTGGGGACAGGTCATGCCGTGGCGGAGCCTCAGGGGAAGTCGCACGCCGACGAACCGGGCCATTCAACGGAGCCGACGGAGGATGATGGGCAGGCTGGCTCAATCGATTGGGATCGTTTGCATGCGACGTTGGGGGACAATCAGGACCTCATTTCCGACTTGTTCGAAGCTTTTGCGACCGAAAGCGAGATGTTAGAAAAAACAATTCGAACCGCAGTGGCCGCTCAGGACGCAGGGTTGCTGAAATCGTCCGCGCACACGCTCAAAGGTGCCGCAATGGCAATTGGCGCGACACAGTTGGCGGAATTGTTAGATCTTCTTGAGCGGAAGGGACGGTCAGGCACCATCGACGATCTCTCCGATGAACTCGAACAGTGGGAGGACGCGATGTCGCGTACCCTGCAGGAAACGTCACAATTCTTGAGCGATCTCAAATGATTGAGGCCATCGCGACCCTGTCAACCTCGCTATATTGGATGGAAATGCCCGACCGCTGTGTCTTCGCATGCGTTGGCTCATCGCGACGGCCATTCGTTCCGAACGCGTCAGGGAGTAATGGATCATGGCCAACATTTTGCTTGCGGAAGACAGTCCCACGCAAGTCGTGCTACTGAAGTCCTTGCTGGAAGAAGAATCGCATCGTGTGCGTGTTGCGGGAGACGGGCAGGTTGCGATGGCGATGGTTGCGCAGCAGGTTCCCGATGTGGTGGTGACCGACATGCAGATGCCGAATATGGACGGGCTGGAACTGGTCAAGAATTTGCGGCATGGCTATCCGCAAGTTCCGGTAATCTTGATCACGGCCCAGGATTGCGACGATCTCGCCGTGCGAGCACTCAAGGAAGGGGCTGCCGCCTATCTGCCCAAATCGCGAGTCGATGAAGAGCTCTTGGAATCGGTCGCGCATGTGTTGAGTTTGTTGGACACCGAAATGAGTTACAAGAACTTGATCGATTGTCTCGACTACTACGAGTTTCAATTCACGTTGGAGAACGATCCGAAGTTGATCGCGCCGTTGGTGAACTTGATGCAGCAGATGGCCGCGGGAATCCAATACTGCGACGATGTCACGCGGGCGCGAATCGGGATGGCGTTGGAACAGGCGTTGCGAAACGCGTTGTATCACGGGAATCTGGAGCTCAGCCACGACGAACTGGTGCGGGATGAGGAGTTGAAGGTCGCGGGAGAGCCGACGCTGGTCGATCGACGTCGATCCGAAACACCTTTCAACGATCGCAGGATCCATTTTCGAGCCAAACTGGGGCATGAGATGCTGCAGTTTACGGTCCGCGACGACGGCCCCGGATTTGATTGTTCTGCCGTCCAATCGCCCGAGCACAATGGGCTCGATGCGACGGGAGGTCGGGGATTGGTATTGATTCAATCGTTTATGGATGAAATCCGGTTTAACGATCGCGGAAATGAAATCAAGCTGATCAGCCGAGTGATGGAAGCCGCCGAGGTCTAACGGCTTCCCACCGGGCGAGTGATTTGTCGCGAATGAGGTTTCTTGGCGAGTTCGCTTTTGCAATGCGAATTCGCGTCGGGTACGATTTCACCTGGCAACAGCCGAATCATCCCACCTCATTTCTCTTTGCGGAGTCCTACCTGTGATCAAACGCCGTCAGTTCCTTCAAGCATCGGCTGCCGCGGCAGCGGTTGTAGCCTGCCCCTCGATCGTTCGCGGACGCAATCTGAACTCCAAACTGTCCGTCGCCGGAATCGGCTGCGACGGCAAGGGATGGTCGGACATTAAACAGATGTCGGATCATCCGCAGACCCAAATGGCCGCCTTCTGCGACATCGATTTGGCGCGAACCGAAAAGGTCAAAAAACTAGCCCCCGACGCGCCGGTCTTCCAAGACTACCGTGAGATGCTGGCCAAGTTGGGCGACAAGATCGATGCGGTCACCGTTTCGACTCCCGACCACATGCACGCCTTCATCACCCTCGATGCGATGCGTCAAGGCAAGCACGTCTATTGTCAAAAACCGCTGACCCACAATGTCTGGGAAGCGCGACAGGTCGCCAACCAAACCAAGAAGTCGGGCGTGATCACTCGGCTGGGCAACCAGATCCATTCGCATTCGGTCTACCGAACGGGCGTGCAAGTGATCCAATCGGGAACGATCGGCAAGGTCAAAGAGGTCCGTTCGTGGTGTGCCGCGACGGGGCATGGAAAGTCGGGACAGATCTCGGTTCCGAAGAACCCGCCAGCGTTGCCCAAGTCGGTCGATTGGGATCTGTGGATCGGCGTCGCTCCGATGCGCACCTACGGCGGCCACAACGTCTATCACCCGTGGGGATGGCGCGATTGGCAGGACTTCGGCAACGGAGCCTTGGGCGATTTCGGCTGCCACATCTTGGATCCGGTCTTCACGGCGCTGAAGATCGCCGCACCGCCAACTCAGCTGAAAGCCGATCATTCGGGAATGAACGACCAGGTCTGGGCGGCTCAAACCCAAGTCGACTACGTCTTCCCGGGAACCGAGTTGACGACCGACGAGACGATCAAGATCAGCTGGGACGACGGTGGGTTGCTGCCTAGCGTCAGCGGATCGCATATCCCCGCGACCGTCGCGTTGCCCAAATCGGGTTCGATTTTCATCGGCGAAAAGGGGACGATGGTCATGCCACACGTGGGCCCTCCGCAGTTGTTCCCGCAGGATCAATATGCCGCCGACGCGATCGAAACGGTCGAAAGTGTCAACCATTACCACGGTTGGGTCGATGGTTGTTTGAGCGGCGAACAGCCGAGCGATGGATTTGATTACGGCGCCCTGTTGACGGAATCGGTTCTACTGGGCAACATCGCGGTTCGTTACCGCACGCAGAATCTCCAATGGGATGCTGCCGCGATGCGGTTCACGAACAACGACGACGCCAACAAGTGGTTGCGTCGCGATTACCGTACTGGTTGGAATATCGACGAGGTCTAACCCGCTTCGTCGCTTAATGAAAGAGCGAACTGAGTGTCGAAGCCCCGCACGATTGAGATCAAACCCTCGCGTCATTTCCCTTTTGTGTCCAGGCACCCCTGGGCACATGTCGCCTCGTTGGCCCCTTCTCACGGCGAATTGCCGACCGGTGAAGTCGTCGACTTGGTGACACACGATGGCAGCTGGGTTGCGCGGGGGCTTTACAGTCCATCCGGCAAGCTCTGCGTGCGGCTCTACACCTGGGATCCCGCTGAAGCGATCGACGATGCGTTTTTCGCGCGTCGCATCGACGAAGCGATCCAGCGTCGCCAGACCGCCGGACTGGAACCGGTCTGCGATGCGGTCCGGATCGTTTACAGCGAAGCCGATGGGATCAGCGGTCTGATCGTCGACCGCTATCGCGATTTTCTGATCGTGCAAGTCAACGCCGCCGTGATCGCTCAGCGGATCGATGCGATCGTCGCCCATCTGCGCGAGCGAATGAATCCCAAAGCGATCATCGTTCGGATCGATGCCGCGACGGCGAAAGCCGAAGGGATCGAAGCCCGCGACGACGTCGTCTTCGGCGACCCGCCTCCAGCCGATCTGTTGATTCGCGAGAACGATATCGAATACACCGTCGATCTGATGCACAGTCAGAAGACTGGGATGTATTTGGATCAACGCGAAAATCGTCGCTTGGCTGCCTCTTATATGAAGGGACGCGAAGTCCTGGATATCTGCAGCTACGTCGGCGGATTTGCCATGAACGCGGCGAAGCTAGGCGAAGCGACCAGCGTGTTGGGGATCGACACCAGCGAGCGAGCTGTCGCGGCGGCGACCGCCAATGCTCAACGCAACGGTCTGGAGAACGTCCGCTTTGAAAAGGGGGACTGCTTTCAACGGCTGGACCAATTCAAGCAAGAGGGGAAGCGTTTTTCAGGCATCATCCTCGACCCGCCGCGGTTCGCAGGTTCGCGTCAGAGCGTCGATGCCGCCGTCCGCGCCTACACGCGATTGAATCGTGGCGCTTTGGAAATACTGGAACCAGGCGGGATCTTGGTCACCTGTTCCTGCTCCGGCCGCGTTACGCGCCCCGACTTCATGAAGATGCTTCAGAAAGTCGGCCGCCAGACCCGCCGCGATCTGATCCTGTTCGAAAATCGCGGCGCCGCAGCCGATCACCCCGTGCGGCTATCGTGCCCCGAGACCGACTATCTGAAGTGTGTGATCTGCGAAGCGCGTTGATCGCGGGCTGCAAGCATTTGCGATCTCTGCGGGATCGTTTCATGCGTTGGGACCTGCGCTGCTGAGATGCACCGCGGCGCGTCGGCCTCCGCTGCCACCTTCGATCGATCCCTGTGGGAGCCGCTCTCGTTGGCGCGCATCCACCATTCCGAAGGAATCGCAGAAGGTAGCCGGTGGTGAGAGCGTCGCGAACACCACCGGAACCGATCGCGTGATCAAACGCTGCCCCCCACGGGGGCACACGCCGATCCGACCTCTGTGCTGGCCCCGGCCCATTCTTCCGATTGAGCCCGCCCCCGTCGGTCGATCCGCCGCCGACAACTTGGCATAATATTGCCGTGGCCTGCCGCATGGTGACTCGGCCAGCCCATTTGTTTCTGCTCCATAGGCTTCAAAGAGCTTTTCGTATGTTCAAGATGTTAAACGCAAACATATTGCGATCCGCCTTGCTGGCGGCCACGATACTGGCCGGTTGTTTCACGAGTGCCGTGGCCCGTTCGGAAGAGCCTGCCGCAAAAGGCCCGGCGACCGAGGTGACGAAGCTCGACGGACTTGTCGCGTTTTGGGACTTCCAAGAACCGGCCGGGCAGCCGCGGATTTCGCAGGGCGGGGAACCGTTGGCGCTTCAGGAAATGGAGGGGCCGATCGCACGTGTCGATGGAGGCGTGTTTGGGCCTCATGCGGCGCGGATCCGATCGGGTCAATGGTTCATGATCCCACGGCCGCAGATCGGCGGGCTCGACATCCATGGTCCCGAGGCGCAAGTGACGGTCGTCGCTTGGATCCGTCGCGAAGGGAAGCAGCACTGGCAAGCGATCGCAGGAGCTTGGGATGAAACGCGACGGAAGCGGCAGTACTGTCTGTTCCTCAACGCGCCGCGTGGCACCAAGGCCGACGAGATGAAACGTTACCCGATGCAGAATCGCATCCACGGCCACGTCTCTGGCGTCGGCGGCCCCACGCCGGGCGAGCGCTATTGCATCACGTATTCCAGCGGTGCGACGGAGATCCCGCTGCAGCAATGGCATTGTCTGGCGATGACTTACGATGGCAAACAATCGTGCGTCTACGTCGACGGCCGGCTCGATGCCCGCTCGCAATACAATCCGTTCCCGTACACCGAAGGCTTGTTTGACGGTGGAGCCGATGGTGCCGCATTCACCGTCGGCGCAGTCCATCGCAGCGAGGAATGGGGCAACTTTTTTGCCGGCCAGATCGGTGGTCTCGCCGTCTTTCGGCGGGCCTTGAGCGAGTCAGAATTGCAGGCGTTGTCGGAACTCAACCGAGGCAATTAAAGGCCTGTGGCCACGCGACTGCGTCGCGCGATCGAATCCCGTCTCCAAGTGCACTGCAAAGCTCCTTCAGACAATAATCCGCACCGCAGATGCCACGGATTTCAAAGGACGTTAGCGACGCAGATTCATGCCCATTTTTCGCGGCTGCACCGGATTGTCGTAGATCGCGGAAGAAGGTGACGCATCCTCGCCGTCATAATTACGGCTGGTCGATGCGATCCGTACGCGTTCGGGTTCCGGAGCGTCGGTATCGACGGGCGGTTTGCCATCGAGCGTCCGCTGCAATGGTGAGTCGTTCATGGCGATTGGTGGTTCATCGTCGATCGCATGGCCGTTGCGAAGGCCTACGGCGATCGCGGTATCGATGAAACCGGCCCGGACCGGATCGCTGACCTGCGGAATCTGTTGGCCAAGTTTCTTGACACCTTCTGGATTCACTTCGGAAGCCTGCGAGATCTGAGCGATGAACTTGGCCGTCTCGACGAAATTGTGGTCGGCAGATTTGCCGATCAACGGTCCCAACGTGCGGACGACCAGATCGGCACCGATGCTGTCGATGTCGAGGAACACATCCATCTGTCCGCCGATGGTTTCTCGTTGGCTGCTGCTGCGAGCGTAGCTGCTGTGCAACACGAAGACACCGCTGCCGGTCAGCGGTTTGGCGACCATCGAACCTTCGTATTTACCGCGGGCGATGTAAAGATGGGTCTGCGAATCGCCGTAGATCAATTCGATCTCACAGCTTGTCCCTTGGCCGTCGCTGGCGACCAGATTGTAGGGACCAGTCCGCTGCATCTGAACCTGGGTGATGTCCATCACATCCCAAATTCCCACGAGCACTTCGGGGTGTCGCACCAGAAACAAAAACATATCGCGGTCACAATCCATTCCCTGGGTCGGCAAGCGACGAAACATCGTCGGATGCGAAATGATTTGTTCCACGCGTTTTCGAGCGGTCTGCGTCAAGCGATCCAGCGGCAGCGCCGCGATCGCAGCCTCCCGTTCGGCCCGTTTATCCCCAAAGTCCAGTGCTGCGGCAGAACTAGCGAATTGCACCAGCCAACAGACGACAAGCAGCAGGACGGTTGTGAACCGGCGAACAGGCATCGGCATTTCGCGTCCCAGGGCGGCTGCAATTGGCCGATCCGTCCAATACGAATCTGCCGTCTGTATGGGTTATTCGTCCGCCAGAGGCCGGCAAGTTCAAACATTCCGGCGAAGCCGCGAAATGCCGCGCCATAAGGTCAGCGTAAACTGCCTCGTTTGCGTAGGCTTGCTAACTGTACGCCCTCGACAGGTGGCCCAAGATCAAGATAATCAAACGGACGAGATAGCATTTCGCAAGCGGTGCAGGCAACGATCCCACAGCTTCCACAAGAACCAATTTACGAGAACCAACAATGGCCAAAAAGAGTATCGAAGACATCGATGTGGCGGGACAACGCGTCTTTATGCGAGTGGACTTCAATGTGCCTTTGGACGATTCGCTGAAGATTTCCGATGACCGCCGCATCCGGATGGCGTTGCCGTCGATCCAATCGGTCATCAACCGCGGTGGACGTGTGATCCTCGGTAGCCACTTGGGCCGTCCCAAAGGGGATGCCAGCGACAGCAAATACAGCTTGGCTCCCGCCGCGGCGCGGTTGAGCGAACTGCTGGGCAAGCCCGTTGCCTTTGCTACCGATACCGTCGGCGAAGATGCCAAAGCCAAAGTGGCTGCGATGGCCGATGGCGATGTCGTCCTGTTGGAGAACCTGCGTTTTAATCCAGGCGAAAAGAAGGGTGACGAAACCTTTGCCGGACAGATCGCCGAGATGGCCGACATCTATTGCAACAACGCCTTTGGGACCTGCCACCGCACCGACGCTTCGATGTACGCAGTCGCTCAAAAGATCGCCGGCGCTAAGGTTGTTGGCAATCTGGTCGCCAAAGAGATCCAATACCTGGCCGATGCGATCAGCAGCCCCGAGCGTCCCTTTGTGGCGATCCTGGGTGGAGCGAAGGTCAGCGATAAGATCAACGTGATCAATAACCTGCTGTCGGTCTGCGACAAGATCTTGATCGGCGGTGCGATGGCCTACACCTTCTCGCTAGCAAGCGGCGGCAAAGTCGGCGGCAGCCTTGTCGAAAAGGACAAAGTCGACCTGGCTCGCGAGTTGATGGAAAAGGGAGGAGACAAGTTGGTCCTTCCCGTCGACACCCACTGCGGCGACGCCTTCTCGGGCGACTGCAACAAACAGGTTGTCGACGCGGGGCAGATCCCCGACGGCTGGGAAGGCTTTGATGTCGGACCCAAGACCGCGGTGATGTACGCCGACATCATCAAATCGGCCAAGACGGTGGTTTGGAACGGACCGATGGGCGTCTTCGAGATGCCTCCGTTCGACGCCGGTACTCGCGTTGTCGCTCAAGCCGTTGCCGATTGCCCCGGCACGACGATCATCGGCGGTGGCGATAGCGCCGCGGCGATCGAGCAGTTTGGTCTGGCCGAAAAGGTCAGCCACGTCAGCACCGGTGGCGGTGCCAGCTTGGAAATGCTCGAAGGCAAAGCGTTTAAGGCTGTCGATATCTTAGACGAAGCGTAAGCTGCATTCGTTTGACGCTAGCGTGCGGTTCGCGGTCGGGAACCGCGCGCGTGGCGGCTGACAAAAATCTGACCACGAATTCTCCCCGTCGGTTTATTGGAGACGTATTGCCGTGAGCATCGGTTTAGCCATCCAGGCGTTCTTTAAGATCCTGTTTAACCGCGAAGCTGCGGCGGCGTATCAACGGCTGACCAGCGGCGAGGCTGCCGATCAACCGACGCCGGCGGCGGCCGAACCGACTCCCGCGGAAGCTCCGGCCAAAGCCCAAGCCCCTGCACCACCTAAACCGACGCGCAGCGATGCGATCGGTTTGTTGGCGGCGCTGCAGCGCGAAGCCCGCTTTGTCGACCTGGTCCAAGAATCGTTGGACGCCTACAGCGACGAACAGGTTGGCGCGGCAGCTCGCGATGTTCTTCGCGACACGAAAAAAGTGCTCGACCGCATGTTCGCCATCGCTCCGCTGACCGAATCCGAAGAAGGGGATTCGATGCAGACGCCAGCGGAAGTGGATCCGGGACAGATCCGTTTGACCGGCAACGTCCACGGCGACGCTCCCTTCAGCGGAACGATCGCCCATCACGGCTGGAAGGCCGCCAAGTGCGAGCTTCCTCGCTGGTCGGGCAGCCCCGAATCGGATCGCGTGATCGCACCGATCGAATTGGAAATCGCATGACAGCTAAATACATCATCGGTATCGACCTCGGCACGACCAACAGCGTCCTGGCTTACACGCCGGTTCAAGCCGAATCGAATGCGGGCAGTTCGGAAGCCGCAGAGATCCAGTTGCTGCCGATTCCGCAATTGGTCGCCGCCGGGACCGTCGAAGAACGGGACAGTCTGCCGTCGTTTGTCTATCTAGCCAATGCCGCGGAACGAACCGCCGGTGGCTTGGACGCTCCCTGGGGCAAGGATCAATCGTACGCTGTCGGTCAGTTTGCCCGAGATCGTGGTGGCGAAGCTCCCGACCGAACCGTGGGGGCTGCGAAATCGTGGCTCTGCCACACCGGCGTCGATCGCCGCCAACCGATCCTCCCTTGGCAAGCTCCCAACGATGTCGAGAAGATCTCGCCGGTGACCGCTTCGCAGCGTTACCTGCAGCATTTGGTGCAGGCGTGGCAGCAGCGGTTCCCAGACGCTCCGATCGAACAACAACAAGTCGTCTTAACGGTTCCCGCTTCGTTTGATCCCGTCGCTCGCGAATTGACACGCGAAGCGGCGATCGCCGCCGGGTTGCCAGCCAACTTTGTTTTGTTGGAAGAACCGCAAGCTGCCTTCTACGCTTGGCTGTCGGCTGTCGGCGACCAGTGGCGAAAGATGTTGAGTGTCGGCCAACGCGTGCTGGTCTGCGACGTCGGTGGCGGTACGACCGACCTGACGCTGATCACCGTCGACGAGGATGGAGGCGATCTGACGCTGCGACGCGAAGCGGTTGGCGATCACTTGCTGGTCGGTGGCGACAACATGGATCTGACGATGGCCCATGTCGTGGCCGGGGAATTCGCCAAGAAGAAGACGAAACTAAACCCTTGGCAATCGGTCTCGCTGTGGCATTCGTGCCGCGCGGCGAAAGAGTCGCTGTTGGCTCCCGAGGGCTCCGAAAAACAGACGATTTCGGTCCTTGGCCGCGGCAGCAAATTGATCGGCGGCACGGTCAGTGTCGAAGTCGATCGTGAATCGATCTCGCAGCTGTTGGTCGATGGCTTTCTTCCCAAGTGTGGATTGGATGCGGTCCCGCAGCGGCAAGCCGCTTCGGGCTTCCAGGAGATCGGGCTGCCCTTTGAATCGGACCCGGGGATCACGCGTCACCTGGCGTCGTTTGTCTCCAACCACTGCACCGCGTCGGAGAGCGACAGCGTTTCGCTTCCCGATTTTGTGTTGTTCAACGGCGGCGTCTTTAAAGCCGATGGATTCCGCAACCGGATGCTGGAGATCGTCAACAGCTGGTCCGCCGACGCGGGCGATTCGAAGGTCCAACCGCTGCAAGGCGTTCACGACCTCGACCACGCCGTCGCTCGCGGCGCCTGTTATTACGGGCTGAACAAACAGCGTGGCGGTCTGCGGATTCGCGGCGGCACGGCCCGTTCATATTACGTCGGCATCGAAACCGCGGGGCTGGCGATTCCCGGAGCCCCTCGGCCGCTGAAGGCGCTCTGTGTGGTTCCCTTTGGAATGGAAGAGGGGACCGAGACCGACGTCCCTTCGGGCGAGATCGGTCTGGTTGTCGGCAAACCGGCCCGGTTCCGGTTCTTCAGTTCGAATGTTCGCACCGACGACAAGCCGGGCGAACAATTGGATTGGTGGGATGATACGGAACTGACCGAAACCGATCCGATGGAAGCGACGTTAACGCTGGCCGATGGAGCGACCGAATCGCACGTGCCGGTTAAATTCCATGCCAACATCACCGAACTGGGCGTCTTGGAACTGTGGTGCGTGGCGGTTCATGGCGACGGCCGCTGGAAGTTAGAATTCAACGTCCGCGACGAACCGCAAGAATAGAATCGGCGGGACGTGGTGGACGAGGTTACGAGTCCTTTTGCATCAGACCAAATCGCTGGGACTCGTAACCTCGTCCACTACGCTTCGTTGAATCAACGAAAGCGCTCGGTGCTAGCTGCTTCATTACGGCATCGAGACGGCGTCGTATTCGCTGAGCGGACGTTTGGTCTCGGCGTCGACTTCGACCATCCGGACGCGGTAGCCCCACAGTTTTGCCAGATGCCGCAAGATCCGGTTGGCTTCGGATTTCTCCAACAGCTTGCCATCGCGCACGCGGTGAGTCAGGACCAATCGTCGGTTCCCTTTCAGGTTGGCGTCGCTGATCTGGATATCGGGCTCCTGTTTGGAGATGTCGTATTGGGCGGCTAATTGGCGGCGGACCTCGCGGTATCCCGATTCGTCGTGGATCGCGGTGACCGTCATATGTTCGTCGTTGGCGTCATCACTGACCTTGAACAACCGCATTTCGCGGATCAACCGCGGACTTAAGAACTGCAGGATGAAGCTCTCGTCGCGATAGTGCTCCCAGGCGTCGCGGATCGTCTCCAGCGAGCGCCCCTTGCCGGCGATCTCGGGGAACCATTGGCGGTCCTCGTCGTCGGGGTCGTCGCAGATCCTGGCGATATCGCGAACCATGGCATATCCCAACGCGTAGGGATTGATCCCACCGAAGCCGCGGGAATCGAAATTCGGTTGGGCGACAACCGCCGAATGCATGTGCAGGAATTCCAGCATCGATCCTTCGTCGATCTGGCCGCGATGGTACAAGCGGTTCATGATTTCGTAATGGACAAAGGTCGCACACCCTTCGTTCATCATCTTGGTCTGACGCTGCGGGTAGAAATATTGAGCCAGCGTGCGAACGATCCGCAGCACTTCACGCTGCCAGTCCTTCAGTTTTGGCGCATGGTTGGCCAAGAAGGTTAATAGATTTTCCTCGGGCAAGTCCAACGCGGCCGCTTCGATGTCATTCTCGTCTTGTTCGGCGGTCTTCACCTCCGTTGTGTCGGACGGTTCGGTGGGGACGGTACGCCACAGATCATTGTAAGTCGATTCGAGATGTTGGCGGCGGGCTTCGCTGCGCGCTTGCTGTTCGCGCGGCGAGCGACGCCGCGTGGCGTAGCGGTTGACGCCGTGAGACATCAGCGCGTGAGCGGAATCCAACAGCGATTCGACTTCACCCAGTCCGTACCGTTGCTCGCATCCGGCGATATAACTCTTTGCATACGCGAGTTCATCCAGCACGCGATCGGCTCGCGTCCATTGGCGGAACAGGTGGTTGTTTTTGAAGAAATGATTGTGTCCGAACGCCGCGTGCGCGATCACCAGCGTCTGCATCGTCATCGTGTTCTCTTCCATCACGTACGAGACGCAGGGCTGCGAATTGATCACCAGTTCATAAGCCAGCGATTGGGCTCCCTTGCGATACAACAGCTCCTCGCGGGCGAAACGCTTGCCAAACGACCAGTGGCGGTACAGCAGCGGCATTCCAATCGCGGCATAGGCGTCCAGCATCTGTTCGGAGGTGATCACTTCGATCTGGTTGGGATAGACGTCCAGCCCCAGTTCGCCCAAGGCGATCTCTTCGACCGCATCGTAGACGCGGTGCAGCAGTTTGAAATCCCATTGCGATCCGCTGTACAAGAGCCCGCCATGCCGCTTATTCATCGATCCACCCGCTAGTTGGTATTTGAGCCGGAACGCAGTTTGCCGTCGAACAGATCGTGAAAGACCGGGAAAATTTCGCCGGCCGTGGCGACCTCCGCTTGGGCAAAGTTGGCGTGTCGAGCGGTCAACGGATAGTAGCCGTGCCAAAGGACGCTGTCCCCTGGCCATTGGTCGTCGTTGACTTCGATGTAAGCGTAATATTGGCAGATCGGCAGGATCTCTTGTTCCAACAGACGCAGCGTCTGCGGCATGTCGTGATCGAAGTTGTGCCCGTCGGAAGCTTGGGCGGCGTAGATGTTCCAGTCCTCGACCGGATACCGCTGTTTGACGATCTTCAGCATCTCTTCGAGAGCCGACGAAACGACGGTGCCGCCCGTCTCCCGGCCGTGGAAAAACGTCTGCTCATCGACTTCTTGAGCCGTGTAGGTGTGGCGGATGAAGACGAGTTCGACCGCTTTGTAGTGCCGCTTCAGGAACAGATGCAGCAACATATAGAACCGCTTCGCCATGTCCTTCAGCTGTTCGGTCATCGACGCCGACGTGTCCATCAAACAGAACATCACCGCCTGTGTCGTCGGCTTGGGGACCCGTTGGATGCGGCTGTATCGCAGGTCGACCGTCTCCAGATAGGGAACCGCTCGCATCCGAGTTTGCTGCGCGTCGATCAGTTTCCGCAGCCGGGCGATCTCATCGGCGTCGCCCGCAGTCTGCGCCTGTTGCAATTCCGCCTGCAATGCTTCGACTTCAGCCAGCTTCGGCCGACCTAAGGCGATACGGCGAGCCAAGCTGCGGCGCATCGTCTCGCGCTTGTTGAGTCGCTGGGGCGAACCATCGGTCGAATATCCGGCACGGACCCAAGCGGGCGAGTCCATCGATTTCAACTTCCGTTTCGCCAGATTGGGTAACTCCAGATCTTCGAAGAACAAATCCAGAAACTCTTCGCGCGTCAGGGCGAAGACAAAGCTATCCTCGCCGTCCCCATCGGCGCTGCCCCCCGAACCGCTGCCCGCACCGCCGCTCGGTTTTTCAATCTGGTCACCTGGTCGATATTCGTGGTTTCCAGGAAGCACGTAATCACGGTGTCCCACGTTGCGGTCGTGGTGGAAGGTTGGTTCGTGCAGGTCTTTGGAGCTGATCGAAACCTCCTGGCCTCCTTCGAGGTCGGCGATCTTCCGCTGCCGAATTGAATCGGCAAACGCCTTCCGCATGTGCGATTTCACACGGCGCAAAAAGCGTTGGCGATTGCCAAGGCTTTTTGCTTTTGGGTTTTGACGACGATCGACTACGTGCATCGCGATAATCTCCCTGCGAGCTAATGAAGGCGGCACAGATCACGGAACGACGATCCACGGGTCAGCTCGATTTACTAACACGCATGTACCAATCGACCAAGCGGCGGACTTGGCGTGGGGTGTAGCCACGCTGTGTCATGCGGTCAACAAATTCGCTGTGCTTCTGCTGAGCTTGACTGTCCTTTTTGGCGCCAAAGCTGATCACTGGCAACAGCTCCTCGATCTGGCTGAACATCCGCTTCTCGATCACTTCGCGAATCTTTTCGTACGAAGTCCAATCGGGATTGCGACCGTTGTTCTTGGCGCGAGCCCGCAACGCAAACTTGACGACTTCGTAACGGAAGTCCTTCGCGTTGCCGATCCCTGCGGGATGTTCGATCTTCTCCAGCTCCTCGTTCAAGACATCGCGGTCCATCAATTGGCCGGTGTCGGGATCCTTGTAGTCCTGGTCGTCGATCCAGGCGTCGGCATACGAGATGTAACGGTCGAACAGATTCTGGCCGTAACTGTGGTACGACTCGAGATAGGCTTTGCGAATCTCGTTGCCGATGAACTCGGCGTACCGCGTCCCCAGCTCCTCTTTGACAAACTCCAGGTACCGCTGTTCGGTCTCCTCGGGCAACTGCTCGCGGCGGATCGATTGTTCCAGCACGTACATCAGGTGGACTGGGTCGGCAGCCACCTCTTCGTTGTCAAAGTTGAAAGTCTCCGAGAGGATTTTGTAGGCGAAGCGGGTCGAGATTCCGTCCATCCCCTCGGTCACGCCCGCGGCGTCGCGGTATTCCTGGACCGTCCGCGCCTGCGGGTCGGTGTCTTTTAATGACTCGCCGTCGTAGACATGCAGCTTGGCGTGCAGGCTCGAATTTTCGTGCTCCTTCAAACGCGTCAGGACCGAAAACTGCGACATCAACTCCAGCGTATCGGGAGCGCACGGAGCGTTCCCCAGCTGCGAGTTCTGGATCAATTTGCGATAGATCTGCGTCTCTTCGGTCGCTCGCAAGCAATACGGAACCTTGACGACGCAGATCCGATCGAGGAAAGCTTCGTTGCTGCGGTTCGCTTTAAACGTCTCCCATTCGGACTCGTTGGAGTGGGCGACGATGATCCCTTGGTAAGGCATCGCGCCGACGTTTTCGGTTCCGACGTAAGTCCCGTCCTGCGTCGCGGTCAGTAGCGGATGCAGCATCTTCAGCGGCGCTTTGAACATCTCGACAAATTCCAACAGCCCCTGCGTCGTGCGGTTTAATCCGCCGGTGTAGGAGTAGGCGTCGGCGTCGTCCTGGCCAAAGTATTCCAACTTGCGAATGTCGACCTTACCGACAAGCGACGAGATATCTTGGTTGTTCTCATCGCCCGGTTCGGTCTTGGCCACGCAGCAGCCACGCTGCTCCGACGGCGTCACGCGGACGACGGAAAACTTGGAGATGTCGCCGCCGTATTCATCCAGCCGCTTGATCGCCCAGGGGGACATGTAACCCGCCAAGCGGCGGCGTGGGATGCCGTATTCCTCTTCCAGCACCGATCCCATCGTGACGGGATCGAACAGAACCAGCGGGCTCTCGTAGATCGGGCTGATCTCGTCGCCGGCGCACAGCACATAAACAGGTTGCTTTTCCATCAACCGTTTCAGCGTTTCGGCCAAAGAACTTTTGCCGCCACCGACGGGGCCTAACAGATAAAGGATCTGCTTCCGCTCCTCCAAACCTTGGGCGGCGTGGCGGAAGAATCCGACGATCCGCTCGATCGTCTCTTCCAAACCGTAGAAGCTCTTGAACGTGGGATAAGACTTGATGGTCCGGTTCATGAAGATCCGACCCAACCGTGGGTCGTTGGACGTATCGATCAGTTCGGGCTCGCCGATCGCCTTGACCATCCGCTCCGACGCGGATGCGTAGAGGCTTGGATCGCTCCCGGCGGCTTCGAGATATTCCTTTAAAGAGAGTCGGACTTGTTTGTGTTGCGAATAGCTCTCGGAATAAAGCTGAACGATGTCCGTTCGGTTTGTGGTGGCCATGTGCAATCTCCCAAATGCGCAAAAGCTTGAAGTCCCACCCGCGAAAATTCGTCGTTTGGATTACTTGCGGCGGGCAAAGACTAGATTCACGGCGGCAGGACGTCGGTTGCCGGAGAATGCGAAGCAGTTCGCAGTCGCCCGTCATCCGACAGGCGGTCGACAAAACCGAGGGGCGCAATCGACGCACCGATCGGAAGTTTCCCGCTTATCCCGATTATAGGAGATGGCGATGCGTCTACTTTGTGATTTCAGCCAATAAACGGTTGGGAGTGCCATCGCAAACATTGCAGGCGAAACGACTTAGGGAAAACTTTGCGAAATTAAACAGAAATTCAATCCCGCGGGATTCGGCACTGTGACAGTTAGAATTTGCCTCCGATGGCATGTCTTTGCCAGAAAGCTTTGTCGACCGGACGCATCGGCAGCAAATGTGTTTGGCTGGAAGTAGTAAATCAGGTTCTGGAAAGATATAAAGCAATCGTTCCAGCGATACATCGATCCAACAAGCCCTGCGAATCGTTCACGGTTTGTACCTTCGTTCCATGAGATCGGTCACTCATGCCGGCTCATTTCTCGTTGTCGAACAGCGGTCATCGGCAATCGCTACTTTTCAAATCCGCGAGCATATCTCGACCGCATCCGCCAACCTGAGAGCCAACACATGAGATCTGTTTACCCGATCGCCACTTCGACGTTGCTGGGATTGATATTGTTGGGGCCGGTTTCAGTCGGACTCGGGCAAAAGCCCAATCTGGATCGTACCTTGCGGACCGCGGACAACTTTGAACCGGCGATACCACGTTCGGATCAGGACGACGTTGTTGCGACGAAGCTTGCGAAGCTGAAGAAGGAGACCGGCCGAAAGCCGAATATTCTTTGGTTGGTCGTCGATGACATGGGATACGGCGACCCGGGATGTTATGGCGGCGGTGCCGCGGTCGGTGCGGCGACTCCGAATATCGATCGCCTGGCGCGGGAAGGGCTGAAGCTGACCAGTTGTTATTCGCAACAGACATGCACGCCAACGCGTTCGGCGATTCTGACAGGGCGACTCCCTCACCGAACCGGATTGACGCGGCCGATCCTAGCGGGCGACAAACTCACCAAGAATCCTTGGGCGGACGAAGTGAGCTTGGCGAAGTTGCTCAGCGACGCCGGCTATTTCACGATGCTCACCGGTAAATGGCATGTGGGAGAACCCGAGGGAATGCGGCCGCACGATATCGGCTTCGATGAATATTACGGCTACTACCCGGCGCAGAAGGAGATCTCCCAAAGGTTCGATTCCCGCCGGTTCCCCGATCTTGTCAACGATCCGGAACGAATGCGGGCCTTCGAGGCGATTGCGCCTGACAATCACCTCACCCACGGTTTCAAGGGTGGCCGCACCGAGAAGCTTGCACAGGTGCAATCGCTCGAAGACATGGGGCGAGCCGAAAAGGTCCTGGCTGATTTCACGATTGAGAAGATCAAAGAGTTGGCCAAAGGGGACAAGCCCTTCTTCATCGAACATTGTTTCATGAAGGTTCACTGCGACAACTTTCCCAATCCAGATCTCGGGCCCCTAAGCGCCGCGAAGTACTTCTAAAAGGAAGCCGTTGCCGAAGTCGATCTGCACGTCGGTGAAATCATCAAAGCCTTAGACGAGGCGGGCGTGCTGGAGAACACGTTCGTCTTCTTCACCAGCGACAACGGCCCGCAGATGGATGGATGGCCCGACGCGGGCTACACGCCGTTTCGTGGCGCGAAGGGGACCACGTTTGAAGGAGGTGTCCGGGTTCCCGGCATCGCCTACTGGAAAGGAATGATCGAATCGGGCCGCGAAAGCGATGACCTGTTCGACCTGATGGATCTCTTCGGCGTTGCCCTTAACGTCGGTGGCGTTAAACATGACACCTTGCCAACCGATCGGTATTACGACTTCATCGATCAAACTTCGTTCCTGCTACACGACGAAGGTCATTCCCAACGTGAAGCCGTCTACTTTTGGTGGGGCACGGAACTGATGGCCTGCCGGATGCGGGAATATAAGGTACACCTCAAGGTTGCACTTCCCGAATCGACGCACATGCACATCGACTATGCGACCATACAGGATGTTGGACTAGCACCGTGGCTGTTCAACCTCTACATCGACCCGAAAGAGCAGATGCCAGTCGGCCACCGCCGAAATGCATTCCTGGCAACGGTCCTTGGGAAGCTTAAGCAACATGCTGCGACCTTCAAAAAGTATCCACCCAAAGACGTCGGGCTGTAATTCGCCGCAGCGTGATCCGCGATTCCTCGCTCGCCGCCGTCTCACACTCTGACGTCGGCGGCGAGTTCCTTACCTGTTGTTAATACGATTCAAGAGCTTCGGGAAAACGAAATGATAAGAACTCTATTCTGTGCCGGTTTCCTGAGCTTGATCGCAGCGATTCAACCGAATCAACTCCTCTCGCAATCTCCTCCCGATGACGGATCGGTTCTTCCGTTTCCTCCGCAGGAAATGAAGAGCGTCACGAAACCTCGGTTGCAAGATTCGCAGATGAAATGGCCCGAGCCTGCGCAACGATTGCCCAAGGATTCGCCGAACATCTTAGTTGTGCTTGTCGACGATGTGGGCTTTGGAATCTCGGAGACTTTTGGTGGGGAGGTCCACACGCCGACGTTGACCAAGCTTGCGAACGAAGGACTGCGATACAACGCCTTTCACACAACGTCTATCTGTTCGCCTACTCGAGCTGCATTGTTGACGGGGCGGAACCACACGCGTGTATCTTCGGGGACGATCGCCGAACGGGCGGTTGCCTTCGACGGTTACACAGGTGTTATCCCCAAGACGGCCGCTACATTTGCCGAGGTGCTGAAACAGTATGGATATCACACCTCCGCGTTTGGGAAATGGCATAACACCCCGGCGACAGAAACGACTTCGATCGGCCCGAAGGATCGCTGGCCCAACGGCTACGGCTTCGAATACTTCTATGGCTTCCTGGCCGGCGAAACATCGCAGTGGGAACCGCGACTTGTCGAAAATTATGATGCCGTCGAACCGCCGGAAGACGAAGGCTATCACCTCACCGAAGATTTGACCGACAAGGCGCTCGCGTGGCTCGATGCTCAACAGGCGTTTGCTCCCGACAAACCCTTCTTGATGTATTGGGCATCCGGCGGAGTCCATGGGCCACACCACATCTTTCCCGAGTGGGCCGACAAATACAAAGGCAAGTTCAACGACGGTTGGGATGCCTATCGCGAGCGTGTTCACCAACGACAACTCGATATGGGGATCATTCCACCAGGGACGAAACTCACGCCGCGCGACCCCACGATGACCGCTTGGGAAGATATCCCCGCAGACCAGCTCGCATTTCAACGTCGTGGGATGGAGATCTTCGCTGGCTTCGCCGAACACACCGACGCGCAGGTCGGCCGATTGGTTGCCGGACTGGAGGAACGTGGGCTGCGGGATAACACGTTGATCTTTTACATCTGGGGCGATAATGGATCGAGCGCCGAAGGCCAGGAAGGTTCGATCAGTGAGTTGCTTGCGCAGAACAATATTCCCAACACCGTCGAACAACAAATTGCTGCACTCGACAAGATCGGCGGACTCGATGCGTTGGGCTCGCCCAAGACGGACAACATGTATCATTCGGGATGGGCTTGGGCTGGCAGTACTCCATTCAAAGCCACCAAGTTGGTCGCCTCACATTTCGGCGGCACTCGGAATCCGATGGTTGTCTCGTGGCCAAAGGGGATCAAACCCGACGCAAAGGTCCGCGACCAGTTTCATCACGTTGTCGACATCGCGCCGACCATCTACGAAATCCTGGGGATCACTCCACCGCGAAGCGTCAATGGTCTGGACCAGATCGAGATCGACGGCACGAGTTTCGCTTACACTTTTTCAGACGGCGATGCACAAACCAAAAAGGACGTCCAGTTCTTCGACAACAACGGCAGCCGCGCGATCTACAAAGACGGCTGGGTTGCCTGTGCGTTTGGCCCGTTCATTCCGTGGAACACACCAGCATCGGTTCCTCGCGTTGCGAAGTGGGATTCTGCTTCGGATGAATGGGAGCTCTACAACATCAGCGAAGATTTTTCAGAAGCCAACAACCTGGCGGCGGACCAACCTCAGAAGCTCGAAGAACTGAAGAAACAGTTTCTTACGCTGGCAGAAGACAACAACGACTTTCCAATCGGAGCTGGACTCTGGCTGCGGCTTCACCCCGAAGACCGCGTGAAGACCGCTTACAAAAGTTGGAACTTTACCGCCAACACGAAGCGAATGCCGGAGTTCGCTGCGCCGGGTATCGGCCGCCAAAGCAATAAGATCACGATTGACCTCGAAGTTCCCGAGAACGCCAACGGCGTGCTTTATGCACTCGGCGGCGCTGGCGGCGGCGTCACGGTGTACCTGGACGACGGACATCTTGTTTACTTCTACAACATGTTCATCATCGAACAGTATGAAGCTCGCAGCAGTCAGCCGCTGGAAGCCGGTAAACATAAGATCGAGATTGAGACGACGATCGCGGGGCCGGGCAAAAGTGGCACGGCGACTCTGATCGTCGACGGCAAGCGAGTCGGTCGAGCCGAACTTGTTCGTACGGTCCCCACCGCTTTCTCGGCGAGTGAAACCTTCGACGTCGGCACGGATCTCGGTTCGACGGTATCGCTGAACTACTACGACAAACGCCCCTTTGCGTTTAATGGGACGATCAACCGTTTCAAGGTGGAGCTGAAATAACCGACTTGCTTTTTTGAGCTCTCTATTTTCCGCCCTATCCGAGATGCTCACCGTCAAAGCATTCACCGCGTGATACAACGGCCCATGATCGTAAAGATCATGGGGGACGGCATCGAGTAGCGCATCCGCCCCGCAGCTAGCATTTGCCGGTCGAGAAGGATGACGAGATTGGAGTTCAACTCCCCCGCACCCAGAAATCAGTTGCAAAACTGGATAGTCGGCATCGTGAAATCCGTGTATCCTTCAGGAATTGACAAGAAATCTCCGTAACTCATTGCTATTCAAGGAGAAACAGCTTGTTGCAAATCAATGCGACCAGCCGATTGAATGCAAGTCGAGGCGGTTGAATTCGAAACGAAATCCTCGCATTGCTATCGCCTCGCGCCGCGATACCATGTTTTCAACTCAGGAGTCCTCACGATGGGACGTGTCGGAGAAACGATACACACGATCAACACCACCGTCCGCACGTTCCTGATGGTCTGCGTCGCGGGCATCCTGGGAAGCGCCGGATACGTGACGTACGATATGTTCGACGCCGAGCGACGCAAGCTGGCCGAGACCGAATCGGCGCTTGCAACGGCTCAGGTCGAACTCGAAAACGCCGGCGTCGAGATTGCGGAACAAGCCAAGACGATTACGCGGATGGAAACGGCGCTTCAGTTGTTGAAGGTCGACCAGCGTCTGGCGCGGTTGGAAGTGCTCAGCCAGCAACCGCAACTGGCGTCGGAGATGGTTTCCACGACCGTCCGCTTCACCGAACTCTCGCCCGAGGGGAACCCGATCGGCAAACCAAAGGTCTTCACGATCGATGGTGATGTCGTCTACATCGATAACTGGGTGGTGAAGTTCGAGGACAAGTTTGTCGAATCGGCCGACATCGCCCGCGGTACGTCGCTGACCCTCTTCCGCCGCGTCTTTGGCGAACACCAAACACCCAGCGATGGCTTTGTCATCGACGAGGTGGGGTCGATGCCGCAGGCCTATCTGCGAGGCGGAGAGCCCAACGAATTCGAGCAGGAGATCTGGTCGAAGTTTTGGGAATTCGCCAACGATCGCAAACTGGCGGCCGAAAAAGGGATCCGCGCCGCCCATGGCGAAGCTGTCTCGGTGAAGACCGAAGCGGGCAAGTCGTACCTCATCGAATTACGAGCTTCCGGCGGGCTGTCGATCTATCCCGAAGACCGCCCCGTCGACGCCTTGGGCGAAAAATCCTGAGCTTCTCCCAAATGGCTTCTCCCCGCGAGCATTTCACGCCGCGAGCACATCACCCGCCTGGCGCAGCCGGGAGGGTCGGAAAACGAGCGTTTAGCCAGTTTTCCGGGGAGGGCCTTACGTCGGTTCGATCGCCTTGGATTTGTCCCGGGACTCCCCTCCCCGAACTTCGCTTCGCTAGTTCGACCCTCCCCTGCCAAACTGCGTTTGTGGGAGGGTGAAGTCTCGCGTTGGCAACAGGCACTTCACCCGCCTAGCGAAGCCGGGAGGGTCGGAAAACGAGCGTTTAGCTAGTTTTTCGGGGAGGGCCTTACGCTGATTCGATCGATGCGGAATTACCTTGTGGACTCCCCTCCCCGAACTTCGCTTCGCTGGTTCGACCCTCCCCTGCCAAACTTCGTTTGTGGGAGGGTGAAGTCTCGCGCCGGCAACATGCACTTCACCCGCCTGGCGCAGCCGGGAGGGTCGGAAAACGAGCGTTTAGCTAGTTTTTCGGGGAGGGCCCTACGCTGGTTCGATCGATGCGGAATTGCCTTTTGGACTCCCCTCCCCGAACCTCGCTTCGCTGGTTCGACCCTCCCCTGCCAAACTTCGTTTGTGAGAGGGTGAAGTCTCGCGTTGGCAACAGGCACTTCACCCGCCTGGCGCAGCCGGGAGGGTCGGAAAACGAGCGTTTAGCCAGTTTTCCTGGAAGGGCCTTACGCTGTTTCGATCGATGCGGAATTGCCTTGTGGACTCCCATCTCCGAACCTCGCTTCGCTGGTTCGACCCTCCCCTGCCAAACTTCGTTTGTGGGAGGGTGGAGTGTTGTGCGGTCCTGCTTTAATCTGGTGCGGATAGCAAACGACTGCTTGCAGCTCATCGCGAACATTTTAAAAGCGATGGGAATCGATACCTCTTTGACGCTCAGACCTACAGGAAATCATGACTAAACCAACGCTTGGATCGCTCGAAGTTTTTGACGACATCGCCAGTATCAGCCGTCAGGCATGCGACGATTTGATCCCGTTGTGTTGCGATGCGATCACAGCTCGCGGCGTCTGCCGGATCGCGCTGGCGGGCGGTTCGACGCCGAAGCTGCTGTATCGATTGATGGCCGAGAACCAGCAGGCGTTCGATTGGTCCAGGATCGAATTGTTCTGGGGAGACGAACGGAACGTGCTGCCCGAGCACGACGACAGCAATTTCCGGATGGTCCGCGAGGCGATGTTGGATCACGTGCCGATTCCCGAGGCGAACGTCTTCCGCGTGCCGATCGATCCCGATGATCCCGCAGCCACTGCTAGCGCGTACGAAGCGACTTTGAAGTCGCAGTTCGGCGGCGATTCGCTCGACTGGGACCTGGTGCTGTTGGGAATGGGAGACGATGCGCACACCGCGTCACTCTTCCCACAAACGACAGCGATCGACGCCAACGACCGTTTGTTTGTCGAAAACTGGGTTGAAAAATTTGATACCTTCCGCCAAACGCTGACCGCTCCGGCGATCAATTCCGCTCGCAACGTCTGGTTCCTGATCGGCGGTGCTGGGAAGCGCGAAGCGTTACAGCATGTCTGGGGTGATCGCCAAGCGCCGTCGGAGTTTCCATCGCAATTGATCCGCCCGGTGACCGGCAATCTGCGATGGATGATCGCTGCCGATGCGATACCCGAAACGGCATAGTCAACGAAGGATGGAGTTGCCGCTGCAGCGTCCCTCGCCGCAGCATCTACTCGTCGACCTATTCGATACCGGCCAATTCGCACAGGTGCGCGTTGGCGATCGGTTGCGGGCAGCTCCAAACCAGAAAGAAGAGTGCTTCGCGACACCAGCGTCCCGCGGGATGTCCCTGGACAAAGCCGGCGCCTTTGGCGGCCGTCAACGCCGCCTGAGAGGCTCGCAGCGCCAACCGATTGGCCCGGCCGCGCAGGTCGGCAGTCGAACAGACCTGGTTGCCGCTAGCGACACTCAACAGATCGACTTCTAAATTGCGGACCTCGGTCTGCAGTTGCTCGGCGACCGGAAGTAGCGTTTCGCGTTGTTGCGCCTCAGCCGCCAGGAAATCGACAGCCGCCTTCGATAGTCCAATCGCCAGAGTCGACGTCTGCAGACCGCCCGTCCCCGCGCCGACGCCTTGACTCATCACATCTTCGATCGGTCCGGCGATCAAATCGTCGGGGCCGATCGCGACATCTTGCAGATCGACTCGATCGGTCGCGCTGGCTGAAAGGGCAACCAACGGGATACCGGCTGCCGCCACGACGCCTGGGCGATCGGTGGGGACGGCTGCCAACAATTGCCGGCCGTCGTCGAGCGTCGCTCCCACAACAATCACATCCGCGTGCGCCCCGCCCGTTACCCAGGGGCTGTAACCCGACAAGCGATACCCGTCGCCGACCGCTTCAGCTCGCAGCACCGGCGTGCTCAGATGGCGACGACTGGTCGTCAGGTGACTGATTCCGACCGTCGCAAATTGACTGCCATCCAACAGCGGCGGCAGCCAGCGTTTTTGAAGCGTTTCGTTTTCGCAGCCTTCGATCCGTCGGCATGCTCCCATCCGCTGGGTGATGACAAATGTGGTCGTCAGGTCGGCAGCGGCCAGCCGCAAATAACCTCGCGTTTGATCGGCGTCGGACCATCCAAACCCGCCCGCAGTGGCAGGCATAAACCAACGGAAGACTCCCGCCGCGGCACAAAGGTGCAACTGCGCCGCCGGCCAATCACCCGATCGGTCGGTCTGGTCGGCGAGCGTCTGCAGCCGATCGCACAAGGCGTCCATCGCAGCGGACTCGGGAGCCTGCACGACTTCAACGGCTGCATTGTCTGCGGGTTGATTCATTGCGGCTGCTCCTGTGTCAGAACTTCGCTTGCCGTCGGATCGTGGTCGACGGGAGGATCGTGAAGCATGCCGACGCTTTTGGCAATCAGCATTGCCACGGTCGCGTCACCAGTGACATTGACGGTGGTCCGGCACATATCCAACAAACGGTCGATGGCGAAGATCAGCGCCAGCCCTTCTTCAGGGACGCCAATCGCACCCAATACGATCACCAGCATTACCATCCCGGCACCGGGTACCGCGGCGGACCCGATCGAAGCCAATGTGGCAGTCAAGACAATCGTCAATTGATCGCCCAGGGTCATGTCGATGTTGTACGCTTGGGCGATGAACATCGCAGCAACGGCTTGGTACAGACTGGTGCCGTCCATGTTAACCGTCGCTCCGACGGGCAGCACAAAACTGGCGACCTCTTCGTCGACTCCAAGATGCTCCTGCACGCGTTCCATCGTCACCGGTAGCGTCGCGGCGCTGGAACTGGTCGAAAAGGCAAGCAGTTGGGCCGGGGAGATGCCACGGAAAAACGAAGCATAACTGCGGCCAGTAAACAGGACGACTAAACCGGGATAAAAAACAAACGCCATCAGCCCCAGTCCCAGTAGAACGCAGAAACCATAAACCGACAGGGCGATCAGCAGGTCGGCGCCTGGCGCTTCGACAATCAATGAACTCAACAGCGCGAAGACGCCAAACGGGGCGGCGAGCATGATCAGGTCGACAAGCTTGAGGATCACTTCGTTCAAGCCATCGAAGAAGTCCTTGACCGGTTTGGCCGATTCATTTGGAATCAGGATCAAGCCGATTCCGAAGAAGACGACGAAGAAGATGACCTGCAACATGTTCCGATTCGACGACGAAGCGGAAAAGATGTTGTCCGGGACGATGTCGATCAACGGTTGCAGTGGGCCTTGCGATTTGGTCGCTGCCGCTTCGGCTTTGATCTTATCGATCTGGAGCGATTGGGTCGATTTCGCTTGCCCATCGGCATTGTTGCCCAACAGGTCATTGCGCGTCTGTTCGGTGATCGAACGGCCAGGAGCGATCACGTTGGCAACGACCAATCCCAGCGTGACGGCAACGATGGTCGTGAACAAATACAACAGGATCGTGCGGCCACCCATCCGCGAGAATTTCGAAATGTCCTGCAGGTCGGAGACGCCTTTGATCAGCGAGGTGATGATCAAAGGGATCGCGATCAGCTTGAGCATGTTGACGAAGATCTGCCCAAACGGCTTGATCCAATGGGAGGTGAACTGGATCCATCCAAAGTGCGACGCGATCAGTCCAAAGACTAGCCCGGCGAGCATGCCCAGGAGAATTTGCCAGTGAAGGGCAAGACGAGGTGACGACATGTGCGGCTCTTAGGATTCGAGGAGGGCAAGCGGCGGCAAAGCTATACGCTATCGAATCTGGCACGATTTGCAAGCAAGCCCCGTGCTCCTCACGCCTTTGGACAAACGAAAACAGCGGACCGATCGAATTCGGTCCGCTGTCGCGATTTGTCGGTGGTGATTGAAGGGCGAACTCATAGCACGCCCTTGATCGATCACTCCAATGGTTACGGCATTTGGAAAGGTTGTCCGTCGTCGCGAGCGATCATCTTTTCGTAGACGCTGTCGACTAGCGACGCATCGGCGTTTTCTTGAGCCGCGTTTGTGCTGAATTCAACCGTTTCGGTGACGAACTTTACGCTGCCGTCGGCCAGGGCGAACTGAGCACCGCCGGGATGGTAGCTGGAGAAACTAGCGTTTGCGACGTTCGCAACCCCAAGGCCGTAATTGATTCGGCCACGCGAGGTGCCTACAGCAGAGCTTAACCACTGATTGTAGTTTGGAATGCTGCCCGTCGCTGTCTGTTGAACACCAAAGAGGGTTGCCGCACCATCGATGACGAAAGTATTGTTCGTCGAGTTCTTGTGCTGCCAACGGCGTTCACCAAACATCAACGTGTTCGAGGTGCCGTCGATGATATCGCGGAAACTGACGCTCGTGTTCTCCAAGAAAAGACCTTGGTGACCACTTGCTGAAATCGTGCCCGTCGCACCACCGAGCTTACCGACGATGATCACGTCGCCTACGGAGTTGGTACCAACGTAGCTGCAAGATGCAACATCGATGTCAGCAGGAGCCGAGTTCTTCAGCTTCCGATAGGTTTCACTGTTCAAGTCGGGAGCGACGTCCGAAGGACATTTGAAGGTGCTGATTGGCACGCGCATCATCGCTAGGGTCGTGGTGTTGGTTAGATTGGCTCCAATGCGGCTGCCGCCAACATTCAACTGATCGTGCAGTGGTGCTTGTTCAACAAACGGCAAAATCAATGCACTCCACGCCCATTTCGACTCACTCGTCGTCATCGTTGGAAGTGTTTGATTGACCCAGCCCGCTGGGAATGTTTTGTAGGTGTCGTGATAGTTGTGGCAGGCGAGGGCCACATTCTTGAGGTTGTTGCTGCATTGCATCCGTCGTGCCGCTTCGCGAGCTGCTTGAACCGCTGGCAATAACAGACCGACCAAAATGCCGATAATAGCAATGACTACAAGTAGTTCCACAAGGGTGAAACCGATTCTGCTGCGTCGTGGCATCAAAAGATGCTCCATTGAAAAAGGGTTGGAAATACTGTGCCTCGAGATCGTGCAAACAGACCTCTAGCCAGTTCAAGTGGACGGGGAACGAAAAGTCGATGCAGGCCGGTAAAGAGCTTGAAGGCATGCACCTGGAATCCAAGCGAAGTCTTTATGCTTGTAATTCCTTGCGGGAATCTCTTTACATCGAGATTGTTTGCATTTCAGCGAGCCAAAAAGCTAATGAGAGCGAAAAACATCGTCAAGGTAGGCCGACCGTGTCGGTATTGTCTGTTTCATTCTAACATTCAACTGCGATTCGGCTAACAAGTTTCGGTGAAATGAACAATTTTCCCTACCACCACAACGCAGGTGGATGCCAGTTGTACCGATACAATTTTATAAAATCTTCGACAATCGAATCGCCCAGGAATTTTCCACGGTGATTTGTTTCGCGACGGATGGCACGACCTCCGGTGCGTTCATTGGGAAACAACGGCTGGTAGCTTGCCCAACACTCTTCACTGCCTGTTCAACCAGAGTTGCAATCGGCGGCAGGCGAGAACCTTTGGTGATATTCCGTACGCCTTAGGCAGCCATTGAACGGACAGTTAGTATTTTCTTGGATCTGTATTTTTAGGGAAATTGGGGAACGTCCGGTCGCTCTAGGTATCGATCTCTACTTCGACTTGTTTCCTCTAAAACGCGAATCGACTAGAGAAACTCCATTTCGTGGCCATCGGTGCATTTGGGCTGCGTGTTAGAAAGTCCCTGTAATCGTCTGTTAGTGGTAGGTTATGCCCTTCTTCTGTGTCTTTTGGACTTCTCGCTACGAAGTGTTCTTCTTTCGATAGGGAACCCTCCTTCCAATCGGTCGTTGGTGAAAATGGAGGTGCCGAAGTGTTTTTGAGGTGATGCTCCAAGGGAAGCTTTCGGGATCGGGTGGTGCGAGGGAACGGTTGCTGGCGAGGATGCTGCCCAAGCTGCCGATGTAGAGGGGATTACCCCTTCCTAAATTCCAGGCCGTGAGCCGTCGTGGGGCTGGGACGCTTGCACGGAATGTCGTGTGATTGCGAGCGCTGTTGTCATTGGAGCCACACGCAACTCAGGGGGCTTCGCAAGGCTCGTCTGTCTCTTCAAAGCGATGTTTCCAGCGATTCATGGTCAGCGGCGACTCCTCGAGCAGCGGCGACAAGTGTGAATTAGCGGGTTTGCCGGTTCCGAAGCATCGCCGTGCGCTGGGCGGAACCGTTTGCCGGTGTGTCCCGGCCGCCACGGCGCGATACAATCGGAGGATTCAGGGGAGCGGCTGATCCGCCTGTTTTGCAGAAATCAACGGACGATAAGAATCCATCTAGGAATATCCGACATGTTTGGCCTTCGGCTTGGCTTTGAGCATCCCGGCTACTTGGCCCTGCTGGTATTGATCCCCGTCCTTTGGATCGCCAGCTATCGCGGGTTGGCGTTGCTGGGGCCGATTCGGCGATCCTTTGCGTTGCTGTTGCGCACGCTAGTTGCCGCGGCGATCGTCTTGGCGCTGGCCGGAGTTCAGTTTGTCTGGACCGACGACCGGATGACGGTCATGTATCTGTTGGATCAAAGCGAGAGCATCCCGGCGGCCAAACGGGATGCAATGCTGCAATACGTGATCCGCAACGTCGCCGCCCAACGCAACACGGCGCGCGCCGACCGGGCCGGAATCATCGTCTTTGGCAAAGAGGCGGCCGTCGAGATCCCCCCCTTTGACGATGACATTCCCGATCTCCGGCGCCTGGAAAGTTACCTCGGCCGCAAGGATGCGACCAATCTCGAGGCGGCGCTCAAGTTGGCTCAGGCGGCGATGCCCGACGACACCTCGCGGCGGATCGTCGTCGTGACCGATGGGAATGAAAACCTTGGCGACGCGAGTCAGTTGGCGACGCGAATCGCCAGAGCGGGCATCGGGATCGATGTCGTTCCGGTCCAGTTGGATGCGACGTCGGAAGTGCTGGTCGAAAAGATCGATCTCCCCCCCGATATCCGCCGCGGCCAACCGTTTGAAGCGCGCGTGGTGATCAACAACTATTCTCCCAGTGGCGAATCGAAGAAACCGATCCCGGGGCGGTTGGAGGTGACTCGCAAACTGGGCAGCGACGAACAGGTGCTGCTGAACGAAGCGATCACGCTGGACCCCGACAAACCGACGGTCTTTCCGCTGCGCCACACGATCGACCAACCCGCTCCCTACACCTATAAAGCCCGCTTTGTTCCGGACGATCCGGCTAGCGATGCGGTCAGCCAGAATAACGAGGCATCGGCTTACACGTATGTCCGCGGCAAGGGACGCGTGTTGTTGATCGAAGATTGGGCCAAGCCGGACGAATATCGCGAGATGATCGAGACGCTGCGTAAAGCGGACATCGAGATCGTTGTCATGCCCAGCAACAATCTGTTCACGTCGATGGCTGAACTGCAGGCCTACGACGCAGTGATCATGGCGGGCGTGCCGCGGACCAGTGGCGAGGATGCCGATTCGATCAGCGGATTCGACGACGATCATATCGAGATGCTCGTCCGCAACACCCAACAGCTCGGATGCGGTCTTCTGATGCTCGGCGGTCCCGATGCGTTTGGCGCTGGCGGTTGGGCGGGAACGAAACTTGAAGAAGCGATGCCGGTCGATTTTCAGATCCGCAACACCAAGGTGCAGGCGATCGGCGCGTTGGCAATGATCATGCACGCCTCGGAGATGGCTCAAGGGAATCACTGGCAGAAGGTGGTCGCACGCAGCGCGATCGAAGCGCTTGGCCCCGCCGATTATTGCGGCATCATCCACTGGGCCGCCGGCGGCGACCAATGGTTGTGGGGCGGGCGAACGGGGCTGTTGCCAGTCGGCAGCGGGAATCGCAAATCGATGCTGGCAGCGGTCAGCCGGATGACGCCGGGCGATATGCCCCAGTTCGATCCCGCGATGCAGATGACGCTGGCTGCACTGAACGCGAACCAAGCCTCATTGAAACACTGCATCATCATCAGCGATGGCGATCCCAGCCCAGCGGCCGGCGGAACAATCCGCGGATTCGCCAACGCGGGAATCAAGATCAGCACCGTCGCGGTCGCATCGCACGGAACGATCGGCAGCAATCGTTTGCGCGACATCGCCAAAGATACCGGCGGCAAATATTACGAAGCCAAAAGCCCCAAAGCGCTTCCCAAAATCTATCAACGCGAAGCCCGTCGCGTCTCGCGTCCGTTGGTCTACGAACCGCCTGGCGGCGCCACGCCGCAGATCTCCCTGCGGCATCCGGTCCTCGAAGGGATCGACGCCCCCTTGCCACCGATCTCCGGATTTGTGCTGACCGAAGTCAAACAGAGTCCGTTGGCTCAGGTCTTGATCCGTTCGCCGATGCCCGAACAGCCCGACAACCAAACGATTCTCGCCGCTTGGACCTACGGACTGGGCCGCGCTGCGGTGATGACAACCGACACCGGAAAGCGTTGGGCAACCGATTGGCCGCAGTGGGATGGATACGACAAGTTTTACAGCCAGTTGGTCCGTTGGATCATGCGGCCCAGCGGCGACACGGGCAAGTTTACGATGGCAACCAAAGTCGAAGATGGCCGCGTTCGCGTGGTCGTCGAAGCGCTCGACAAAGAGGACGACTTCCTTAACTTTCTCGATATGAACGCCTCGGCGATCGGACCCGATCTCAGCCCGCTGCCGCTGCAGATGCGGCAGGTCGCGCCGGGGCGCTACGTCGGCGAATTTGCGGCGGATGAATCGGGCAGCTACTTCTTAAACGTCGTGCCCGCCGCCGGCGAAGCGCCGCTGTCGCAAGGCGTGACGGTTCCCTACAGCAACGAATTCCGCGTTCGCACAGTCAACGAAGCGTTGCTGCAGGCGCTCGCCGATACCGAGCCGAGCGGAGGCGAAGCGGGCCAGTTGACCGAGCCGTTGGAAAAGTCGAGCATCGGGGCGCTGACCGATCACGCCACCTTCCGCGGCGGACTGGCCCATGCCCGCAGCATCCGCGACGTCTGGCCGCTGTTTGTTTTGGCCGGGTGCTGCATCTTCTTGGGGGATGTCTTCATCCGCCGCGTAGCGATCGATTTCAGTTGGATCGGCCGCTTGCTGGCCTCCCGTCGCGGACACCCCAGCGACGCCGAGAACTCACAGACCGAGAGGATGGCAGCGCTGCGCAGCCGCAAGCTGGAGATCAACGAGGAACTCGATCGCCGCCGCTCGGCAACGCGGTTCGAACCGCAAGGCGATCCGACGCCGGGCAGCTCGACATCCGCTGCCGCGCCGACGTCGACAAATCGACCACCGACGGGAACTCCAGCCAGTCTAGAGCCACAAAAAGAAGAGAAGAGCTACACCGAACGGTTGCTGGAAGCGAAGCGGGCGGCGCGGCGAAAGTCGGACGAATCTTAGCCGAGACATGCCGCCTGATATCGAAGCAGCGAGCGACGCCGGAAACGTGTTGCTGGGCAAGTCCGAGTTGCGATTTGAAGTATCCACCGGTGGGCGTTAACGCGGCGTTGTCCAACGAACCAAGACACTTGCGCCCACCCCCGTGTGCCACTGGCTCCGCCAGTGTAGTCGAGTGAAGCACGGGCCGAGCCCGTGGCACCCAGAACACCAACGTGTGCTCTCCTCCGTGTGCCACTAGCTCTGCCAGTGCAGTCGAGTGAAGCACGGGCCGAGCCCGCGGCACCCTGAACACCAACGTGTGCTCGGCCTTCGTGTGCCACTGGCTCTGCCAGTGCACAGCCGAGTGAAGCACGGTCAGAGCCCGTGGCACTCCGAACTTCAACGTGTGCTCGACCTTGGTGTGCCACTGGCTCTGCCAGTTCAGCCGAACGAAGCACGGGCAGAGCCCGTGGCACCCTGGACTCCAACACGTGCTCGACCTTCGTGTGCCACTGGCTCTGCCAGTGCAGTCGAGTGAAGCACGGGCCGAGCCCGTGGCACCCCGAATTCCAGCATGTGCTCTCCTCCGTGTGCCACTGGCTCCGCCAGTGCAGCCGAGTGAAACAGGGGCAGAGCCCGTGGCACCCTGAACTCCAACCCGTGCCACCGATTTTGTGGCATCAGCCGACGGCGGGTGTTTACAATACACCGCTTTCCCAACCTCGATGGAGCCAACTTGCGATGCGTCTTCTTGCCTGTCTATTGATCGTTTGCAGCGGTGCAGTCTGTCTTTTGGTTCCCACGGCCGCCGACGCTGCGGATCAAACTGCCGTCCATCTGGAAGCCAAGGTGGAAGTGGAGATGGATTATCTGTTGTACCTGCCGAAGGACTACGACCAGCAGAAAGCGTGGCCGCTGGTGCTGTTCCTTCACGGAGCGGGTGAGCGTGGCAATGATTTGAACCTTGTCAAAATGCACGGCCCGCCTCGGTTGATCGAAGAGGGGAAGGAGTTTCCGTTTATCGTCGTCTCGCCTCAATGTCCCAAAGGTCGCTGGTGGCGAGAGTTTGAATTGACGGCGTTGTTGGACGATGTGATTGCGACGCACAACGTCGATCAGGACCGCGTCTATGTGACCGGATTGAGCATGGGGGGCTTTGGCAGTTGGGGCTTGGCGGCGTTCAGTCCCGATCGTTTCGCCGCGATCGCACCGATCTGCGGCGGCGGTGAACCTCGTTCGACAAGGAACTTCAAACACGTTCCGGTCTGGGCGTTCCACGGTGCCAAAGACACAGCGGTTCCGTTGGAGCGAACGCAGGCGATGATCGACGCTTTGAAGCGGCAAGGGGCGGAGCCGAAGCTGACGATCTATCCCGAAGCTGGCCACGATTCGTGGACCGAAACCTACAACAACCCCGCGTTCTATGAGTGGTTGTTGGCACAAAAACGCGTTGCCAAAGAGGACTGATAGAAACAAAGGTTTGCCCCGCCGCGGCTGGCCCGCGGCGATTCAGTCCTGATAAAAGACCGCCAGCCAAACGGTCGGCTCGGTCGCCGAAGTCGATTCGACGCGGTGGCGGCGATGCGCGGCAATGTCGACGTGATCACCGGGGATCAGATCGATCGATTCCGGCGGATCGGCAAACTGCAGCGTCGCAGCCCCTTGCAGCAGCAGCACCCACTCGCGCTCGTGCTGGTCGTACCAGAAATCGTCTGGACTGCGATGCCCCGTCGAAACGATCCGCTCCACGCGGAGACCGCTACCCGACGCGAGGATCTCGGTCAATTCCTCGGGGACGTTTTGGGGAAGGTTGGCCAGCAGATTGCCTGGCCGCGCGGCTGCCTCTTCACTCATCGGAATCCCCCGCGATGTTCTCGCGGATCACGCGACAGGGATTCCCCGCCGCGAGCACTCCCTCGGGAATGTCTTTTGTGACGACGCTCCCTGCACCGATCACGGTCCGGGATCCGATCGTCACGCCCGGCAGGATGATTGCGCCGCCCCCGACCCAGACATCCGACCCGATCGAGACCGGTTTGCCGAACTCCTGCGTCCGCCGCAGCTTGGCTTCCAAAGGATGCGATGCAGTGTAGATCTGCACGCCCGGACCGAAGAAGGTGAAGTCGCCGATCTCGACAGCGCAGACGTCCAGAACGACGCAGTTGAAATTGAAATAGACGCGTTGCCCCAGCCGGATGTTGCTGCCGTAGTCGCAATAGAACGGCGGCTGGATCCAGACCGAATCACCGCCGCTGCCCAACAGTTCGGTCAGCAGGCGGCGTCGCAGATCCTGGTCCCGCTCGCGCGAAGCGTTCAAGTCGTGGCAGAGGTCGCGAGCACGCTCGCGGTCGGCGACCAATTCCGGATCCAACGCGTCGTACAACGCGCCGGCAAGCATCTTCTCTCGTTCGCTTTGCAATGCGGTAAACCTTATCGTTAGGCTTGCGGCTCCCACAGATAGCTGTTCTGTTTGCGGAAGCCGGTGATTTTCAGCGTGCTGTCGGGCTGGACGTCCAGCAGCGTGTAGGCGTTGGTCGCCTGCTGGCCCCCTTCGACCATCGCCACCAGTGTACAGTAATGGATGCCGCGGATTTCCTTCAGCTCGTTCCGGTGGCTGTGCCCTTGGAAGACCGCCAACACCTTGCCCGATTCTTCGAACAACTTGCGCACCGCAGCATTGTTTTTCACGCCATGGTGGTTGCTAACGTCCAATCGCTGGTGCGCGAAGACGATCGTCGGCTTGTCGTTCGACTTCAGATCCGCGGCCAACCACTCGAGCTCCGCCGGTGGGATGTTGGCATCGGTCCACGTGAAGTTCTTGCGTTGATACGGCTGGCCGTCGCTGCGGAAACAGGAATCTAGCACGATGAAGTGGAAACCGCCGCGATCGAACGAGTAATACGATTTCGGCTGCTCCACCGCCCCGAGAAACTCTTCCTTCTTGAGCGTATCGACGCAGTGGTTCCCCAGCACGTAGTGGCGGTCTTTGCAGATCGCCGAAAAGGGACGGTTGATCGTCTGCAGGTAGCGGCTTTCGGTTTCAACGCTATCAGCGGCGTCGATCAGATCGCCCAGTTCGACCAGCATCTGCGGCTGCTCTTGCTCAAATTGCTTCGCCGCTTCGTCCAGCTTGCCCAAGGTCTTGCGATAGTGTCGCGATCCGCCCGGCGGTTTGTCGGCGTAGTGCAGATCGGTTACCAACGCGACGCGCACGCCGGCGGGTTTGTCGGCGGCTAACAGCGTGGCCGGTGCGGCGGCGGCAGCTGAAAGGATCAGCGTTCCATTTTTCATGAACGCGCGGCGTTCGCCCAGTTTACTTTTTTGTTGTTGGTTCATCGGATGGAGCCCATTGTTTATTTGGTTTGGAGCAGTTTCAGTCCGTTCGCCGCGTCGGGGACCGCGCGAGTCACGCGTCCGGTGCATCCGGTCCCTTTGCTGCAACGACCGCTGCCGACCAGCAGTTCACCGCCGGGGAGTTTTTCGATGCCCAAAGAGCAATTGAATTTGTAGCGTCCGATCATCTTGAAGTTAGCGTCGGTGACCAACGTTTCGGCAGGGCTGCCGTAGCAACCGAACCACCAGCGGTCGTGAGCGAATGCGGCCGATTGGATGCCCAAAAACGTTTGCCCGCTCGAGACGACGTGCTTTTTGACGAAGGTGAAATCGGCGTCGTATTGGTAGACGTAGTTTTCTTCGAGGTCGGCTGGCAGACCGCTGACGACGTAAAAGTTGCCGTCGCGAACGCCAACTCCGCCGGCACCGTGGAAGACCTCTTGAGTCTCGTGGCGGGCGATTTCTTTCAGGTCCGAAGCATCGTAGACGTAGACCCAAGAATCGGCATTCCCCTTGGGATCATTAAAGCGTCCCAAGTTGACGGCGACATAGATCTTGCCTTGGTCGACACACAGGTCGCCATGGTGGTTGGCGACCGGGATTTTGGCCGTCACTTTGCCGTCGAGGTCGGTTTTGACAAGCGTCGTCGTAAAGCTCCAGTAGATCGCATCGCCATCGGTGCAGACGCCTTGCAGGTGGTGAGGGTAGGTCCCTTCGCAATCGACTTGAATGGGAAATGTGGAGGCAGGTTTTGCGGCAGGTGTGGTGTCAGCAGCTGACAGGCCGGGAGCGACCACGGCCGCGAGGATCATCAGGAAAGCGATTGGGGCAAGTTTCATCCGTCGACTCTTTCGATAGGGTGGGGAATTCGAGGGGTGGTTCATTGGTGATTTCAGAGGCCAATTCTACCAGTTCCCGATGTCCGCGCGAGCGGATCGTCGACGAGGTCGGAGTCTGACTCGAGTTTGCCCGTTGTCCTCCCCAAACGTGCAGCTCTTTTCGCTTGACTTGCAAATGGTTGTCGCGTAAAGTATTGCCATGTCACCAAACAAGAAAAGTGAGCCGACGCAGGACCCGAGACCGCTGCAGCAAGAGCTCAAGAAGAAGGCTCCGTTCACGTCGCCGCATCAAGAAGCGGTGCTGAATGTGCTGCGGACCAGCGACCAATTTCAAAATCGGTTTTGCCGGCTTCTCAGGAAGTATGGCCTGACCGGTTCACAATACAACGTGTTGCGGATTTTGCGTGGAGAGGGAAAACCGCTCCCTAGCCTGGAAATTGCCGATCGGATGATCCAGGTCGTACCCGCGATCACCGGTTTGATCGATCGACTGGAAAAGCAGGGCTTCGTCAGCCGAGACCGCAGCACCGTCGATCGCCGCGTGGTCAACGTCGCGATCACGAATAAGGGGCTCGACGTTTTGGAACCGTTAGATCGACCTGTTGAAACGTTGCATAAGCAGCTTCTGAAGCACCTCGATCGCAGCGAACTGTCGCAACTGAACCATCTGTTGGAGAAAGCCCGCAGCCGACTCGACGCGGCGGACGATTGAGTCGTCTCCCCTTTTTGCCGCATGCTTGATGCATCAACAGAGATCCCAGCGAGTATGAAAAACGAGTGAAGTTTGCCGCTGTCGACGCGTTTTATCGATAGACGGTTTGAATTGGGATTATCCCCACAACGAAGCATTTCCAATCGGCAGCTCCTTTGTTCGGGACCTGTCCCATGACTCAACCACCACTTCAATTTTCGAGGAGCCACAAAAGATGAACAGCAACCCCCTTCAAGGTGTCGCCGCCGTACTGGGCCGGATCATGATCGCGACCATTTTTTTGATGAGTGCGGTCGGCAACAAGATTCCCAAGTTTAATGACGTCGCCGCCTACATGGGCTCCGAAGGCGTGCCGATGCCGAAGGTGATGTTGGCCGGGGCGATCGTGTTTCTGATCGCCGGCAGCCTGTCGATCATCCTGGGGTTCAAAGCTCGCATCGGCGCGACGCTGCTGTTGGTCTTTCTGGTCTTGGCGACCTACTTCTTCCACGACTTCTGGACGATGGAAGGAGAAGCCCAACAGATGCAGATGATTCAGTTCATGAAAAATCTGTCGATGATGGGGACGATGATCTTCCTGATGGCCCAAGGTTCCGGCCCGATGAGCCTCGACAATCGCACGCCGCCACCGGCAATGGAAGAGAAACCGGCCGCGGAGTGAGGGGACGTTGTGCGGGGGGCAAACCGTAGCGGAACTCGTCAAGAAGTTCGCATGCGATAAAATCAACAGGCCGTTGACGACCTCCACTACCGCATCCCGCTGGGATGCTAGAGGGTAGCCGGTGGTTTGAGCGTAGCGAATACCACCGGCTATGCGAACGCAAACGCTCGGCGCCCCCGAGGGGGGCACGACGATCTGTGATCCCTTCGGGATCAACGCGTGCTGGGGCGTTGTGTTCCGGAGGTGCGCCGCTGCGCGACGACCTCCGGCTACCGTCTGTGATCCCTTCGGGATCAACGCGTATTGGGACGCTGTGTTCCGGAGGTGCGGCGTTGCGCGGCGACCTCCGGCTACCGTCTGTGATCCCTTCGGGATCATCACGTGTTGGGACGCTGTGTTCCGGAGGTGCGCTGCTGCGCGGCGACCTCCGGCTACCTTCTGTGATCCCTTCGGGATCAACGCGTGTTGGGACGCTGTGTTTCGGAGGTGCGCCGTTGAACGGCGACCTCCGGCTACCGTCTGTGATCCCTCCGGGATGTGCTACCGCAACTACGGATCCCGCAGGGATGCCAGAAGGTAGCCGGTGGTTTGAGCGTAGCGAATACCACCGGAAACGACGCCGAAAACGCTCGGTGCCCCCGGCGGGGGCGCACAACGATGTGCGATTCCTTCGGGATCATCGCGTGTTGGGGCGTTGTGTTCCGGAGGTGCGCCGCTGCGCGTCGACCTCCGGCTACCGTCTGTGATCCCTTCGGGATCGATGAGTCGACTGCAACCGTAATACATCGCGGACAACCTCGTAGCGGAACTCGTCGAGAGTTTCGTTTTCGAGACCTGTAGGGCTCGAAAGTCTTGACGACTTCCACTACGCAACTTGATGCAACGCCCTTCAACATGTCTCGTCATGCCTGCGGTTTGCTCGCTATCAGGCCGCAGCGGTGAGGTAGGAGGTCGGCGGTGCCAAATTTTCGCGTCTTGCGGACTTCGAAGCCGACCTGGTTCAGTTGCTCTGCGAGCTGGGCGGCGTCGAACAGTTGGGCGGTGTGCGTTTCGGTCGCGCGGCGGTAGAGGCTGTCGACTTGGCGGAACGAGGTGATGTGTCGATACAACCGCTGTTTGGAGTCGTCGTTTTCGTAGAGGACCAGACAGGCCCAGTCTTCCCCTTCGGAAAATGTTCGCTGGCCATTTTGATCGAGTCCGATTTCGGTGACGTCGAAGATGAACAGACCGCCCGGCTCCAATGCGTTGAAGATCCGGCGGAACAAGTCGCAAAGATCGGGATCGTCGCAGGAGGGCGTTCGATAACAAAGGACTTCGCTGAGTGCGGTCACGGCGCGGCAGCGGGGGAATTCGTAATCCCAGACCGAGGCGACGTGGAATTCTGTCGATGGCAGCCGCTTGGTTGCCAGATCGATCATCGCCGCTGAGATGTCGACTCCGACGGGCGCAAATCCGGCCGCGGCCAATCGCTGTGTCCAACGGCCTCCGCCGCAACCGAGGTCGACAATCGTACCCCGATCGATTCCGGCGGCGTAAAAAATCTCTAACAGCCCCGGCTCCCAGCTCGCACACAATCCGCTGTAGCCGACGTCATGGATGTACGCGACATCGTCGTCGTAAAGGCGGTCGGTTTGTGGGTTGGTTGGCATCTGTTACCTCCTTGGTCCTCGAACGGGCGGTCCGCTCCGCGAGCCCGATCTTCGTTCGGTTTACCGCCATTTTTTAGCGGATCGATCCCGATCGTGCAGGCGGTGGAGCCAATGGCGGCGAGCCGGACGACTCGATTCCCTTGAAAAAAGGCTACCCGCCGTGAACCTCCGGTGGCGCAACCCGCTCAGGGATGCCGGGCCGAAAGCTCAGAAGGATGTCACTTGCATACCGACCGGTCGGTCGGTATGATCGCCGAAATGGGAAACAATGATCAAACTTCTGAAACGCCCGACACGGTAACACGGATTCTCGACGCCGTGATGGTGTTAATTCGCGATGGCGGGCTGCCAGCGGTGACGCTGTCTGCGGTTTGCCGCAAGGCAGGTCTCAGCAAGGGGGGGCTGATGCATCATTATCCGTCGAAGGAAGCGTTGGTCAACGCGTTTCTACATCGGGGCGGGGAGGAGCATCTGGCGCTCGTTCGGCAGGCGACGCAGCCACATCCGGCTGGATCGGGCAATCGGTTGCGGGCGTATGTCGATTTGTTTCTCGGCGAATCGACCACTTTGCAATGCGACGAGGATCGCGATTGTGCCGCGGTCATGATGGCCTTGATTCAAGGGGGCCGCGACAGCGACGAGGTCCGGAAGTTTTACGAATCCCTGCATCAGATGTTGAGCGGCGATGGCGTCTCGGATGATTTTCTGGAATTGGTTCTGGCGACCGTCGACGGGGTTTGGCTGCAGTCGGTGATCGAACCCCCCGAGACGATTGGGCCGCGGTCCGAACGGATCCGGCAGAGCCTGACACGTTTGATCGCCGATGAAATCGCCGACAACTAACCGAACAACTTTAGGAAACGACAACGATGAATCAAACGGTTGCTCCCCGTTCACGACTGCGATGGCTTCGCACGGCGATCGGATCGGTGCTGGTCGTGTTAGCGGTGGTCGGCATTTTGGCGGCGATCGGCTATGCCAAGACGATGCAGATCAAGGCCGCGATGGCCGCGCCCCCGCCACCCGAAATGCCGATCTCGGTCACGGTGGCGACAGCCGAAGCGAGTTCCTACCGCCGATCTTCGGTCGTCGTGGGGAACGTCTTGGCGCCCGAATCGATCCGGTTGCAGACCGAACTCGCCGGCGTGATCACCGAGATCCCGATGATTCCCGGTGGCGTTGTCGAAAAGGGAGACGTGTTGCTGCGGTTGGATATCCGCACCGAAGAGGCGATGTTAAAGAGCCTGGAAGCGTCGCGCAAGCTTGCTCAATCGACTGTCGAACGTTCGCGACAACTCAATCGCATCAATGCGGGTAGCGAGTCGGAATTGGATGTCGCCGAGGCGGAACTGTCGCGGGCCGATGCGGGGATCGAAGAATTGAAGGTTCGCATCGACAAGAAGACGCTGCGGGCTCCCTTCCGAGCCAACGTCGGGCTGTTCGATTTGCATGTCGGACAGTATCTGGTCGAAGGAACGGAGATCACCACGTTGGAAGGGATCTCCGATTATTTGAATATCGACTTCTCGATGCCAGCGCACGTGGCCGATGAAGTTGCGATCGGCGACGAGGTATCGCTACGTGTCCGATCGGCTCAACAACACGCAACGGCCACGATCGTCGCGTTGGACGCGTCGGCGAATCCGATTTCCCGTTCGCTGACCGCTCGGGCCCGATTGTTGAATCCACCGGCGAAATTGCAGCCCAACGATTCGGTACACGTCACGGTGATGTATGGCGATCCCATTGCGGCACGGTTGATTCCCGCCACGGCGGTTCGTCGGGGGCCCAGCGGATCGCTGGTCTTTGTGGCGGTGGAAACCGACAGCGGCCTGCGGGCCCAAGCGCGGAACGTCGTCGTCCTCTCCGGCGGCAGCGCGGTCGCTCGAGTGATCGACGGGATCGAGGCGGGGGAAGTGATCGTTGCCGACGGTTCGTTCAAAGTTTACGAAGGGGCGTTGTTGAGCGACAAGCAAGCCGAAGCTTCGCAAACCGCTCAGCGGGCTGCGGGCGAATCGGACCCTGCCGCCGTTTCCAGTGCCGACCAGACGAGCGCGACCAAGATTGAACACGTCGTCGAAATGGAGGCCGGAAAATGAAATCGTTCACCGACATTTTTATCCGTCACCCGGTCTTGGCGATCGTGGTCAATCTGATCTTGGTTTTGGTCGGGATTCGCTGTGCCGCGTCGCTCCCGATCCAACAATTTCCAAAACTGGAAAGCACCTCGATCACCGTCACGACGATCTATTTTGGTGCCAGTGCCGAAACGGTCCGCGGCTTTTTGACGACTCCGATCGAACGAGCGGTCTCGTCGATCGCGGGGATCGATTACGTGGAATCGAGCAGCATCGCGGGGATCAGCACGGTCACGCTGCGGTTGAATCTGAACCATGATTCGACCAAAGCGCTTGCCGAAGTGAACGCGCGGCTGCAGCAGGTGCGCAGCGAATTACCTTCCGAAGCCGAACCGCCATCGATCGAATTGGTCCGTGCCGATCGCCCCTACGCCACCTTTTATCTGAGCTTCACGTCGGATCGATTCGATCTGCCGGCGCTGACCGATTATTTGACTCGCAACGTGCAACCGCGGCTATCGATTATCAGAGGCGTGCAGAAGGTAGGCATCGAAGCAGGGCAGACCCCGGCGATGCGGATCTGGATCTCGCCGCAACGGCTCAGCGAGCTGAATCTAACGCCCGGCGATGTCTATTCGGCGCTGCAGCGGAACAACTTCCTGGCAGCGATTGGGCAAGTGAAAAACGATTCGGTGCAGGTCGATCTGTTGACCAACACCGACCTCCGCAGCGTCGACGAATTCGACGACTTGATCGTCTGGCAATCCCCTTCGTCGGCCAGCGGTCCCGGGACGATCATCCGTCTGTCGGATGTCGCTCGGGTCGAACTGGGAAGCGAGGAACCGACGGCGACGGCGATGTATCGTGGGCGCGAGGCGATCTATGTGAGCGTTTGGCCATTGCCCGGCAGCAATGAGATCGAAGTCGCGACGCGTTTGCGGGGGGCGATGGAGAAATTGCAGCCCGATCTGCCGTCGCATATCGACATGCAATTGGCCTACGACGGCACCAAGTTCATGTCGAAATCGCTGGCGGAAATTTCCAAGACGCTCAGCGAAACGATCCTGATCGTCGGCTTCGTCGTCTTCCTGTTCATGGGCTCGGTACGAACGGCGATCGTCCCCTTGGTCGCGATGCCGGTCTCGTTGGTTGGCGCGGCGATCGTGATGTATCTGTTGGGATTCTCGTTAAACCTTTTGACTCTGCTGGCGATCGTGCTGGCCGTCGGCTTGGTGGTCGACGACGCGATTGTCGTGGTCGAAAACGTGCAGCGGCATCTGCAGGAAGGGCACGACAAGATCAAGGCGGCGCTAATGGGATCGCGTGAACTTGTCGGTCCGATTTTGGCGATGACGATTACGCTGGCCACGGTCTACGCGCCGATCGGTTTTCAAGGCGGTCTGACGGGGATGCTGTTCCGCGAGTTCGCCTTTACCTTGGCTGCGGCGGTTGTCGTTTCGGGGATCGTGGCGGTCACGCTGTCGCCGATCATGAGTGCCTATCTGGTTCCGGCCGGCGGTCGCGAAGGGGCGATGACGCGGTTTGTGAACCGGATGTTCGCGGGGATTCGCAACTTCTACGGTCGCTTGCTCAGCGGCGTTCTGGAGCTGCGTTGGTCGATCGCGTTGGCAACTTTGTTGGCAGGGGCCGCGGCCGTTCCGTTGTACATGTTTTCGGCCAAGGAGTTGGCGCCGGTGGAGGATGAAGGGGCCGTGGCGGTGATGCTGACAGCAGCTCCCGATTCGACGCTGGCTTCGTCGACGCGGTGGACGGGGCAATTGGCGAGCAGCTTTCAAGGAATCGAAGAGACCGATTACATGTGGGCCGTGGTCACGGCCAGCGGCGGGTTCGGCGGCTTGATCACCAAGGATTGGGACGAGCGCGATCGCAATACCCAAGCGATGTTGCCGGAAGTCTTTGGTGCGGCGTCGCAGAATCCGGGGCTGGAAGCGTTTCCTGTGCTTGTGCCACCGCTGCCGGGAGCTGGGAATTTCGATGTCGAATTGGTTATGAAAAGCGATCTGCCGGTATCGCGGCAGCGCGAACTGGCCGAAGAAATCGTGCAGCGGGCGCGGGAGGCGAACATGTTTATGTTTGTCGATGCCGATCTGAAGGTCGATCTGCCGCAAGCCCGCGTGATCGTCGATCGCGAACGCCTGGCCGATCTGGGGCTCGACCAAGCGGCGGTCGGTCGCGAGCTGGGCGTTTTGTTGGGAGGCGGTTATGTCAACCGATTCAATTATTTCAATCGCTCGTATCGAGTCATCCCGCAGCTGGAAGCGGTCGATCGGCAATCGACCGGGGCGTTGATGGATCTACGTGTCCGTGGGCCGTCGGGGGAATTGATTCCCGTATCGACCTTCGCGTCGATCGAACCCGAAACCGCGCCGCGGACACTCAGCCGATTTCAACAGCAGAGTTCGTTCAAAGTCTTTGCAGCGGTCTTCCCCGGTGTGACCAAAGAGCAGGGGCTGACGGTGTTAGAGGACATTGCGGAATCGGTGGTCGGTTCGGCGATGACGCTCGATTATGCCGGCGAATCGCGGCAGATTCGCAACGAAGCGGGTTCGTTGGCGGTGACGCTTGGCTTTGCCTTGCTGCTGATTTATCTGGTCCTCGCGGCCCAGTTCAAATCGTTCCGCGATCCGTTAATCGTCTTGTTGGGATCGGTGCCATTAGCGATGACCGGAGTTTTGACGTTAACCTTTTTAGACTTCACCACGATCAATATCTATTCGCAAGTCGGGCTGATCACGCTCGTTGGCTTGGTTGCCAAGAACGGGATCCTGATCGTCGAGTTTGCCAACGTATTGCAAGAGTCGGGGATGGCTAAACGTGCAGCGATCATCGAAGCGTCGCAGACCCGATTGCGTCCAGTGTTGATGACCTCGGCGGCGACGATTTTGGGACACTTGCCGTTGGTCTTCGTGACCGGCGCAGGAGCTCAAGCTCGTAATAGCATCGGAATCGTCCTGGTCGCTGGGATGGCGGTCGGCACCGTCTTTACGCTGTTTGTCGTGCCGGCGCTCTACTTGTTGTTGGCGGCGGCGCATCGGCAAGATAGCGGAGACTTCGATCGAGTAGAGCAGTCGTTGGATCGCTCGGATGCCCGTTCCAATGGACATGGTGAGCCCATGGAATGGAGCGCGACGCATCACGAGACATCCACGCGTCCGTTCAGCGGCGCACCGACATAGGGCGCTTTGTCAAAGAGAACGGCGACCTCTGGAAGGCTTCTGGCCGACACAAGGTGGCTTGGAGCAAGGCGAACGGGAGAAGCGTCGTTCGTGAAAGAGGAAGGTGTCGAAATCGTTGCCCGATGATTTTGCGATCGCCCTCCCGACACGCGTCGGGAGGGTGCAAGAGAGCCGCCCGCAGGGCGGGAGTTACCACGTCGGACCGACCTTAAGGAAGGCGATTGGTTTCAACTTTCGGGAAGGGACCGGTCAGTCCTTCTTTCATAAACGCAACCACATCCTTCTGCTCTTGATCGGTCAGGTTCAATACCTTGACTTTGTCGCTCAACCAAGGATTCTTGTGGCCTCCTTTGTTGTACCAAGCAACCACTTCTTCCAGCGTCTTTTGGCTGCCGTCGTGCATGTAGGGTCCTGAAAGGGCAACGTTTCGCAGTGTCGGGGTCTTGAAGGCGCCCTTGTCCTTTTCAACTTTCGTGACCACGAAGCGACCTAAATCGGGTTCCGCCACTTCCATCCCAACGCCCAAGTTGTGGTACTGTTCATCGGCAAAATTACCGCCTGCGTGGCACAACGCACAATTGGCTTTGCCGAAGAACAACGTCATCCCGCGTTGCGCCGATTCGCTCATTGGGTGCTTCTGCGCCGCGGCGACCATGTCGTCGTATTGCTTGGCAAGATCGGGATCTTCGCTGCGCAAAGCTTCCATGTCTTCGAGGTCCAAGGCAAACACTTCCTTGAACTTTGCCAGCGGGTTCCAGTAGTCGTAGGGAGCCGGTCCGGTGACGATTGCGCGTTCGAACGAAGCGAGCGCCTTGCCTACGTTGTCGATTGTCAGGCCGTCGTCGAAGATCGCTTTGAATTGCATCGTGTAGCCGGGAATCGCCCCCACACATTCGATGCACGCATCGTGCGTGTTTCCCATCTCGATCGGATTGGCGATTGGACCAACCGCTTGTTCTTCCAGCGATGCAGCGCGGCCGTCCCAGAATTGTTCTTTGCTGAGGATTCGGTTGTAGCTGATGGGTGAGTTCCGGTTGCCGGTTTGTCCCCCCACGCCCACGCCGAACTGAGTCGTCGCACCGTAGCCCTGATCCGGACTGTGGCAACTGGCACAACTGATCGTTTGGTCGGACGACAGCCGAGTGTCAAAATACAGCTGGCGACCGAGTTCGATCTTGGCGCGTGTCAGCGGATTGTCTTCGGGGATTGCGATATTGGCGGCCGACGCGTCGAGCCCCTTGGGCAGACTGACTTCCAGCGTGTGATGGTTTTCTGGTTTGTCCAACCAGGCCTGGATCTCCGCTTCCGTCAACGGGCCTTCTCCTGGAATGCCCGTCAACAAACCGTCTTCACCCAGATTCACTCGTGTCGTTTTGGGTTGTTCGGCATGCACGGCTAAACCGCTGCAAAACAGCATGCAGAGGGTGAAAAATCGCGTGACCGGTCGCATAGGGGATTCTCCGAGTTGAAATGTCGATGGGTGAAAGTCAGCAGGCTGCTGGACGGGCCTGGGACTGTAGGGGAGGGAGGGAGGATGCACGATTCAAAGTCAATTATATCAGAAAAGCCTCACAACTTGTCATCCCATTTGTGGTTGGGCCGGCGATTACCAGCGTATCTTCATCGCGATGGGGCGTTGCAACCGGACCGAACCACATCGTGGCCGCCGGTTTCAAATCGCGACGGGGCTGGACACGTATCGGTCTGGCATTGTGCGGTCCTCATTCGGCGTCGGTTAGGCCTAATTGTGCCAACCATTTACGTCCTTTGGATTCGGGTTTCCCCTCGGCTTTGGTCGCTTCGCGCATCTCCGCCAGGCGCTGTTCGATGTCGATGCGTTCGCGAGCCAACTTGGCGCGTTCCAACGAAACATCGATCTCCGCTTGCCGCAACTTCTCTTCCCATTCGCCTTGAATCCGTTGCAGCTTGGCACGCTCTTCGAGGATCAGTTCATCTTGATCGAGCATCTGCAGGACGGCTGCCCCGCCGATTGCCATGTCACCGGCGGCCATGCTTTGTTGTTCCAGCAGGCACCGTAGTTCGGCGATTTCCGCGTCGCGCTTGCTCACTTCGCGGTCGGTCCGCTCGATTACGTCTTGGATTTTCAGGCGTTGTTGCGCGGCTTCGCTGTCGCTTAGTTCATCGTCCTCGGCATTGAGCCGTTGCAGCATGTGACTCTTGCGCTGCTCCCACGACATGCTTTCCAGCGAAACCATCCCCTCGTTGCCAGCGACATTGACCTGTTGCGTCGCAAGCTTCGAGGCGAGTTCGCGGTTCTGCCGCTTCAGTTCATCGATTTCGTGTTGGACGGCGTCGCGTTCGGTTTGGGCGCTATCGCGTTGGCAGCGGAGACCATCGACCGCGGCTTGCAACGTCGCAACCTCTTCCACATCGGCCGATCCGGTGGATTCGCGTTCGGATTCCAGTGCTTGCAGCTGCTGACGCAATTGGTCCAATTCGGATTCAAGCGCTCGTGCGTTCTCCCGTTCGGCTTGAGCAGTCGCCAAGGCCTGTTCCAAATCGGCATCCGATTGTGAGCGCGCCGAATCTCTTTCCGAATCGCGTTCGGCGAATCTCTGTTCCAGCACGGCATCGCGCTGTGCCAGCGCCTGTTCCAGCTCGGCCTCGTGCTGCGCTAGTGTCTTTTCCTGATCGGCATCGCGTTGGGCGAGTGTCTGTTGCAGCTCCGCCACACGCTGCGTAAGCGTCTGTTCTTGCTCCGCCTCGCGTTGTGCAAAGGTTTGTTCCAGCTCCGCCTCACGCTGTGCAAAGGTTTGTTCCAGCTCGGCCTCACGCTGTCCAAACGTCTGTTCCAGGTCCGCCTCGCGCTGCGCCAATGTCTGTTCCAGTTCGACATCACGCTGCGCCAACGCCTGCTGCAATTCCGCGTCACATTGTGCCCGCAATTGCTCCAGTGCCTGTTCCTTCTCGCCATCGAGTTTTTTCGCTGTCAACAATTGTTCGGCCCGTTGGGCACGCAATTGGTTCGCGATCAAACGCCGCTGGCGCGACGTTTTGGACTCGCGTTGTTCGAGCGCCGCCTGTGATTCGGCGATCTGTTGTGTCTGGAGGTCCAACGCGTCGCTGCGAGCAAACAGGTCGCGTTCGAGATTCCTTAGATCGGTTTCAAGCGGTATCAGTTCGGACCGCGTGCGTTCTAAAGCACGCTGCTGTTTTTCCAGTTCCTGCTGCTTCGCATTCAACTGGGTCAGCATGGTGTTAATCATGCACAGCGATTGCAGCAGTGAATCGGAAGCCGGCGGCGGCTCGGGATGCTGCAGGTCGGTCAACTGAGAATCGATCGCATCGATCAAATCGGTCGCTTCGTTCTCGACCTCTGAATTGTTCCCCTCCGTCAACGAATCGGCACTTCGGTTTGAACGCGCAGCGCTAGCGACGTTCGAAACGTTGTGGATCGACTTTTGCTTTCTATTTCGTGACGAACGAGACATAGGTACTTTTGGGGACAAGTAAGGCTGGGCCCTACTTCAATCTGCCTGAGAAGTGTTCCGCCGGTTTCGAGGCGATCATCTGTCTTTTAAGTACGTTGCATTGCGGTATGCGTCAAAACTTCACACGCCCGAGAGCGGCGGATCGCCGAAGCGATTCTGCGACGATCCGTCAAATTCGAATCGACCGCGCTACTCCAAATATTCGGGCTCCCCCATCAAGCTGCTGGGGCCACCGGTTCCCAAAATTGCAAAGCGTTGTAAGAACATCCATCACGCCGGCATGGCTAGCATTGGGACCGCTGCAGCGTGGAATCTGAAAAATCGACGTAAAGCCTTGCAGCACAACGTGATCGTGCGTTCTCGCAGAAATTCTTTTGCGTGGCGCACCGACATTGGCACGGGCTGTGCAATATCTCTCCTTCGTTCCCGAGATTCCTCGGAGCGGGCTTCAAATTAGAGCTCTTCACTTCGGCAAAGGAGAATGCCATGTTGGTTTTAACACGTAAAGCGAAACAACAAATTCGATTGGGCGACGACATCATCGTGACCGTTTTGCAGGTCAAGGGAAATTCGATCCGATTGGGAATCGAAGCCCCCCGCGAGACGCGGGTCGTGCGAGGTGAATTGGAGTTCTATCCAGAACAGCCTGAACAATCCGACGCTGCCGAGAAGAAGCCCGCCGCGGTTCCTTCGGCAGCCGTGGCCCCCCGTTCCACCCCCCGCGGGGCCGCGTCGGATCGTTCGGCAAGCGTCCAGGTTGTCGGCCCTACAAAGCTGAAGATTCAACAAAGCCCATCGGTGGCGACCCGTTTTCCGCGAACGATGCAACGGTGTGAAACGACGGTTTCCGAAGTCCGCCCGCTGAAACGCTTCATGCCAAAATCGATGCGTGATGCGGTGGGAAACGTATCGGTCTAATCCCGCCTGATCGTAAGTGGCAGTCCTGGAGGGAGTCCGGATTGCCAACGACATCGAGATTTCTCTCATTACAGGACGATCTTGTTCCCAAAGCTTTGAACCGTTTAGAATTTTGAACTAACCTATCGAACACCATTGCTAGCTATGCTTGTGGGCAGGCATCTCCACCGAACCGGTGGAATCGAGACGCCAGCAGTGAACGCTTTTCAAAATTCAACGGAAGACCTTGCGAATGCCAATCTTGGGCGAAGAACCCGATATCTTTCCAGAGACGGTGTTGGAACTTCCCGATGAGCCTGACACGCAGTGGTGGGCGCTGTACACACGCTCGCGGCAAGAGAAGCAGCTGATGCGAAAGCTGCGCGAGCTGGAGATCGGGCACTATTCGCCCGTGATCAGCCGCCGCTACAAGAGTCCGGCCGGCAGAGTCCGAACCACGCATCTGCCTCTGTTCGCGAACTACGTCTTCGTGCGTGGTACCGGGGAAGCGCGGTATGAAGCGGTTTCCACCGGCTGTGTTTCGCGGTGTATTGAGATCGCCGACCCCACGCAGCTGGTTACGGATCTGCGACAGATCCGCAACCTAATCGACACCGGCGCGGCATTGGCGCCGGAGGAACGCTTGGTGCCAGGGGACTTGGTCCGCGTGAAGAGCGGACCATTTGCAGGATTTGAGGGGACCGTCGTGCAACGCGATGGACAACGACGGCTGATCGTCGCTGTCCGGTTCATGAATCAAGGCGCTTCGGCGGCGTTGGATGATTGCCAGTTAGACTTTCTTGGCAAGTCCGCACCCCAGTAGATTGCGGACTCATCCTGCTCCGTGTTCCGGCGTTTGAGCCTGAACACGGAGAGCGTGACGTTTGCAAACTATTTCGCTTCTTCGTGGGCATGATCCTCATCGTGATCATGTTGGATGCCCGTTGCGGTTTGAAGGCCTTCGAGCGCGGTGGTGATCTCCTTCGAGACGTCCGCGTAATCGACTCCTTCATCGCCATGCATCTTGGCGTCGACCTTGCCATAAGCGTCCATCAACTTCTTCAGCGCCTCGCTGGCGGCCTTCTTTTGTTCGTCCGTCAGATCGCTCTTGGCGACCAACAGCCCGGCCCCTTCCAAAACGCTGCCGATATCGTGCAGCGGTCCGTGCGCTCCATCGGGATCGTCGGCGGCAAAGGATTCTTGAATCTCATCCGCCAAATGGTCGATCGTTTCGATCGCTTCAGGCAAGGATGTTGGGGCGGAATGCGCGTGGTCGCCATGGTCGTGACCGTGGTCGTCGTCAATCGCGGGTGGCGCTTCGGTCGTGGTCGACGAGGCGGGACAACCGAGGTTCAAACAAAGGACAACACCGCACAGCAGGCTGACGCCAAGGGAAGTCAGATGACGCATGATCTTTAAATTCCTAGAGACATTGAGTTGGGAAACGGGGAACCCGCATTATGGCCTTGTTCACCAAGCGGAGCCAAGTGGGCCGCATTTTCCGCTCTGGGAATTGCAAGTTTTTGAGCGTGGGCACCCCCCACTGACGCGACCGTTGTCCGTCTCTGGTCTCCGGTTGCGACGGGCGGTCGAGCGTTTCGACGACAAATTGGGAACGCCGTGACCTTGTGGTGGGTTGGTTATCCCATGGGATTAGTTATTGGTTAGAATCGGGGCGTTGCTGCATCCGCTAATCTCCGGTTCCCCTCGTTCTGAGCCCTGCCATGAATCGTTTCCTCTTTGGTCTGCTTTGGCTGACCTTTCACGTTGCCGTTTTGCAATCGGCCGATCCGACAACGGTGGTCCGTTGGAAGACGCACCAGTTGTCGACGCAGTTCTTCAGCGAAGGGGCGACGGTCGGCGATTTCAATCGCGATGGCATCGCCGATGTCGCCTCGGGACCCTTCTGGTACGAAGGGCCTGACTTCAAAGCACCACATCGGTTTTACGCCCAAGACGCGTTTGATCCGCATGGCTATTCGAACAACTTCTTCGCTTATACCGACGACTTCAACAAAGACGGTTGGGACGACATCCTGATCTTCGGCTTTCCCGGTAAAGATGCGTCGTGGTTTGAAAACCCGAAGGGGCAGGATCGATTTTGGCCGCGTCACAAAGTGTTGGACGTCGTCGAAAACGAATCGCCAACGTTCGCCGATTTGAACGGCGATGGATCTCGCGAGATCGTTTGCAGTTCGGGAGGCTTCTTCGGTTATGCCGAGGTCAACCGCGACGATCCGACAGCGCCGTGGAAGTTTCACAAAATCAGCGACCAATCGGCGGGCGGCCGGTTTACGCACGGTTTGGGCGTTGGCGACGTCGACGGCGATGGGCGGATGGATCTGTTGGAAAAGAGCGGTTGGTGGAAGCAACCGTCGTCGCTTGATGGAGATCCTGTTTGGAAAAAGCACTCGTTTGAATTTGCCCCCGGTCGCGGCAGCGCTCAGATGTTTGCATACGACGTCGACGGCGATGGCGATCAGGACGTGATCACTGCGTTGGACGCTCACGGTTATGGGCTGGTCTGGTATGAACAGCTCGATAAAGCCGCTGATGGGACCGCTTCGCCGAAATTCGAAAAGCATACGATCGTCGGATCCAAGGCGAGCGACAGTCCATTTGGAGTCCTCTTTTCACAGCTGCATGCGATCGATTTGGTCGACGTCAATGGCGATGGACTCAAGGATATCGTGACCGGAAAACGCTGGTGGGCTCATGGTCCGCGAGGCGATGCCGCACCCAACGATCCAGCGGTTCTGTATTGGTTCGAACTGACGCGCCCCGGCGGCGGCGATGGCGATGTCGTCTGGGTGCCTCACCCAATCGATGATGCTTCGGGAGTGGGGACCGATGTCCGCGTCGCCGATCTCAACGGCGACGACGCTGTCGATGTGATCGTCGGGAACAAGTTGGGGACGTTTGTCAGTCTGCAACAACGGCAAGCTACCGATGCGGCGACGCAGGCTCGCCAACAACCGCGACCGCTGTCGATGAATGCCCGCAGCGCTAGCGATGGCCTGCCGACTAACGAAGGGCTGTCGCCCGCCGATGCCGCGGCGGCGATGACGGTTCCCGAAGGCTTCCGCGTGCAATTGGCGGCCGGTGAGCCGATGGTGCATCAACCGATTGCGATGACCTTCGACGCTCGCGGCCGCTTGTGGATCGCCGAAGCCCACACCTATCCGGTCCGCGCCGCCGAAGGGGAGGGGAAAGACAAGATCATCATCCTCGAAGACATCGACGGGGACGGCGTCTTCGACAAACGGAAGGTCTTCGCCGAGGGGCTGAACCTGGTCAGCGGGTTGGAGGTCGGATTTGGCGGCGTGTGGGTTGGTGCCGCTCCGTACTTGATGTTCATTCCCGATCGCGATGGCGACGACAAACCCGATTCGGAGCCACAGATTCTCTTGGACGGCTTTGGATATCAAGACACGCACGAGACGCTCAACGCCTTCATCTGGGGACCCGATGGCTGGTTGTACGGATGCCACGGTGTCTTCACGCATTCGAAGGTCGGCAAACCGGGGACTCCCGAGGATCAGCGGACGCCGATGAATTGTGCTGTCTGGCGTTACCATCCGACGCGGCACGAGTTCGACATCTTCGCTCGTGGCACCAGCAATCCTTGGGGCGTCGATTTTAATGAGCATGGTCAAGCGATGATCACCGCCTGTGTGATCCCGCATATGTTCCACATGATCCAAGGGGGCCGCTACCAACGTCAGGGCGGACAACATTTTAATCCCTACGTTTACGACGACATTAAAACGATCGCCGACCACGCACATTACGCCGGCAACATTCGCGATCACGCTTGGTGGGGGCGCGATGCGGCGGCGGATCAAACCGACACCAACGCTGCCGGCGGTGGGCACGCTCACTGCGGCGCGATGATCTACCTGGCGGACAATTGGCCGGCGCAATACCGCGGTTCGATCTTCATGGCGAACATTCATGGCAATCGGATTAACAACGACATCCTGCGACGCAACGGCAGCGGCTACATCGCCTCGCACGGCGCCGACGTGCTGTTTGCCAATGACCGTTGGTTCCGCGCGATCAACATGAAATACGGCCCCGACGGCAGCGTTTATATGATCGATTGGTACGATAAAAACGCTTGTCATCGCCGCGACACCGAGGTTTGGGATCGTACCAACGGCCGCGTTTATCGCGTCGCGTTTGGTGGCACCGATCTTCCCCGACCGACCTTTCACGACGCGTCGCTGCTGGAGTTGGCGACAGCGCACCGCAGCACCAATGAACACCATGTCCGCACCTCGCGGCGGTTGCTGCAAGAAAGGTTTGCCGCTGACCCGGGGTTGGCGAGTTCTCCTGAGGGAGCGAAGGCGATCGGGCTGTTGCGTGAACAAGCGTTTGGCAGCGACAGTGTCGAGGACCGGTTGCGAGCGATCTGGACGTTGCATGCGGTGCAGCAGTTGACCGAAGCGGACACGATCGCGTTGTTGGACGAGCGCGGCCATCGATCGGAATACCTCCGCGGTTGGGCGATCCAATTGGCGCTGGAGGACTTGGAAGTCAGCGATTCGCTGTTGCAGCGGTTCAGCGAGATGGCACGCAGCGAGCAATCGGCGTTGGTGCGTCTGTACCTCGCATCGGCGCTGCAGCGTCTTCCATTGCAGCAGCGTTGGGAGATCGCGGCCGGGCTCGTCTCGCACGGCGAGGATGCGCAGGATCACAACCTGCCCAATCTGATCTGGTACGGGATCGAACCGTTGGTGCCACACGATACGACGCGGGCGCTGGCGTTGGCGAAGGAGACGCGGATTCCGAAGGTTCGGCAGTTCATCTATCGCCGCGCTGCTGCGGATGTCGATAGCATCGGTCCGCTGTTGGCTGAGCTGGGAAAAACGGACGACAAGGCGATGCAGGGGACGATCCTGAACGAAGTCGTTGCGGCGATCAAGTCGCAGGGACGGCTGAAGATGCCCGCCGGTTGGCCCGCTGTCTACGCAAAGTTGTCGGCGAGCGAAGACGCCAAGATTCGAGAGCAATCGCAATTGATCACCGTCAAGTTTGGCGACGTCTCGATCTTCCCAGTGCTCCGCGAAATCGCTGCGAATCCAAAAGCTTCGCTGCCACAGCGAACGAGCGCGTTGGACGCTTTGCTGACGGGAAAAGATCAGGCGTTGGTGCCGACGCTTGTCGGTTTGCTGGACGATCAAACGCTGCGAGGCAAAGCGATTCGCGGGCTGGCGCGGTACAGCGATGACACGATCGCTGACGAACTGTTGCAACGCTATCCCGCCTTGGATTCCGATTTGCGGAGCGACGCAGTGGCGACGTTGGCTGCTCGAACCGCTTGGGCGGATCGTTTGATCGACGCCGTCGCCGCGGGGAAGGTCGATCGACAAGAGCTTTCGGCAGCGACGATCCATCAGATCCAATTGCTCGGCGACGCCAAGCTGTTGGAAAAAGTCCAGCAGACCTGGGGGACGATCCGGTCGATGTCGGCTGATAAGAAGCAGCACATCGCGGCTTGGAAACAGCGGCTGACGCCGGAGGTTTTAAGCAAAGCGGATCGCTCGCATGGACGACTGGTCTATGACAATACGTGCGGCAAATGCCATCGATTGTTCGGATCGGGAGGCCAGATCGGTCCTGACATCACCGGCAGCAATCGAGCCGACTTGGACTACACGCTGTTAAATATCTTGGATCCCAATGCCTTGGTCGGCCGCGATTATCAAACCACGATGGTCGTGACCTTGGACGGGCGAGTGATCAACGGGCTGCTGAAAGAAGAGAACGAAAGCGCGATCGTGTTGCAGACCGCCAACGAACGCTTGGTGATCGACCGCGATGATATCGACACGCGTCAGTTGGCTGAAACATCGATGATGCCCGAGGGGCAGTTGGATCAGATGAAGCCGGACGAAGCCCGCGATCTGATCGCTTATCTGGCCAGTGCCACTCAAGTTCCTCTGCCCGGTGAAGGGCCGTTTCTGGATGAGAAGACGGGCCGTGTTGCGGGTGCGATGGAAGGGGAATCGCTGCGTGTGATCGAGAAGTCGGCGGGGACCACGCGTGGCCAGCAAATGGGGGCATTTAAGGCGGATCGTTGGAGCGGCAACGATCACTTGTGGTGGACTGGTGCGAAACCGGGGGATACGCTGACGCTGAACCTGCCGGTGGAAAAAGCGGGAGAATACGACGTGTTTGTCGCGATGACCAAGGCCCGCGACTATGCGATCGTCGACTTTGCGATCAACGGGGTCGCGGTGCCCGGAAAGCACGATCTCTATCACGGGGCCGAGGTGATTTCGACCGGCCCGGTTTCCCTGGGTAGACACCGTTTGAATCAGGGGGACAATACGTTGCAGGTGTCGATTGTGGGATCACATCCCGACGCGGTGAAAGGTTTTATGTTCGGATTAGATTATGTCTATCTGAGCGACAAAGAGATTTCGGAATAGTCCGCGCGGAGAACTCGCTTGACGCCATCGGTTTTGAATCGCCCCGCCAACCAAGTCGATCACAATCAAGCGGCTTGGATTCGCAAGCTCGAAGCCCGCGCGTCGGCTCGCTATGCCTGGCACTACGAACCGATCGTGGCGGCGGGCAAGCGCCGACGCTTTGCGTCGGCGACTTCTCCCGATGCGCTCTTGGTTGCCGCGACGAAGCGTCAGGAAGCGGGAGAACAGGGAGTCGAGGAACCGTTTTGGGCAACGGTTTGGCAGGCCGCAGTGGGCCTCGATTGGTTCATCGAAACGCTCGATCTGCCCGGCCGCCAGGTCCTTGAACTGGGAGCCGGAACGGGCCGCGCTGGCCTGGCGGCGGCGCTCCGCGGTGCGGAGGTGACGATCACCGACGGCATGACCGACCCGCTGCTGCTGGCTCAGCTGTCGACGTCGGATCTGCCCAATTGTCAGGTTCGCCGCTTGCGGTGGGGCGAGGAGCAAATCGATCGCAAATTTTCGGTAATCCTCGGATCCGATGTGACTTACAACCGCCAGTTCTGGGCGGAGTTGGAAGTTGCGATGCGGCAACATCTGGAGCCCGGCGGAGTGATCCTGTTTTCGGATCCCTGCCGATTGATTGCCAATGAGTTTCGCGACTGGATCGGGCCGCGCGGCTGGTCGTACAGCGAGAGCCACGTGCCACATTGCCAAGATGCGCACCGCAGCATCCGCATCATGCAGCTGCGCCTAGCCTAACGACGCACCGACCGTGACGCGCTGGAGTCAAGGCTTCAGCCGACCGATTCGCGCAGGGCGTTACCCGAACTCGTTTAACCGCAACACCGTTCAACGAAGCGTAGTGGACGAGGTTACGAGTCCATTTGCATCCGACCAATTCGCTGGGACTCGTAACCTCGTCCACTACATCTCTCCGCAAATTCTTTCGACGGTCCGCTGCTCCTTCGTTAACCGCAATACCGCTCAACGAAGCGTAGTGGACGAGGTTACGAGTCCATTTGCATCCGACCAATTCGCTGGGACTCGTAACCTCGTCCACGACATCCCTCCGCAAATTCTTTCGACGGTCCGAGGCTCCTTCGTTAAACGATTGGGATCGTACTTTCATGGCAGCAGCTTCGGCAGCAGATCGGCTAGGCGATCGATCTGATCGACGTCGTTGTAGGCTTGCAATGAAACACGCATCAGCCGCGTGTCGGGTTTTGGGCCGGGGTAGATCGGGAATTCGAAGCCGTGTTGATCGTGGAGGATCTTTTGCAGCGGAGCGTCCGAGACCGGCAGCGGCAGCGCAACCAGGCTGCCGAGCATCGAATCGGGAGCCGGCGGGGCGATCTCCAGTGCCTCACACAATCGATCGCGCGACTGCAACGCCAAGCGATGGTTTGACTGCATCAGTTCCGTCAGCCCGCCGGGATACAAAGAGTCGAGGAAGTCGATCGCGGCGGGAACCGCCAGCAACGGCGAGGGATCGAACGTGCCGGTCCAATCGAATTCGCTGGTGAAACGCGAGCGTCCGTCGATCGCGCGGTTGGCGGCATGGCTGATCACCGTCGGCCGCACCTGTGCCTGCTGTTCTGGCGCGACCCACAAAAATCCGGAGGTCTTTGGCCCGCAGAGCCATTTGTGGTGGTTGGCGGTGTAATAGTCGACGCCGAGTCGCGGCAGATCGATTTCGACCATTCCCGGTGCGTGAGCGCCGTCAACCAGAACGCGCACGCCGCGCTGCCGGGCGACGTCGGCGATCGCTTCGATCGGGAAGACCAAGCCGGTCGGACTGGTGACATGATCGACCAACAGCAAGCGCGTTGCGTCGTTGATCGTCCGCTCGATCGCGTCGACCACTTCGTCGGGACTTGCGATGGGGAACGGGATCTCCGCCACTCGCACCTCCGCGCCGGATCGCTCGGCGGCGTAGCGTACCGCGTTGCTGCAAGCGTTGTAGCCGTGATCGGTCACGACGACGGTGTCGCCCGGTTTCAAGGGGAACGATTGCACGACCGCGTTGACGCCGTCGGTGGCGTTGCGGACCCAGGCGATGTCGCGTGCGTCAGCATTCACAAGCTGTGCGATTACTTCACGAACACGATCCAGCTCGGGCAGCAGCTCGCGTTCGGGAGCCAGGAATTCGATCGGATCGCGTTCCATCGCGTCGCGGAATCGGCGTTGGGCATCCAGGACCACGGTCGGTGTTGCACCAAAAGAACCGTGATTGAGGAAGTCGATCGCGGGATTCAGCCGCCAATGTTCGCGGCGATCTTTGGAGGCAGCTGTATCGTTCATCGTATTCCTTTTTGAATCGGTCCGAATCCAAGATCAAGTGGCGAACATACTAGCACGAAGCGCAAACGAGTGATTGCATCTTCAACACTCGATTGCGCTTCGTGCTGGTATGCTTCATCACCACCATTGGCTCCATTGTGTGTCGCACAATCACGACCCAAAACTTCGTTGAAGGTTCGGACGTGGAGTTCTGCATCGGGTATCGTGATGGCCTGTAAGGATCGCCTAGAAACTGGCTTTGAACATCGAAAACGGAAAGGAACACTGCCGATGAAAATCACCCGGATCACTGCCCACCGCGTCGAACTTCCTTTGATCGAAGGGGCTTATCATTGGTCGGGTGGCAAATCGGTCAACGTTTTCGACAGCACGATCGTCGCCGTCGAAACCGCCGAGGGCCTGGTTGGGTACGGTGAAGTCTGTCCGCTGGGACCGTTCTACTTGCCGGCGTATGCCGAAGGGGTGCGGGCCGGATTGCGCGAACTGGGGCCGCATTTGATCGGACTCGACCCGCGCGAACTGGGCGTCCTGAATCAACACATGGATGCGGCGCTCAAAGGGCATCCGTATGTGAAGTCGGGGATCGATATCGCGTGTTGGGATCTGTTGGGGAAAGCCAGTGGGCTGCCGGTCTGCATGTTGATGGGAGGCAGGTTTGGGGAGAGCGTGCGACTGTATCGCGCGATCTCGCAGATCGCTCCTGACGCGATGGCCGAAAACGTCGCCAGCTATCGCGACCAGGGCTACACGCGTTTTCAATTGAAGGTTGGGGGCGACCCCGACACCGATATCCAGCGGATCCGCGCGGCGCGGGATGTCTTGCGTCCGTCGGATCGTTTGGTCGCCGACGCCAACACCGGGTGGACGCAGCACGAAGCGCAACGCGTCGTCCGCGCGGTCGCCGACCTGGACGTCTACATCGAACAGCCCTGCCAGACTTACGAAGAGTGTCTGGCGGTGCGACGTAACACGACGCATCCGTTTATCCTGGACGAAAACATCGACGGGTTGGAGATGTTGTTCCGCGCCAAAGCCGATTTGGCGATGGACGTCGTCAACTTGAAGATCAGCAAGCTTGGCGGACTGACCAAAGCCCGGCAGGCCCGCGACGTCTGCGCTTCGATGGGGATCGCGATGACGATCGAAGACAGCTGGGGGGGCGACATCACGACCGCCGCGATCGCCCATCTGGCGCACAGCACTCCCGAACCGCTGCGTTTCACCAGCACCGACTTCAACAGCTACGTCACCGTCTGCAACGCCGACGGGGCGCCGCAACGGGAGCATGGATTCATGAAAGCGAGCGACAAGGCCGGTTTGGGGATAACGCCAAAGTTCGACGTCATCGGGCCGGTTGTTGTTGAAATTCGATGATTTTGCGGCTATTCACATCGGGCGGTGGCCGGCGTCAACGCACAGGCCAAGGATCGGTGTGCAACGACTGTTCCGATTATTCCACCACATCCCACCCGGCCGGAATGCCACGATTTTGCGGACGCGGCCCGTCGATGAAATCTTGCGAGGCGAACCGGGAGGGTGCGCCGTAGGGCGGATGAGCGAAATGACAAAGGAATCGAAGTTGAAAAAATTATTGCAACATGTTGGCGTGGCTGTTGGGCTGGTCTGTGGCGTTACGGCGTCGGCGGAACAGGCGGTTGTTACCAGTGTGTATGAAGAGGCGATGATCGCGGATCAAGAGCCGGTTCAATTGGTCGGATACGAATCGGTTGGCGCGATCGGCAGCCAGTTGCAGAAGTTCCGACCGCGTGGCGTCTTTTCCGTCGGGGCGGAACTGCCTTTGCTGTCGACCTATGCCAATCATGGCTTAAACGCATCGTCCAGTACTTGGAGCGACGGCTACGATACAGAAGCTGCCCTGCGAGTCACCGCGGCTTATCAAACGACAGGAATCATGGGGTTCCGTGGCCGCTTCTTCGATTTTGGTGCGTCGTCCAACGGCGATCCAAACACCACGTTCGACGTGCAAACCTACGATCTCGAAGCGACCACCGACCTCAAGCTGGGTGAGTGGAAGATTCAAGGATTTGGCGGCCTCCGCTGGGGTTCGATCGATTTTTCGAAGTCCCGCTGGGGCGGATTTGAAAACCATGAATTCGACGGCTTCGGATTCACGCTGGGGGCCGATGTGCGACGGCATGTTGCTCATGGATTCTCGTTGGTCGCAGGATTCCGCCAAAGCATGCTCTACGGTGAAACGGTAAGCAACGTTGGCAACCGACTCGATAACGTCGTTGTCCCGGTCACGGAGCTACGCCTTGGTGCCGAATACGCGCACGTCTTTGCATGTGGCAATAAAGTGATCGCCGGTGTCGGCTACGAACATCAGCAATTCAGCAGCCTCAGCAGTTTGGCTGGAACGATCGATCCCGAAGATGTCGATCTCGCCTTGGCTGGCCCCGTCTTCTCGCTGACTTGGCAACGTTAAGCCGCCGCCTCTCCCCAGTGGATCGGCTTCATTTTGCAACCACACGCTTCCCGCCGATATCATTGGCGGGGAGCGTGTCTGGAGTAGGACTGCAAAACGCTTAGACGCGAGACAACATGCTCGCGATTCCGCCACTCAAGATCGAATCCATGTCCGCTGCGCAATGGGCGACGCTGACGGCATAACCACCCTGCGGATACGCATCGGCGGTGGGAATGTACCACGGACCGCCATCGGAATAGGCGGCGCAAGCGACGAAACGATTGGGCGCCGCAGCTTGGGCTCGCAGTTGATATTCGATAAAACTCTCCGACGGCAGATGGACCAACGAGACATCGTTGATATGCATGCAACTGAGCGTGATCGGGACCATCTCCTTGATCCGGCGGATCCAAGCGACGGTATACGAGGGGCGGTTGCGATGGACAACGGGCTGCGTCTTGTCGCTGATCTGTCGCATCAGCGCCTCTTCATCGAAGGCCGGATTGATCGGCGGCAGGATGTCTTCGGTCTCCCAGCGAATCGATTCGATCGCCTGGGGAACCAATGTCTCTTCGGCGGCGACGATCCCATCGAGAATCCGCTGGGTTAAGACAGGACGCATTTCTTTGGAGCCATCGTTGTATTTGCCCGCTCCGATGTTGCCGCCGCACCCGTTGAAGTACATGTGGGTGCAGTCGGGTTCTTGTTTCTGCATCTGCTTCCGCGCCAGCCCGCAGAAGTCGGCGCTGACCCGTCCGTCGCCGTAGTAGCTCATCGGATGGCAGGCGTAATAATGACACGCCGCCAGCTTTTTGTCGCCGTTGTAAAACGCGACCGTCTTGAGCATCGGATCGATCAGCCCTTCGGGGAACGCATGATGCTGTGGCGATCGCGAACTGCTTCCACGCTGCGAGATCACCTTGCCGTCGAGGCCGATCAGTCGGCGATTCCCCGCCACCTTGTCGACCTTCGCTTGGCCGTGGGCGACGTGCGTGACGGGCGTTGTCTGTTTGATCGCTTTGCCAACCGCCTCGCGACCGGCGTCCAAGCAGCTGAGGAAGAAGTCGCGCTCGACGATATGCGGCAGGTCGCCTTGGGCGAGCACGATCTCTTCTGAGTCCAGACATGCAAAGGGGGCATTGTGTTGGTGCACGCAGTGAACCGCGACGCGATCGATCGTCGTTCCGGCAGCTTCAGCCAAAGCTTGCCGCCATTGGATGTGCGCCGAGTTCAGCAACCCCGTCCAATCGACGACACAGACGACGATCGGCTTGCCCGCACCCAACAACACATACCCGATCGCCTCCAACGGATCGTCGACTCCAACGACCGGCTTGATCCACCCGCCGCACAGCGAATGTCCCATCGGCGGCGTGACGTCGAAACGGAAGGTCCCCAGGTGAAGGTTGCCCGCCGATTCCGCGGCTAGTGCGGGGAGCGGGGCGAGGCTGCTAGCGAGTGTTGCTGCGGCGGTTGCCGAAATGAAACCACGACGGTTGAGTTCTTGAGGAAATAGATTTTTCATGGTGGCGAGATTCAGGCAGGGAAAGGAGGAAGAAGGAGAGAGTTGGAGGGAGCATTATTATAAACGAGTCGAAACCCAAAATGTTGGTTGCGGAACGATCGGCAGGAAGGGATCTGGAGACGATGCGATTCCCGATCCCGACACTCGCGACAAACCGTTGGGGCACCGGAGTCTCGAGGGCCCTAGTCGTCGCATTGCGGCGATGGGATCTCCCTAAGTGTCGCAAGGCGAGGGTGCTCGTTGAGTTAGAATCGGCGGGTGGTTGTTGGGGCGCGCGGTCGCTGCGAAGCTAAGATGGGGAACTGCAAAGTCACCGCAGCGGTCGGACCGAAGAAATTTTTTAGATGGGCGGATTGAACATGGCGACAACTTCTAGCAACGCGGCATCCTCCTCGACGATCGACTTGGCGGAACTGGCCGATTCGTATCGAACGATCCGGGCGTTCACCACTACGCTGTGCGAACCGTTGGAAATCGAGGACATGGTCGCTCAGTCGATGCCCGATGCCAGTCCCGTCGTTTGGCATCTGGCGCATACGACTTGGTTCTTCGAGACGTTTCTGCTGAAGCCATTCTGCCCAGGATACAAACCGTTCCATCCGCAGTTTGAATACCTGTTCAACTCCTATTACAACGCCGTGGGTGAGCAGTTCACCCGAGCGGACCGTGGGCTGCTGACGCGGCCGACCGTCGCTCAGGTACGCCAGTATCGCGAGTCGGTCGAGGGCTGCGTGAATGAATTTTTGGCGGCCGGTAGGTTCGACGATGCTGCGTCAGTGCGAGCGACGGTTGAGCTGGGGATTCAGCACGAACAACAACATCAAGAACTGATCCTGACCGACCTGAAACATCTGCTCAGCCGCAATCCGTTGGCCCCCGCCTATCGCTCGCTTCCCGATGTCGCCCAATCTTCCAATGGCAAGGCGGCAACAAATTCCGTGGCGACGGCGGCTCCGATTCGCTTTGTCGATTTCCCTGAACAGCTCGCCTGGATCGGATACGACGGCGACGAATTTGCCTTTGACAACGAACGGCCTCGCCACCGCCAGTTTGTCGAAGCGTTTGGCATCGCCAATCGTTTGGTGACCAATGGCGAGTATCTGGAGTTCATGGAAGTGGGCGGCTACAACCGTCCGGAATATTGGTTGTCGATGGGCTGGTCGGCGGTCAGCGAAAACCGATGGCAATCGCCGCTCTATTGGACGCAGCGCGATGAACGCTGGTGCGAATTCACGCTCGATGGGATCCAGCCGTTACAGCTCGACGCGCCGGTTTGTCACGTCAGCTATTTCGAAGCGGACGCCTACGCGCGGTTTGCGGGGCTGCGTTTGCCGACCGAAGCCGAGTGGGAGATCGTCGCCAGCCAGACGCCAGTCGAAGGCCACTTTGCTGAATCGCTGCGCCTGCAGCCCGGCCCGGCCGCCGATAGCGGCCCGATCGAACAGATGTTCGGCGACTGTTGGCAGTGGACCTCCAGTCCCTACATCGGCTATCCCGGCTATCGGCCTCCCAGCGGCGCGATCGGTGAATACAACGGCAAATTCATGTGCAACCAATACGTGTTGCGAGGGGGAAGCGTCGCGACCAGCCGAACGCATATCCGGGCCAGCTACCGCAACTTCTTCCCTCCGCAAGCGCGGTGGCAGTTCACGGGCATCCGTTTGGCGAAGTAGATCCGCTTTACTCGATTTGGTTCGCAAGGGCCGTGAAAATCTCTCCGAGCCCACCCCAATGGCATTTGCGACACTATACTGTTGCTTCGGATTTGGCAGATTGCGGCATATGACCGTCGCAATCTTCCGATCGGCTTCCCCGTTTCTGACCTACCTCGATGAACATGCTTGCGATGAATAGACTCTCCCTGCTTTCTGCCGTGCTGATGTGCTGCGCGGTCTTCCAACTCTCCGACGCAACCGCTCAAGGTTCCAAAAAACTTGCCTGGTTGAAAACCAAGCCGGAGGCGCAGTGGATTTGGTCTGAAGGGGAGATCACCGCGCAGCAACCGATCTATGTCCGGAAGTCGTTCGAGATCACCGGTCCGGTGAAATCGGCGAAGGTCTTCACGACCTGTGACAACCGAATGACGCTGTGGATCAATGGCAAGGAAGTCGGAAAGAGTCCCGATTGGCCCAATCCCATCCACAAAGATGTCACCAAGCTTTTGAAGTCGGGACGCAATACCATCGCGCTCGCGGGGCAGAACAATGGTGGGACCGCGGCGTTGGTCTTCAAACTTGCGATTAATGCCCAAGAGAAGGCCGGCGCGCAAACCATCGTTTCGGATGGATCGTGGAAGCTTTCGAAGGCAGCACCCGCCGACGGATGGACCGACACCGCGTTTAACGATTCCGGATGGGCTGACAAGGTCAAAGTCATCCGGCCGCTTGGTGGTGCTCCTTGGGGAATTCCCGGTGCCAACGGCTCACCCAGCGCCGGTGAAGTCACTGCGCCGGAAGATCTGAATGTCGCTGACGGATTTGCTGTCGAACTGATCTACACGGTTCCCAAAGACGAGCAGGGCTCTTGGGTCGTGTTGGACAAAGGGCCCGACGGTTCGCTGATCGCGTGCGACCAGGGAGGCAAAGGGCTCTATTCGATCCAGATCAAAGAATCGGCAGACGGCCCGCAAGCCGATGTGCAACCGATGAACATCTCCAACCCCAACGGCAACGGTACGCTGTCGGGAGCCCAAGGTTTATTGTGGGCGTTTGATGCACTGTGGTTCCACAAAAATGGAGGGCATCTGTATCGGATCACCGACAGCGATGGCGATGGCAAGCTGGACAAGAGCGAACAGCTGCCGAGCAAGACCGGCGGCGGTGAGCATGGCAACCACGCGTTGATCCTGAGCGAAGATGGCAAATCGATCTACATGGATGGCGGCAACCACGCTCCGCTGCACGATGTCACTCGCCAGCGGGTGCAATCGTGGCAAGAGGATCATCTGCTGACGCGGATGTGGGACGCCCGTGGGCACGCTCGCGGCGTGATGGCTCCCGGCGGATGGGTCACCCAGCTCGATCCCGTCAGCCTGCAACAGGAACTGGTCTGCATCGGTTTCCGCAACCAATACGACATCGCGATGAATCGCTTCGGCGACATCTTCACCTTCGACGCCGATATGGAATGGGATCTGGGGATGCCGTGGTATCGCCCGACGCGGATCTGCCATGTGGTCAGCGGCGCCGACTTCGGCTGGCGAAGCGGAACGGGCAAATGGCCAACGTATTATGAAGACAGCTTGCCTCCGACGCTGGAGATCGGCCCCGGTTCGCCGACCGGAGTCGCGTCGGGCGTGGGAGCAAAATTCCCCGCGAAATATCAAGACGCGATCTTCGCGTTGGACTGGACCTTTGGAACGATCTACGCGATCCATCCGACTCCCGCAGGAGCCAGTTACACCGCGACCAGCGAAGCCTTTGTCACCGGCGTCCCGTTGCCAGTGACCGATGCGACCGTCGGCGTCGATGGACACTTGTACTTCACCGTCGGCGGACGCGGCACGCAATCGGGGCTGTATCGCGTGCGATACGTTGGCAACGAAAGCACCGTCGCAAATCAGACCGAAGCGTTGCCTAGCGACGTCGTCAAGGCACGTGCTATCCGCAAGCAGTTGGAAGACTTTCATGGGCGTCACGACAAGGCAGCTGTCGACACGGCGTGGCCACATTTGAGCAGCTCCGACCGCTTCATCCGAAGCGCCGCCCGCGTTGCGATCGAATCGCAGCCGACCGACCAATGGGCTGAACGGGCGATGAACGAATCCGATCCACAAGCTCGGATCACCGCCGCCGTGGCGTTGGCTCGCATGGGCGACGCCAAACTGCAGCAGCCATTGATCGAAAGCCTGTTGGAATTGGATCCCGCCAAGCTTTCCGTATCGCAAACGCTCGGAATGTTGCGCGCCTACGCGTTGACTTTCATTCGGATGGGCCGTCCGACGTCGGAACTCGCCGATCGCGTGATCGATCGTTTGAACCCGCATCTGCCGAACAAAAACGCAGACATCAACACGGAACTCGTCCGCGTCTTGACGTATCTGGAAGCGCCTCAGATCGTTGCCAAGACGCTGCAATTGATCGAGGATCGCGCGGCACCGGAGATTCCCGATTGGACGGAACTGGCCGACCGCAACGCTGGCTACGGCGGGACGGTTCGCGCGGTCTTGGAGAACCATCCGCCATCGCGCGAGATCGGGTATGCCTTGATGCTGCGGAACCTTCGCAACGGCTGGACGGTCGATCAACGCCGCAGCTACTTTGAATTCTTGAACGCGGCGGCGAAGGGATCGGGCGGCGCAAGCTTCCCCGGATTCATGACGAACATCCGCGAGGAGGCGTTGGAGAATTCGACGAACGAACAACGGGCAGCGGTCGCCGATATCACGGGGGAAGATTTTAATCCCGTTCCCGATTTCGAAATCAAGCCGATCGAAGGTCCGGGGAGAAAGTGGACGACCGAAACCGCGATCCAACAGTCGGCGAACAAGTTCAACCAAGCCGATTTCGAACGCGGCCGCAGGCTCTATTTCGCAACCAGCTGTGGCAAGTGCCATCGCGTCGGCGGCTTGGGCGGCAGCATCGGGCCCGATCTGACCAGCATCCGAAATAAGTTCGATGTTCGCTACTTGGTCGAACACATTATCGAACCGAGCAAGGTGATTTCGGATCAATACCAATCGTCGGTCGTGCTGACTCTCGATGGACGTTCGATCACCGGATTGGTCTCCGAGGAGGAGGGGAAACTTGTGATCTTCCCGGCCGACGCCAATGCCGACCCGGTGGTCGTCGATGCGGACGATGTCGACGAAGTCCGGCCTTCTCCTGTGTCGCAAATGCCGGTAGGCTTAATCGACGGCTTAAACCCCGATGAGCTTCGCGATCTGCTTGCTTATCTAATGAGCGGCGGCGATCCGAAGGAGACCAAAGTCTACGGAAAACGCTAACGATTGGATTGACGGGCATGACCACGATCGACCTGAAGGAACTTGGGATCACAGTTCAAGACATCAAGCGCAACACAGCACCGTCGGAACTGTATGAAGAGGCGATTCGACGCGAACCGGGGACGACGATCTCCGATCTGGGAGCGTTGATCGCCTACTCGGGGACAAAAACAGGTCGCTCCCCGTCGGACAAGCGGATCACCCGATCGCCCGAGGCGGAGGATGAAGTCTGGTGGGGCAGCGTCAATATTTCGCTGGAGAAGCACAGCTTTGAAGTCAATCGCGAGCGTGCCAGCGATTACCTGAACACCCTCGATCGGTTGTACGTCTTCGATGGCTACGCCGGTTGGGATCCGAAGTATCGGATCAAGGTTCGCGTGATCTGCGGGCGGCCCTACCACGCGTTGTTCATGCACAACATGCTGATTCGGCCGACGCAGGAAGAGCTGGCCGATTTCGGCGAGCCCGATTGCACGATCCTCAACGCCGGTGCCTTCCCCGCCAATCGCTACACCACCGGGATGACTTCCAAGACCAGCGTCGATCTCGACCTGGCGAACCGCCAAGTGGTAATCTTGGGGACCGAATACGCTGGCGAGATGAAGAAGGCTGTCTTCACGCTGATGAATTATTTGATGCCCAAGCAGGGCGTCTTGTCGATGCACTGCTCGGCCACCGTCGATCCCGAGCGGACCCATTCAACGATCCTGTTTGGCCTGTCGGGAACCGGAAAGACGACGCTGTCGGCCGATCCGCATCGCTTGTTGGTCGGCGACGATGAGCACTGTTGGTCCGACGACGGCGTCTTTAATATCGAAGGGGGCTGTTACGCCAAAGCGATCTATTTGACGCGCGAAGCCGAGCCGCAGATCTTCGACGCGCTGCGTTTTGGCGCGGTGCTGGAGAACGTGGTCTACGACAAAGCCGATCATCACGTCGATTTCGACAACACCTCGATCACCGAAAATACGCGAGGCGCTTATCCGATCGAGTTCATCGACAACGCAGCAATCCCCTGCGTCGCGCCCCATCCGACCAACATCATCTTCCTGACGTGCGACGCCTTTGGTGTCCTGCCGCCGGTGGCCAAGTTGACCGCTGAACAAGCGGAATATCATTTTATCAGTGGTTACACCGCCAAAGTGGCTGGAACCGAAGTCGGCGTGACCGAGCCTCAGGCGACGTTTTCACCCTGCTTCGGCGGGCCGTTTTTGGTGTGGCATCCGGGGAAATATGCCGAACTGTTGTCAAGCAAGATCGCTCAGCACAACGTCAACGTCTGGCTAATCAACACCGGCTGGACCGGCGGTGCTTACGGCACCGGATCGCGCATTCGACTGAAACACACCCGCGCGATCATCGATGCCATCCACGCCGGCTCTTTAAACGACGCCCCAACCAGCACCGATCCGTGGTTCGGATTCCAGACGCTCCGCGACGTCCCGGGCGTGCCTGAAGAGATCCTCGCGCCGCAGTCGACCTGGAGCGATCCGGATGCGTATGACCAAACTGCAGCGAAGTTGGTCGAACTGTTCCGCAACAACTTTAAGAGCTATGAATCGGGCGTCCGCGCCGATGTCCTAGCCGCCGGCCCCTCGCGAAAATAGCTCTCATCGCCGCGAATGCTCCGCTGGTGTAAAGCCAGCGATTGGGCGTGGCGACGACATAAGAGAAGCGTTGGGAATCTGAAGAAGGCTTGTCACGGATCTTTCAACGAGCGAACGCCTCGTCTTCGGGGCGGCTTTCAATCGGTGGTCGATAGGGTTGGGAACGCACTGGCAATCGTTGGGCTGGAAATCCGTCCGTCCATCTCCCGGGGAGCGTCCCATCTTTCGGTGCTGGGGCATTTGACGTAACCCGCGCTGCACGCGATATCATCGCTGTAAATCAGAGGCTCAAAAGATTCGCAGGGTACACGTGGGGGCGTCCTCATGGCGTTCACATCCATGATCCGCATTGGCGTTGTACAGCTGGTATACTGGCGGTCCCCGTCCCGACCAGCTCACACCCGCCGGAGAACCAACATGATGGATCCCATTTCCCGCCGCACGTTATTAGCCGCCTCGGCCGCTGGCGTTTTAGTCAGCCAAACCGGGCGACTGTTTGCCGCCGATGAAGCCTCAGGGATCGATGTCGATCCGATTCGCACGATCAGTCTGCAGCGCGATCGCTACCATGGTTGGCCGACGCTGCTGCGGACTCGCGACGGCGAACTGTTGGTCGTTTGTTCGGGCGGCCGTGACAGCCATGTCTGTCCGATGGGACGCGTCGAACTGATTCGATCCGGCGACGACGGAAAGACATGGACGTATGCCCGAACCATTTTGGATGGTCCGCTGGACGATCGCGACGCCGGGATCGTGGAGACAGCGAAAGGGACCTTGTTGGTGACCACGTTTACTTCGATGGCCTACCAACCGAATTACGAAAAAGCGGTTGCGGCCGCCGAAGCGGGCACTCCGTATCCGTTGTCGGGAGCTCAATTGGAACGCTGGAAGGGAGCTCACCGACGTGTTGCCGAAGGAGAACATGCATCGCATCTGGGATGTTGGATGATCCGCAGCGAGGATGGTGGGCTGAACTGGTCTCCCGCCTACCGCGTTCCGGTCAACAGTCCTCACGGGCCGACCGAGCTGCGCAGCGGACGCCTGTTCTACGCAGGCGTTGCGCTCTGGGAAGAAGGCCGGAAAGTTGCCGCCTACACTTCCGATGACGACGGTTTGACGTGGCAATCGATCGCTGATATTCCAATCCGCGATGGCGACCAAGGTTCGCAATATCACGAACTGCACGCCGTCGAAGCGGCCGACGGACGATTGATCGTTCAGATCCGCAATCACAACAAGACCAATAACCGCGAGACGCTCCAAACGCATTCGACCGATGGCGGCAAGACCTGGACCTCGCCTGAGCCGATCGGCGTCTGGGGCCTGCCGACGCATCTGCTGCGTTTGTCCGACGATCGGTTGTTGATGACCTATGGCCATCGCCGCAAGCCGCTGGGAAATCAGGCTCGGATCAGTGACGACAACGGCGAAACATGGTCGCCGCCGATGCTGATCCAATCCGACGCCAGCTCGGGCGATCTCGGCTACCCTTCGACCGTCGAACTGGCACCGGGATCGTTTGCCACGGTCTGGTACGAAAAACTTCCCGACAGCTCCAACGCACAACTGCGCTTGGCCACCTGGCGTCTAAAATAGTGCGACACGCTCAGGATCGCTGAACCTGGATTCCGGCGACTTACGCCGCCGGCACTTTTGTGTCGGCCTTCGGCCTCGGGACGCAACGAGGGGACAGGCGTCAAGCTCGAGTATCTGCGACACGTCAATAATTGGCAGTTACGCAATACACGTCCCAGCTCCGTTCTGGCCACTCTTCCCGCGAGCAAGCGGTTCGGAAGCATCGTGGCAAGTTTTCAGAGAATCTGCATCCGGCTACATGCCTTCACGACAATCGACGCGACGTAAGCCGCAATTTTGTTGGAAGCGAGTGGAACCATGAACACGCCCGAAGGGCACCGCCGGACAGCCATCGTTTCACAATGTATTGGCTGTTTTTTCCATCAGCCGGAGTGGTATCCAGCCGCCGACGGCAATCATGGTGAAAGAATGTTGCATTGCCACTGGCGGTGATTTATAAAAACACACGCCCCCCAGTTGTGGTGTTTTCCGCGATGTCGAACCCAGCGACCTGGTGCATCATCGATCCCGATATCTCCACGCCGGCTGTGGTCCGTGTATTCGCAAAATGAAGATATTAGGAGGGGGGGCAGATGAGCTGTCTTGAATGTTTGAACGTTGGGCATCCCAATATTGCAGCCACCCTTTTACCGAGCTCAGGTCGTTGGTTTAGCTTCCTTTCGCTACAACGTCGCGTATTTGGGAAATCCCCCCGCAGCAACAGTCAACTTTGCGAGGAATGACCATGGTACTTCCCCAATGGATCACCAATCGTCCATCGATGGCGACAATCTTGTCGATTTGTCTGGCGACACAAGCCGTTGCGGCTGAACTGGATAAAACAATAGTTCCCGATCGCGAACTTGTTCCCATTTTGAAGTCCTCCTCGGAAGGTTTTCGAAATCGCTCCACGCGCAAACCCGTCATTTACGACTTACGCGCCCAAACCGTACTCCCGGATATCAAGACATCGCAAGGAAGGGTGCTTCTGCGCAACGTCATCTCGAGAGACGAGTCGAATAAAGAGGTCTATGAACGTAGCCGCGATTATGAGTCGTCGATCCAAGCTTTGAATCGTACGCAAATCGAAGCAGTCACTTTAACAACTGCTGAGGCGCTGCTCGATGTACTCGCCTACGATGAAGTCGATTATCGCAATTTAGGCATCAACATTCTTTCGTATTCTGTGGAGATAGTATCAGCGCAGCAAAAGTGCTTTTACCGGCTCGATAAATTGATCGATGCGCAAAGCGACGCGTTACTCAAGCAGATCGAGATGGTGGAACAAGTCGAATCACATTTAGTGTCCCGCAGCTTAGCTAAAGGATTGACGTTTGGAGAAGTGAATAAGCCGTTCGGAAAAATTAAAGAACTTTTTACCGTCTCGCGTCCCCCGGCCAAAACGCATCAGAATGGTGACTTTACGGAATTTAGAGCGTTTCGATGTAACCATCCCCTACACAATGTTTGTGCAATCGTCGATGTGCACTGCACGGACGAATTGGTTTCGGGAGATTTTGATTCGCGCGAGTTCACCGAAATGATGAATGATATCCGGCCTTCTTCCAATGCTCAGTTGGATGCCTGGAAAACCGCGTTGGGGTTTGCATCCCCATTACAGAAACGTGCTAAGTTCTTGCAGGCCTATTCCAAGGCGACAAAGCGACATGTCTATTACTTGGGAGATATTAGTAAAAACGATTCCTTCGAAATACCGTTGCTACCCTGTGGTGAGCTCGTTGGAACCGCGCTCTTCTTTAAAGTTTCGTTTTTTTCCGACGAGTGTGTAGCCCAACAAGTCTTTGAGTTTCAACGCAATACGATTGAAAATGCGATCGCAGAATTCTTGTCGCGGGATGAACGCGAGTCGCGGGCAAATGCGGAAGAGGTACAGATCAAGCGTCTACGAGCAAAGCGCGCGGTCGATATGCGCGTTAAAAATCAAAGAAGGTTTGAAAGTGCAATGAGCTCGGTTGCAAGTCAGGTTGCTAGCCAGCAAGAGAAGAACAATCGGATGTCCGCTGGATGGCGGGGATTGTCTGTACCGTAGGACGCTTATGTGTTGGGGGCACTTTTCTAATCACGTTGGAGTCGCGGTTGGCAACTGATAGGCTTTCCCTGACTCGGCTCCACGCTGCGGAATCATCGGGAACGCAGTAGGAAGGCAGCCGTTGTGATAGATGAAGAAGTCGCCGCATCGTAAACGGGCAACCTAGGGACAGGTATCAAGTTCGAGTGAAGGTCGACACCTTTACCGTCGGGCGCCTGTGAATGGATGTCGACATTCCGCTCATGTTCGAGTCCGCTAATCGACAGTTCGCGCGGCGGCAGCTCCCAAGCCCATCGCCAGCTTCAGGACCGCAACCGCCATCAGATACAGAATCGAGCAGGTCCAGGCTCCCGTCAAATCGAAGAGGCTGCCGAACAGCAAGGGACCTGTCCCGGCGATCAAATAGCCGATCGACTGGGCCATCCCCGACAACTCGGTTGCCGTCTCTGGGTGCCGGGTTCGCAGCACGATAAACAGCAGGGCCAACCCAAACGATCCGCCCAACACAAGACCGATCAACGAAACCCAGAGCGCGATCCAGCCCGCCGGATTGGCCAGCAAGCCAACAAGGCCCACTGCTTCTACCGAGGCTAAAAGCCAAATGATGCCACGCTGGTCCGGCTTGCGCCCCGCGAGGGTAGGAATGATCAACGAACCGACGATCCCCATCCCTTGCGACAGCGAGAGCATCCAGCCCGAAAACGATGCGTCATACCCTCGGCTGATCAAGATCGCTGGCAACCACGCCAAGACCGCATAGTAGGTGAGCGATTGGAGGCCCATAAAAAAGGCGACCTGCCAGGCCAATCGCGACCCGCCCAAATCTTTCATCGCTTTTGCAAAGCTTCGATTTGGCTCCGATCTCGTCAACCGACGCACCTGCGGCAACCACGCCACAAAAGCGATCGCGGCCGGAATCGCCCAGATCCCCAGCGCCCCGCGCCAACCGAGCCCCAATCCGTTGGCCAACGGGATACTCAATCCCGCTGCCATCGACGCGCCCAAGGCCATCCCGCTCGAATAGAGACTTGTGACAAACCCGGAATTCGCGGCAAAGTTGCGTTTCGTGATGCTCGGCAGCAGCACGTTCCCAAACGCGATCGCAATCCCCAGACAGAGCGTCCCAAAATACAGGGCAGGGAGCCACGCGACGTATCGGATCGCGATCCCGAAGGCCAGCAACGCCAACGCTCCGAGCAACGTACCGCCGATCCCCAAACGCCGCGTGAACAGCGGGGTCAGGGTCGATATGACACCAAACGCGATCAACGGCAGCGTCGTCAGCAATCCCAATTGCGAACTGGATAGCCCAGTCGATTGCCGGATCTCTTCCACCAAAGGACCAACGCTCGCCAACGCAGGCCGGAGATTGACAGCGACAAGCAGGATGCCGGCGAGCAACAACAGATTCATCGGTTGCGAAGGAACCACCATCGAAGGCACGGGCTCAGGTTCGCGCTGTGGGACGTGGTCGACGCAATCCTGCCGCTGGACGACCTCCGTTGAATTCGGACTTTCGATACTGAACCTTCCCTATGGAATCTGAGGACGCAGGCCGGATGCTGCTGAATGCCAGCGTTGCAGTCTACCGTCGGCCCCACGAACCCGTCGAGCGCCCCCTCAAGAAACACGATCCACGGCCAGCATGCAAAGGGCTCGCCGACGCCCTCCCAAAGCTGTGAATTCAAGGTTTAACTTAGGGACAGGCATCAAACTCGGGTGAGCGGCGACACCTTTACAGATGGGAGCCAGGGAATGCAAATCCTCACTCCACTGGTCTGCGACTGCTCGACGCCACCCGCTGCATGTATCGCGAAGGCCAAGCGAATTATAGAAGCGGGCGTCAAAGAGACCTTCGATCGCCCCCTGGCAACGCTTTCGAGCTCGCCCAATCGAGCATCAGGTAGTGTGCCAGATGTCACGTTATCGCGTTGCTGTCGTTGCCGACTGATCATATAATTAAATGTTCTTTGCATTTGCCATCGCAAAGGGCAATTGGCTGCGATCACATAGGTGAGCGAAAATGACGATTCTTGACTCAGCTAGCCTGCACAGATTTCTAGTTCACTTTACCGATACGCTTACGCCCGAGCTGGCTCTTCAATTCTCGGAGCTTTCAACAGATCCAAATTTCCAGCAGCGATTGGATGAACTAGGTGCCAAAGCGAACGAGGGTGAGCTAACGGATCAAGAGCAACGAGAATACGACACCTACATTGAGGCGATGGATGTCGTAGCATTATTGAAAGTCAAGACACTCGCAAAGTCTAACAAAACCGGTTGAGCAGCAAGGAATGGATGCTAACCTTCGCGAGTACGTCGTTGATCGTTCGCAAGGTTTTTGCGAATACTGCCTTATCTCACAGCGATACTTCAGTGAGCGGTTTCAAATCGAACACGTAATTGCCCATCAGCACCGAGGCGAAACAATCGCCTCGAATTTGGCAATCGCGTGCTCGCGATGCAACCGACACAAAGGACCAAACTTAGCTGGTATCGATCCGGAAAGTGGTGCTTTGACTCGGTTGTTTAATCCTCGTTCCGATACTTGGATTGAACACTTTGTCCAGCGGTCAAGCGGTATCATCGAAGGATTAACGGCTATTGGTCGAACCACCACTTACGTTCTGGATTTTAACGCAGAGCGACGTGTCGAACTGCGAGCCGCCATCGAAAAGCTGGCTACCAAGGAACTCTGATCACAAATGCTGCAATGCTTGCTAAATGTGGCAACTTGGGGACACGCACTAACAGTTCCAACGCGCAGCGGTGTCTGGCGACTTAGCTTCTAACCTAATGTCAATTCGACGCCGCCCGAACTGCGACGTCGCGCTCGAGCTTTGAATCTCAGCGGCCGATGATCGTGGCTATTTCGCCAGCCAAACGATTGACTGATCCCTTGCCGTCGGGATACAGCCGGCTGCTTAAAAAGACAAACACGCGATCTTTTTCGGGGTCGATCCAGAGGACCGTTCCCGTGAATCCGCCGTGCCCGACGGCGGAGTCGGAGAAGGTGGTTCCGCGATTCGACGAGTAGGGGCTTTGGTGATCCCAGCCCGGAGTCCGCGTGCCGCGCGGCACGCGATGCGGTTGGATCATCGCGGCGATTGTTTTTTGATCCAATACGCGTGGAGCTGATGTCGTCTCGTCATCGACGCTCAGGATCATCTGGCCGTAGCGGACCAAATCCTCCGCCGTCGAAAAGAGTCCCGCGTGACCGGCGACTCCGTCCAACAAGGCCGCTCGCGGGTCGTGAACCTTTCCACGCAACAGCGCTCCATCGCGCGGTTCGGTTGCCGCGATCCGGTCGCGCAAAGCGGGATCGGGGTTATAGGATGTCGTTTCCATTCCCATCGGCTGAAAGATCTCTTCCTGCGTAAATTGATCCAACGTTGTGCCGCTGACCCGTTCGACCAGCTTGCCCAAGATCAGGAAGCCGACGTCGCTGTAGGCGAACTTCTCACCGCGCTCGGACCTCGGCTTCAATGCAAACAAGCGTTCCCACGCCACATCGATCCCCTGTTGATAATCGCGGATCGAATTGTCGGGGATCATGCCTCCGACGTGTAACATCAGATCGCGAACCGTGATCGCTTCTTTGCCCGCGTCCGCAAATTCGGGAAGGTATTTGGCGACAGGTTGATCGAGATCGACTTCGCCCCGTTGCACCAAAAGCATCACCGACGTCGCCGTCGCGACCGGCTTGGTCAGCGAAGCGAGATCGAAGATCGTGTCGGTCGTCAAGGCTTCGCGAGTCGGATCGATTTGACGATCGCCAAACGCACGCAGGTACAAGATCTTTGTCGAATCGGCGACGGCAACCACCGCGCCGGGCAGCTGGCCCGCTTCGATACCGCGTCGAACAATCGGTTCGATCGCATCGAAACGGGAGTCGTCGGAATCGGCAGCGCGGACGGCGACGACGGATACGAGCGAGAATAGGATCAGCAAACTGCACTGGACGAGCATCTTCATCGGCGGGACCTTTTTTGTGCAAAGGGAAAAGACGGGGCGTTCCAAGTTCGTCGCTGACGATCGCCAATGCAAGCGGGCAACGCCCGATTCTCGATCGCTTCGGAACATTGGGTTCGCCACGGTCACGCGAACAATCGCCGGGCGAATGGTTGAGCAGATGTAAAACCAGAGTCGCAGCCAAGAATTCTCAGCCGTCAATTCGCGTCGGCGGATTCAACGAGATATGATTTCCCTACCTTCCAACATTCGTTATCCCTCGCCTCTCCCTCCCGCCGACGAGACTCCTCTCATGATCCGAAATGTTTGCACGCTCCTAATGTTTTGCCTGGTCGTTCCCGCCTGGGGGCAACAGACTGAAACCGATCTTCAGCTGACCCTGCCACCGGAAATCTATGCCGTTCCGGGGGTCCCAACGAATATCTACTTCGACAACATCGTGCTCACGCAGACTCCCGACAAATTCCGCTTCGACGTCGTCTGCGACTTTGGCCAATCCGAACAACACCATTGGACTTGGACGCCAACCGCTGGGGATGTCGGCGTCTACCCGCTACGTGTCGACCTCTATGCAGCCGATGGCACATTGTTGGACTCCGCGTCGAGCGTATTGCGTGTGACGGCGGGAGCTGCATCGCCCAGCCCTGAACCGATTCGAATTTTGATCATCGGTGACAGCCTGACGCACGCGTCGGCCTACCCCAACGAGATCGCGAGGCTGATGACGGAAGAGGCGAAGCAACCTTGGAGGATGCTGGGAACCCATAAGCCCGCATCGGCCGCAGCGGATGTCGCGCACGAAGGTTACGGCGGATGGACCTGGTGGAACTTTGTCAACAAATACGAACCGAATCCCGACGGCACGTACCGTAAACGAAGCAGCCCCTTTGTCTTTTTGAACGACGAATCGAAGCCGGTTCTCGACATGCCTCGCTACTTCAAAGAGCAGTGCGATGGCCAGTTGCCCGACTACGTCGTGATCAAACTGGGGATCAATGATCTGTTCACTGCACCCGCGGGGGACGTCGCGGGGATCGATGCCAAGATCGATACCGTGTTTGGATACGCCGACCAATTGATCGCCGCCATCCGCTCGGCGGCGCCCGACGCGACGATCGGCATCTGTCTGACCACGCCTCCCAACGCGCGGCAGGAAGCGTTTGAAGCGAACTACAAGGATCGCTATTCGCGTTGGGGTTGGAAACAGATTCAACATCAACTGGTTCAGCGGCAGATGAAGTACATCGCCGACAAATCGGACCCGCAGATCCAGATCGTCCCCACGCAATTGAATCTCGATCCCGTCGACGGCTATCCCGCCAACAACGGTGTGCACCCTAACAAGTCGGGATACCAGCAGATCGGCGGTTCGATCTACGCCTGGCTGCAGCATGAGTTGGCCGCAGCGGCCGCGAGGTCGGGCGAGTAATAACGAGAAATGCTCGCGATGCCTACGATCTGATTTTCCGTCGTCGCGCGGCTACATTGCGCGGCGTCGGCGCGGGGAAGTTTTCCGGACCGGCGCGTCGCCAAAACCAATATGGGGTGGCAGCTTCGGGCATCGGTTTGATTCGTTCGCGGACGCGGTTGCACTGGCGACTCCATTCCAATGGAGAGATTTCCCCGGCGCTTCGGCTATCCAATCGCGACCAAGTCCAGCTCCGATTCGGGCCCCACATTGGCCGGCCTCTGACCGTGACCATCCGGACTTTGAAGTTGCAAGCGTTCGAAGCAAGGTAACGCTGCGGACGTCCATGGAGCGTGGTCGGGCTTCAAGCATGGGTACCGGATGGCGATCCACCAATGCAGGGGGGCGGTGTTGACGTTCTTTGGCACCCGAAGCAACATTAGCCCCGTGTAAGGGCGTTCGAGGCGAATTCTAAACGCAATCTTAATGTTTGGTGTTGCGAATGGGCTTCGAATCGCGAGCTTCCATGGCTTCAATTTTGCCATTCGCCCATGGCCAGGCCGTGGTTTCGCGCTCGCTCGTTTGTTTTTATTTCCGGCAACATTCATTGCCGGATAGTCCCTTCGTTTTTAGGAATATGGTCACTATGGTCCGCAAAGGATTTACGCTCGTTGAATTATTGGTCGTTATCGCAATTATTGGAATTTTGGTCGGGCTGTTGTTGCCAGCGGTTCAATCGGCGCGCGAAGCAGCGCGACGGATGCAGTGCAGCAACAACCTGAAACAGATCGGATTGGCGATTCACAATTACCATGACACCTATCAAAGCATGCCTCCAGGACATGTCAACGTGGGTGGCACCATGGCCAACGCCGACCCCGATTACCGCTGGGGCTGGAACGCCCAGATTTTGCCGTTCATCGAACAGCAAGCGGTTCTCGACGCGATTCACTTTGGCAATTGGAATATCCGTTCGTGTGCCGACAACGCGACCACCCGCGCTGCGATGGCGAATCCTATCTCGGCATATCGTTGTCCCTCGGATATTGCGCCGGAAACCAACAATGAGTGTCCGATGGCAAGCCAACGAACCGCGACGTCCAACTACATCGGCGTTCACACAAGCGATTATTGGCTTGATCAAGCCTGCTCCGATAGCCAACAACGGGGTGGATGCTTCTACGGCGAAGGAGTTGTCAAATTTCGCGACGTGTTGGACGGCCTTAGCAATACGTTGATGGTGGGTGAACGCAAATGGCAGACACGCGACAAAAATGGTCAAGTCGAGACGTCGGGAGCTGCCCACGCATTTGGCATTGTTCGCTGGGACGACTGGCATCGCGGCTACATTTATGGCATCGGTGTCTATCGTCAGAACATGGATGGATTGGATTTCCTTAATGGCAGTACGAACCGCACCAAGCAAGGCTTCTCGAGCTTTCATCCCGGTGGTGCCCAGTGGGTGTTGGCCGACGGTAGCGTTACTTTCCTGGCCAATACGATCGATGCTCATTTCGACTCGCGGGGAGTTCAAGCGGATCCCACCGGTAGCGTTACCGATACGACGCGCCGTGTGATCGATACCGTTTGGGAACGTCTGCTTGCACGTGCGGATGGCCAGCCAGTCGCCCGCCCGTAGTCGTCTTGCGATGTCAAGCTTGTCCTTCTTTTTTAGGTTGAAAGGTATTGGAATCATGCGTTACTTAGGTTGTCTGTTTTTGGCCGTTCTGTTGTCCGCTGCGGGGTGTTCGGGGGAATTGGGAGTCGAAGAAACACCGATCGATCCTGCGGCCGAGGCACCCGTTGCCGAAGGGGCTGGAAGCACCAGCGAAAATCCTTAGGCGTCGTTTGATTGGGTGAAATCGACCAACCGGCCTGCTACGATGGAGGCCGTCTTCGTTGGCGGGACGGGAATGTGGTAAGCCGGCACTGCCGCGCTCGTCTCGCCGGAGAACCTCCAATCCGTTCTTACCCGTGTTTCCTTTTCCTCAACCATCGAGCCCATCATGACCTCTCGACAGCGCCGACAGTTTTTGAAGACCGCAACCGCTGGCGCCATGTTGGGACCGGCAGGTTTGTTGATTCATCAGCGGGCCAACGGAGAGGTTCTGCAAGATACGGGAAGCTTTCCCGACATCAGCCGCGGCCAAGTCGTCCGAACCAGCGGCAAGCTGGTCGATGCGGCGGCGTTTGAAGAAAACAGCCGGCGGATTCCGGTCGCCGGACACAGGCAGGTGCTGGTCTGTGGCGGTGGGCCCGCGGGAATCGCGGCGGCTTTGGCGTCAGCTCGCAGCGGAGCGAAGACGCAGCTGTTGGAGCTGGCCGGTTGCCTTGGCGGCGTTTGGACTGCGGGCATGCTGACGAAGATCCTCGATGCTGGTGGCAAGTCGGGGATTATGAAAGAGATTCTGGGGGCGCTTGCGGCCCAGGGTAGCGACGTCGCCAAAGATTCCGGCGGGACCGTCTACGATCCCGAACTGGCCAAGGTCGTCCTGGAGGAGATGTGTGTCGACGCGGGCATCGAGATCTGCCTGCACACGATGGTCGTTGGTGCGGTCGTTAACGACAAGAATCAATTGGTTGCTGTGATCACTGAATCGAAGTCGGGACGTCAGGTTTGGACCGCCGATCGCTTCATCGATTGCACCGGCGATGGCGATCTGGCTGCCCAAGCCGGCTGCCAGTTCGATCTCGGGTTTGGTGCCGATTGCGTCTGCCAACCGATGTCGATGATGGCGTTGATCACCGGTCCAGAACCGGAAGATGTGCAGGAGTTCATTCGCGAGACGGGGGCGTCGGCGAAGCCGCGGTTTCTGAAGTTCATGCGCGATGCGGGGATCGATCCGTCCTATCGGGCTCCGACGCTGAGGCATCTGCACAGCGGAATCTATTCGATCATGACGAATCACGAATACGGCGTCTCCGCCTTTGACGCCGCAGCGATCACCAAGGCGACGATCGAGGGGCGACGCGAAGTGCACGAGATCGTCCGCGGGCTGCGGAAACTCGGCGGCGTCTGGAAAGATTTGGCAGTCGTTGCGACAGCCGAACAGATTGGCGTTCGCGAGGGGCGACGCGTTAAAGGTCGGTACACGATTACCAGCGAAGATATCGCGACGGGACTGAAACATCCTCAATCGGTCTGCAACGCGAAGTTCCCGATCGACGTCCATTCGTTGGAGCTGGCGGGGAATCCCGAGGATATCGAAAAGCTGCGAGCGCGTGGCGTGAAGCGGTACGATATCCCGTATCCATCGTTGGTCGCGGCGGATGTCGATGGGCTGCTGATGGCCGGGCGTTGTATCAGCGGCGACTTCTTCGCCCATTCCAGCTACCGCGTCACCGGCAACGCGGTTCCGATGGGCGAAGCGGCTGGGCAAGCCGCTGCCGAATCGATCCGCCAAGGCGTGATGCCTCACGAATTGCAGTGGAAATCGGGCAGCCCACGGCCGAGCTGATCGCAAGCGATTACGCTCTTCATCGATCGCATTTTTGTGCACGGGGCTGACTCAGCCACCCTCGAAACGATCGATGTCGGGTTCGCCGATCACGATCGGAGGGAGCCTTTGTCGAAGGTTTGCGAGCCGTTGTTCGAAGGACGTCGATTCCTCTGGCATTTCGTTGGTGGCGCAGTGGATGAATTGGACGGCATCGAGCAATAATTGCCGTTCGGATTGTGTGGCGATGGTGAGTTCGAGAGTGACTTTCTCATTGCCTTGGCGCTCGATAACCGTTGGTTCATACGGTAGGACTCGAAAGATCGGCTCATCGGGCACGGCGACCTTGCGCTCATAAGCTTCCTGTTGAGCGGCGTTGAGTTCGGCAAAACTCTCTTCGGTAAACTCGATCCCCGATCGGAAGATTGCCTGCAGTGCTGGGATCAGCCGGATTGCTTCAAACATGATAAATATCGCCTCCACGATCTATTGTTAACGAACGATTCAGCCGACACGACATCTTTTCCTTGTGGAAACTCGCTAAAGTTGGATAGCTTCGCACCACAGAGGGAGAATCGAATGGTCCCGCCTCAACTCTGCTCGTCGAGGCCGTAGGCCGACACAGGACCTGCCGGCGGCGTAAGTCGCCGGTAGGTCGGTTTTCAAAGCCGCGGATGCGGCGATCGCATAAAGCCTGTGGCGCGAGCCGCAGGTGCGCAATCGGCAATCAATGCAAAGCCCCGGTCGTGGCGGCAGCAACTACGGATCTGTCGCCCCTTCCGGGGCTCGCGCTAAAGCATCGCCATCGCGGACCTTTGGCTCACGCCACAGGCAATACGCAGCCGCCGCGTCCACGGCTTCGTGCGTGGTGATCGTCGCGGACGCATTACCCAGGCCGCCGCTACCGCGGCTTCGTGTTGTGTGGATCATCGCGGACACGGTTCTGTGAATCGACCGCTTGTTTGGGACTGACAACGTTGCAGGTTCAGGCGATCGCTGTCGATAACACCTTCAAAAATCTCTTGATCTGGCGGCGCGTTGCGGTCGTCGCGTTGCAAGACCGAGACGTCGCCGGTGGTTTCAAAAACAACGGCCAACACATCGTCGTATCGATAGACATTCGATTGGCGGAGTTTGCCGCGCAAATCGGCTTCGGTTAGATTCGCTCGACGCAAGTTCCCTCGCAAGATCTCGCTGCCGGCCATCAGCAGCAGCGGTTGGTTATCGACAAGTTTGCTAATCGCGGGTGACTTGCGACGCAACCAGGCGACGACGGTTTGGCCGACGAAGACGCACAGCAGCGCAAAGCCTCCCATCAACAGCGTTGGCGAGGGGGTGGAGATCGTCGCACCAAACAGCGATCCAATCGCAATCGTCATGGCAAAATCAGCGGCGGACATTTTGGAGAAACTGCGTAGCCCACTGACGCGTGTGTAGACCAAGATCGCGGCATAGACGCAAACGGTCGAAAGCAGAATCATTCCCAGTTGATTCGGCGACGCATGGATCCATTTTTCAAACACGGTTCTTCGTCTCCTGTATTGGGTAGCGAAATGGCGTCGTTGTGACGGATTCCCGTCGACGGAAACGTGGCGCAGAGGTATCGGCAGCGTGCGACGACATTAGAACCCTGCAGCGGTTGTGGTCCGCGCCTGCCGAACCTCTTCGGGACTCGGTTCGCGAACGATCGTCAGTAGATCGTCGGCGGGCTGAAACTCGACCAGTCCGCGTTGAGCGAACCCGTGCAGCCACGATTCCATCGGCCAGACGCCCCATTTCTGCTGGAATCGCTTCGCATTGCGAACGATCGCGTGGAAGTGATTCAGCGGCGGTTTGCAGACTGGATGGTGTTGGTGGTACGCGGTCGCAGCGACAAAACCAAACGGGACCTTTTGTTGACGGGCGGCAAACGCAAAATCGGTGTCTTCGCCTCCATAACCATCAAACGATCGATCGAACCCGCCGATCCGATCAAACGTCGGTCGGGTGGCGGCGAAACAGAGGGACCAAAATAACTCGTAACGCCGCGACTTTTGTCGTTCTCCCGGCTGCAGGCGTGGTTGCAATGGATGGTCGACGGCCAAGCGATCCAAGTCGTCCATTTGCCACCCGTCGCTCGCCGCTCCTTCTGGCAGATACCGCACGTTCCCCATCCACAATCGCGGATCGTCCCGCAACGCCTGACGAAACGTCTCGAGCATCGTAGGGGCCGGAATGCAATCGACATCCAGAAAGATCATCCCATCGGTCTGGCACATCTCCGCAGCCCGGTTCCTCGCCTCGGCGAGAGGCAGCTGGTCGCCATCCCCATCGACGCGAGCGGTTCGCACGTCGATCCTCGTCTCGAGTGTTTGCGTCGCCGTGGCGGCAGCGGCTTCGTGGTGACGGGCCGTCGCCGGCTGAACCGGCCTGCGATGGCTGAGCACCTCCGGAGGCAACGCGACGTCCTGATCCATCCCTACGATGATCCACTGGGCTGGCGACAGCGAGGAACGCATCAAGCCAAGCCATTGGTTATAGAGATGTTTTTCGCGACCGCGCACGATCGTTAAGACGCTTAACTGCATGGGACTGCCCGTCGGTTGGATTCACGTTGACGTCGAGACCAGGTGGCGACCCGATGCAGGTGGGCCGCCGCTTGAGCCGCTCCGTCGCCAGCGAAGATGGCGTCCCATCGGCGCGGGGCGAGACGCTCGGCCCGTTGGAGCAGATCGGGCCATTGGTCGGTGTCGGGCCACTGCGACAGCCCGATGGCTAAGCCTTCCCGGTCCAGGATCGCCGCTTTGCAGATCTGTTCGTCGAACGGACGCTGTTGTGCGATGGCGATCAGACGCTGCCGAGCGTGTCCCAACTCCATCACACTATTGTGCCCCGCCGCGGTGACGACGATTTCGGCCCCGGTGACGTAAGGCATCGGATCGTCGACCCAACCGACGTATTGGAGGTTGTCGGGCGGTGCGGTCGATTCGGGAGCCGCGATGCCGATCACTTGCCATCGATATTCGGGAACACGCCGGGCGGCTGCCGCTAAGCGGACGTGGACGTCCGCATTGCCGCCGCGGCCAAACATGACAACGATCGTTGGGACGGCAGGACCATCGCCCGCCACGGTCTCGCGATCGTCCTTTGGTGCAGATTGTTGCCGACAAAATCCGTCCAAATAAATCGTCTTGGTGCGAACCCAGTCGGGAGTCTGGTCATCCTCCATCGACTTGGGGAAGGGGGCCAACATCGAGTGTGCCGCGCGATAGGCATCTTGGTGCGCAGGATCGTTTCGGTCGCCGTGCTGTCGCATCACAACCTGCGGTATCGATGCCAATCGGGTTAGCATCGAAATCTCGGCGGAGACATCGACTACCATCACATCGGGGCACGCCGCGTCGAGCCAGGCGGTGTACTGCGCCACGCGGCGCGTGATCGTTTCGCACCACAGCGGCGCGTAGTGCAGCGACTGGACGTCGCGTGCGTAAGGGATTCCACGCGGGCTGACATCGTCGATATCGCACGCGATGCCAACCACCTGCTGCAACGTTGGACCATTCCAATCGAGCGTATCGATCCGGCTGGTGACAACCGTAGCTGGGATCTGCAAGTGCTGCAGAATCGCTTCGGTTCGATGCTTATGTCCCAGCCCGTGATAGTGGACGTAGAAACCGATCGTTGGACCCCTCATGCCGCCACACCCAACTGAACGCGTCGGTACAATGCTTCGTAATCGTCCATCATGCGATCCATGCTGTAACGTTCCTGAGCGACACGGCGACAGACCTCGCCGTTCAACGCGACCGCTTCGGAAATCGCGAGTGCCAGATCTTCGACGTCGCCTGGATAGGCCAAACGGCCCACCGATGGAGCGAGGATCTCGGGGAGCGCGCCGCGAGCGAACGCGGCCACGGGAGTTCCGCACGCGAGCGCTTCGGCAACGACGAGTCCGAAGGGTTCATCCCAACAGGGAGTGATGACCGCCACCGCTGCGCTGCTAATGATCTCGCAAAGCTGTTCGTGCGTTTTGTGTCCCAAATAGCAGCAGTCGCTTCCTACGTTGGGAGCGACCAAGTCATCGAAGTAGGCTTGATCGGAAACGGGACCGACGACGTCGATCGGCAGCCCTGCGCGACGGGCCGCAGCGATTGCCAGATGCGTTCCCTTTTCGGGAAGGATTCTTCCAAACCACACGGCTCGTGGCTGGGCGGCAGTTACACGCCCCTTCCAAAAATCGGTGTCGATGCCATTGTAGATGACCGTTTGGTCGCTAACCAATCGTCCCCAAGCCATCGCGTTGGCGTGGGAGATGTTGACGAAACGTCCACACTGTTGCCATTGTCGCGCCGCCAATTCCTCTTCGACGCGTGGAAGCACGGGGGCGTGCAGCGTGGTGATCATTTGTGTGGGGAGCGTGCTGGCGAACCGCAGCGGAATCGGGTTGAGCGAATGGTTGTGAATCAGGTCGAAATCGGCAGCGGCCAGCCGAGCCATCAGCGATGCATAGGCTTCGTCTTCGGTGGCGTCGACCCAGCCGTCGTGGACGCGTCCCAACCGTCGCAGCGATTCAGGAATCGTCGCGTGCGGGAGAATAGGTTCCACAGGCAACCGCGGGTCCGAATCGCCCGCGGCAAACAACGTCACATCGTGACCGCGTGCAACCAATGCGTCGACAAAGCTATGGGTGAACGCTTCCAGCCCCCCTGCGAAAGGCTTTGCCATGGGGAACTTCAAATGCCCAATGATTCCGATTTTCATCGCCACCGACTCCTGTTGCCCTTGTGTGCGTAAATAAAAACGTTCCTTCGTGGTGTATCGCGTCCCATCGAGCGATTCGGTAAAGCAACAAGCGTGCCATTGGTTACGATCTAGCGTTTTGCAATCGGCACGATCGGCTGCCCCGCGGAGCGTGCGACTGCGACTCCCGAACGTCGCATTTGCCGTTCGACGTGGTCGATCGTGCCGATAAATCGCAGCCCAATGCGACGCACCGAACGGATCAGAATGGAAAGGGACGAAGGTCGGGTGGGTGTTGTGACAGCGGACATCGGTTGGTTTCCAATCGTTCGTAGTGATGGCACACGGATCGCATGTCGGTTGAGGAACATGCAACCGGTGGACGGCTAAGGCGCACGCGATCGAGGCAGAAACGTCTGCCGCATCGCCGCGGTGGCGAACCGCCAGTCCGATTGCAAGCTGCATAAAGTGAACCAAAGCAAACGATTTCCCGAACGAAACCATTGGATGCCGTCGAACCCTCCCAAAACTCGCCCCGATCCGTATGGATATCGCGCGTTGTTGGCCGTTGCATTGCCGTTGGCTGCAACCGTTGGCTGTTTCTCGATCACCCTGTTCACCGACCGGACGCTCTTGATGTGGTACGGGCCGACATCGGCGGCGGCATCGGTCGCGGCGGGGAATCTTTATTGGGCGGTCGTTTGTATCCCCGTCACGGCGATGGGCTTCTTAACTCCGTTGGTCGCGATGGCGATGGGGAACAAACGACGCCGCGGTGCGATGATCGGCCGTGTCTGGGCGCTCGTTTGGCAATGTCTGTGGTTGACGCTGCTGTTCATTCCGCTGTTGGCGTTGATCGGATGGGGAGCCCCCGCGATCTTCGCAGCCTTCGGACATCCCGACGATCTCGCTCGGCAAGAGTCCCGCTACTTCCGCACGCTGCTGCTGGTCGCCCCCGCGTCGATGTTGGAAGCTGGGCTGACGGCGTTTTTTGTCGGTCGCCGAGTGACCCGACCGATCTTACGAGCCAACATCGCGTCGGCTGTCTTGAACGTCCTGCTCGATTATTGGTTTATCTTCGGAGGTGTCGGTCTGCCAGCGATGGGCGTTTTCGGAGCGGCGCTCGCGACGGCGGTGGCGATGTGGTGCAAGGTTGCGATCTTTGCAGTGCTGTTGTTGCGTCTGCAATCGTTTGGTCGTCATCGGCCGCAGGCTTGGCGGCCCAACCTAAAACTGATTCGCGAGATCATCGTTCCGGGTTCGGCGCTGGGGATCCAGCAACTGGTCCGCTCCAGTTTGTTCAGCTTCATCCTGTTGGTGATTGGAGCGGCATCGGTTCAAGGACTCGCAGCGACGTCGGCAGCGCTCAGCTTGTATCAATTGCTGTCGATCCCTGCGATCGGACTGGCCACCGCCGTCACCGTCTTGACTGGGCAAGCGTATGCGTCGGCAGGGTTCGCACCGGCGCTGCAGGTCATCCGCCGCAGTGCGAACGTCGGCGCCGCGGTCGCTTTCGGATTGGCCGCCGCGTTGTGGACCTTCCCCGACGCGTTGCTGCAGATTCCGTTGGGCGGTCTGCCAGCGGAGCAGCGGCAGAGTCTTCAGCCGCTCGCCGCACAGTTGTTAGCGTACGCCGCCGTCTACGGCATCGTCGACATTAGCAGTTTGGTTTTGGGAGCAGCGATCAAAGGCATCGGCAAAACGTTTATCGTCTTGTTCGCCACCGCCCTGCCGGGTTCCATCAGCGTCGTGGTGGGATGGATCTTCGCTCCCGACGATGCGTCAGCGGTGACGTATTGGTGGACTGTCTTGATCCTCTGGGCTGCCTGCCAGACTGCGATCATCAGTTTGGGCATTGCCCGTGCGGCACGGAAATCACAACGAATCGCGGGATCCGGCAGCTGACAGACGCGGCCGTTCGGGTACCGGCATTGGGCGTGTGCGATCCAATGCGTGCAATCCAACATCCGCTGACGCAGCGTCCCTTACTCGCCAAGCAGACGAGCCGGTTGTGTTCCTCGTGACCTCTAGGGCGTGGGGACGTTTCGCGTCGAGGACAAATAGATCGCGCGGCGTTGGTCGTCGGAGAGGTAGACCGCTTGGTAGCGCTGCGGGGCACCAATGTCTTTGAACATCAGATCCCCTTTCATTAGCAGGTCTTCGGCGCCACGTTGCTCAAACAGCATCCGACTCTCGGTTGCCGACGTCATGGTCAGTCCGACGCGGCCGGGAAGATTCGATTGGATCGGTCCGGTGATCGTCCTGCGGCTCGGCTGCTGTGTCGCCAGGATCAGATGGATCCCGCAGGCGCGTCCTTTGGAGCCCAGTCGCGTGATACGGCTTTCGATCGTCTTCTGCTGCTTCGTCGATGCGAGCATGATGTCGGCGTATTCGTCGCAAACACAGACGATGCGCGGAACCGGTTTCCCGTGACGATTGATCCATTCGGCGAGCGACGCGCACCCGTCCAAGGACGCGTAACGTTCCTCCATCTCTTCGATCAATTCATCCAACACCGCGATGATGTCGGCGTCCGCGTCGCCCGGGAAAACGACGGGGCAGCGGAGGTAGGGGGAACCTTGCAGATCATGGAACGCCACGCGCTTGGGATCGATGGCGACAAGCTGTAATTGCTCGGGCGTGTTCGTTGCGATCAACCCAGCGACGGCGGTCCGCAACCATTCGCTCTTGCCGCTGCCCGAGACGCCAGCGACCAACAGATGCGAACAGGTGGTATCCGCCAAGTCGGCGGTCCTCACTTTCCCATCCAGGCCGACCCCGACGAGTACCTTGGCACAACCATGCAGCGGATCGGACGCGGGAAGATCGATATCGTCCCATGCGACAAACTGCCGGTCGGGACGTTGAACGTCGATGGTGATCGCGGCCCCCGTTTGTATCACGGGTGGTCGATTGCTTTGCAGACGAATCTGCAACAGGTCGCCGATCGACAGGTATTTCTTTGGCGACACGCCGCGTGCTGGATTGACGGTGAATCGGATAAAGGTCGGTCCGATGATCGGTTCGCCGACAAAGTTCGATTCGCAATCGGCCTCGTTCAACGCCGCCTTCAGCCGTTTGGCGATCGATTGCACGTCGGCTTCCGTGGTTGGATTCGACGTGGAGACGACTGGTGTGGCGGTTGGCGCTGGTTTGCGTTGCGGCAGCGGCGCGACGCGCGGACGGTCGACTCCCGCCAGCTTGCCAATCAACGTTTTCAGTTGTTGCTGCAAGTCGCCGATCTGATCGCCTTCGATCAAACGTTCCGATCGCTTGGGCAGGAATCCGATCACAGCGAGCGAGCTGTTGCCGGCGTCATTCAACATTTGATGATAGAGTGTCGTCTGACAGAGATCCGCTTGGGGAGCCGTCTTGCCGAGCTTGTATTCGATCACGCAGCGACGTCCTCCCGGCAAGCTCAGGACCGAATCGGCGACGCCCTTCAGGATCACGGGCTGCGTCCAGGCTGCGTCGGTCAATTCCAAACGCAGTGGCACCTCGGCCTGAAACCAATTTGCAAGCTCGCAGGGATTGAAACGTTTGCCGTCGCGAAGCTGGCGTTGGCGGTGATCCCAAAACAGTTCGGCCAACCAGTGGGTCGCTTCGTTGACCGCGGCCCAAAGGTTCATCACCGCGTCGCCACGTCCATGCAGGGCGGCGGCATTCCCAACCAGAAACGGTCCCAGTTCCCGCCGATATCCGAAGTCGCGCAGCTCCGCGGACCAGTCGTCGACTGACGCCCCGCTGAAGATCGTCGATAATTCGGATAGGCTGCTGTTCAGCAGAGACGCGATCAAGCGATGGAATGCCGATCCTAATTCACAACAGGATGGACTGCCGGTACCACTGGAAGGGTCGGCGAGATAGATCTGCTGGCGTACGTCGCTGACCGAAATCTCGACGCCACTTCCGGCGGCTTCCCGCGAAAACGATGGGGGCTGTAATCTTTGATTCATCTCAAGAGTTATCGCTGTGTTGGGGTGAATCGATTTCGTTATCCGATGCCACGGGGTCATCCACTCGAAAGACGACCGCCGCGTCTCCGTGAATCACTCCAATCCGGTCTGCTGCGAGGCCGGCGAGTTCTTTCACGCGTTCCTGGTCGATGCCGGTGGAGGCTGCGATGGCATCGACCGATGTGATCGGGGCGGATGCAAGGCATTCGAGGACCGCGTCGATATCGTTGTCGTCGGGCGTCGGATCGTCGTCGATCCAGCCGGGACGCTGCGGAGTGCGGAATTCATCGATCCATTCACGGACGACAGAATCGAGGTGATTGGACAACCACTGCCGGACCGTCGACGCTCCCACCGCATCCCCTGCGACCGTGAGATCTCCACAGGTTGCGTCGGCGATCAAAGAACGGACGGCATCGAGCACCGCCATAATCTCACGCGTCGGACGCAGCAGCACGCCTTCCTCTTTGGTCAATTGATCCAAACGATCACGGGTGGTTTGGGCACCCGGGGAGATCGGCAATCGTCCGTCGCGAATCAGCACCAGTTTGTGCAATCCAAACGCCTCGCGATTTTGAATCAAACGCCGCAATTGGGCCGCCAAGCTCGTCATGTTCGGCTGATTGCAGAGCGCCACGCCGACCCGTGCTTCCTCTTCGGGGCCGACCAGTACCATTTCGATATCGTTCTGCGCATTGTGTGGCCCCGTCGGATACTCGGCGGTCCACCCCGCATCAACGATCCGGAGGAGATTGGGAAGCGTTGCCGCGATCAATTCGTTGGTCGCTTCGGGCGTCTGGGTGCGGAGCGCTTGCTCGATCCGTTGGTCGAAGACTTCGGCCAAGGCGGCTTCGGGGCCAACCGGCGCTGGGGGGCTTGGCTTTTTGGAGGCCAGTTCATCGAAGCGAATCGCTGCTTGGTGCAGCAGTTCACGCGGCGTTAAACGCTGTGCGAACAAGGCTTCCTCGTCACCGAACGGCCATTGCGGATCGTTTCCGGCGGCCTTGGCTGTCACCGACAGAGCGGCAACTCGGGAACGGATGATCTGCCGCATCTGGGACGCATCCAGTTTCTGCAGCGCCGTCTGGCCGGCAGTGGTCATCCGCGGACGGTCTTGCCCACGCACCTCGTTGTCGGCGAAGTTGGCCAACACGCACGAGATCACCGCCACGGTGGTTTCATCGGTGAGGTCAGCGATCGCGCGGGCGAGGTACCAGACGGGCCGACGCGTTGGATCCTCGACCTCGATCGCTTCGATTTGATCGAAACAGAAGACGATCGGAATCTCGGAGCCGGCGATCTGGCAAAGCGATTTCACCGCTTCAAACGCATCGTCTTCGTTGTCGGGAGCGTAATGACTTGGATCGACGTTGCCAAACAATGCCCGGAAACCCGCTTCGTTGACCAGCCCGCCGCCGAGGTACGCGCGGACATGACGTCGATGTTGTTGCCGAATAAACCATTCGATCACATGAGCAAAGTCGTCGCGAAGACTGATCTGACCCGCGAGTTCGTACCAGTGATCGACAAGTTCTTCGATCCGCGCTTGGCGAAAGTGATTCCACCACAGTGCGAGGTCCGCGCTGCCATCAAGCGGTTTGGCCAGTTGTTTCGCGAGCACATGGTCTAGTTGCGTGAGCCCGTCGGGCATCGGGCGCATCAGATCGGTCACCAATTCGGAACGGATCTTACGCCAGATCCGCCCCGAAGCGGTTCGCATCCTCAAATAGACGAAGATCTGCCAGTCATCTTCGACGTCGGGATACTTTTTCTTCGTATCGGTGAGGTGTTCGTGCAAGCGGGCCAGCAGATGGGTCTTTCCGCTGCCCTGTTCGCCATGAATCAGGACCGACGCGCTTCGCTGTTCGTTGCGCACGATCCGCACGGCGTCGAGACATTTGGAAAAGACGTCGGCATGAATCTCCGGCACATCGGCCGATGCCCCACGCCAAGCATCGGGAACGATGCTTCCAAGAAACGGATTGGGCATCGACGGATCGATTTTCAATTTTGCGGCAGCCATTCGTTACCTCCTGACGACAAGCATGTCATAAACTTTTCCATCGCCACGAAGCATGCGGGCCTCGCGCTCCGCAGCGCTTAACGCCCCTGGATCGGGGTGCGTTGTCAGATCGATTTGCGCTTCGTCTTCCAGTTGTCGGATCGCCGCGTCGAACGAAGGGCCTGCCAATTTGAACTCCATCGCTCGACGCAATTCGGCGATCGATACGATCACTCCCGCCGGCGACGGACTGGTGGACATTTGAGCGATCGTTTCCATCACAAGGGCTGCATCGGACAGGTCGGTTTCGGTCGGCGACGTCGAACGTGGCGCGGATGGCTCGGGCGGCAAGATCGACGCTCGCACCGCGTCGGGGCTGATCGAGCAGCGTTTGGCAATTTGTGCGATCGCGTTCTCGAGCATCGCTTGAGGTCCGATCGGGCGAGCGGAATATCGCAAGGCTTGGCTTCCCAGGAAGCGTCCAACATGCAATTGGCCCACCGTGGCCAATTGGTTGATAAAGTCGCCCAGCTGCTTGACGTTCATATCTTTCAGTCGCGCCCGGCATCGGCTGCTGAGATCGCTCTTCGTGCCGATCTGCTTTTCCGCTTCGGAAGTGATCACGCGCGTCGCGTAATGATCGAGCGATCGATCCCAAAATCGATCTGCTTTCCCGCGATAGGGAGCAAAGCGATGGATGGCCTGTTGCTGGACCAGTCGATCCAGTTGTTGTTGGATGGCTTGAGGATCTCGTTGATCCTGCGCAGAAAACGCTCGGCACAGCTCGGCCACCGTCACCGGGGCATCGGCCGATGCCAACGCTTGAATCAACTCTTGATTCGGCATCTCCACGTTTGTGGCGCTGCCGTTGGAAAGAACCGCGGACTCGAGCATCAAAATGAACTCCAATCGGGACAGGTAGATATGAGGATCGTACCACAGGTGGATGGGGGGTGGAACTCGTCATGAAAAGCTCCCTAGGTTTCGCAACTTTGCAGACGTCGGTCGGCGGTCGCTGTCAGTCGCGGCGTCGCCATCCGCCGCTGAGACGAGCGCGCTCGTCCGCGTCGGCGAGGACGGTTTGGAGGAGATGCGCGGCTTTTGTGGCCGCGGATTGGCGATCCTCCGACTTAACTGCAACAATCGACCCAGTTCCTCGGACGGCGGATGTTGTTTGGCTTTGAAGTTCGCTTCATAATAGGTAGGCGTCTTGCGTTGGCGTACGATACATTCGTTTTCGAAAGGCCCTCCGAGCGGCCTGTCGCGTTGGGATCAGCGATTTCATGAAAGCTTTAAAAATAGTTTGCTTGCTGGGGCTGATCGTGGCCCCCGTGTTTGCCAAGGAACGCCGCGCCGCGCCGCCTCGGTTTGGTGCCGATTCGTTTCGTGGCGTCTTTTTCGAGGACCTCTCCGAATCGGTCGCCGCGTCGCGACCGAGTGTTCAAGCGTTGCGCGGGATCATGCCTCGGGCAGCCGGTCCGGCTGCTGGCGAGCCACAAGAGAGCGAGGATGCGGGAGGCGGTTGGGGCAAGCTGGCAAGCGCTCAGAGTATCGAGGATGAGATCAAGCGACAGAAGCTGAAGTTTGACGCGGATGTGTCGCAACCTGGCGCTTTTAAGAGTGGCGGGTATGTGAACGCCCGGACGGAATTGTCGATCCTGGCGACCTTATTCGGCGTGGTGACGCTGTACGAAGGGGATATTCGTTGGAAAGAGCAAGCCGAGGCGGCGCGCAATCTGTTAGCGCGGACGGCGGGCAATTGCAATTCAGGCTCGATTCAGGTGTTCAACGAGTGCAAGACGCGGAAACAGGATCTGGACGATCTGCTGGGGGGCGGTTCCCTCTCGGGCCCGCCAGCGAAGGCGGAATCGGATTGGCCGATGATCGCCGATCGCTCGGTTTTGATGGGATATTTGGAGACGCTTTCGAAGGAAGAATTGCCCAATTTGACAAACGATGACACAGGGGTCAAAGAGACTCCGGATAAAGTCAAACAATTCAGCGACATGGTCGCGTTGGTCGGCAATGTATTGATTCAAGAAGGGATGGACGAGGCCGACGACGAGGAATATGTCAAACTCTCCAAACAGATGCTCGACGCGGCGATCTTGGCTGGCCAGGCCGCGAAGCAGGGAGATGCCGATGGGGCTCGGAAAGCGGTTGGCATGATCAATCAATCTTGTGATGCCTGTCACGAGCAATACCGCTAACCGCCACGTCGCAGCGCGTCGGGGCACCGCCAACGCATCCATCCCTGGGTATTCGATGGGAATTCGATTCCAATGCCATGAGTGTCAACATCGTTTAAACGTCAAAGAGTTCTTGGCGGGCAAACGGGGAAAGTGCCCCAACTGCCAAACGATGTTTCGGATCCCGATGGGCGATCAAGCGTGGTCGATGCCTGTGGATTCGGATCTGACAGACAGCCACGATTCATCCGTCCCGGAGGAATCTCCACAGCTCGCCGCGTATCGTTCCGAAACGCTCGCCGCGGCGGAATCGGCTGCCGTTTCGACGCCTTCCCACGCAACCGCACCCGACGGTCCCAAGCCGTCCAGCAAGGTCGCGACGGCCCAGCATCCGGCACCGGAATCCGTGCCTCAGGCCGATCCGTCCGCCGCCACGAAATCGGATCCGCCAAGTGAAACAGCTCCGGCCGAATTGCCTCCGGATCAATCGCAGCACGAGACTTCGCAAGACGAATCGTCACCGCTGGCGATGCCCGTGGACGTCGTTTGGTATGTCCGGCCGCCCAGCGGTGGGCAATATGGACCTGCGGGCGGCGCGCTGATGCAGCAGTGGATTCAGGAGCATCGAGTGGTGCCCGGATCTTTGGTGTGGCGGGATGGATGGTCGCAATGGCGCGAAGCCGAAGATGTGTTTGGTCCAAATTTTGGCACGTCGGGGATTGCCGATATCGATCTCAACGCCGATTTGCCCGAAGCGCCCCTCGGTTCGCAGGGAGGCATCGATCTGGGCCGATCGACGTCCGGGGTGCACCTGGAACAAGAACCAAAGCTGACGGAATTCGAACGGCGGCAATTGGCCAAACGCAAACGGCGGACGCGGATGATCGCGATGCTGGCCGCCGTGAGTCTGTTTTTAATCGTGGTGATCATCCTGGTGATCGTTGTCAAAAGTGGCGACGCGTGATGCGGTCGTTTTCGACCGATTGGATGCCTGGTAAGCCGCACAACCTTTTGCAATTGAGTGTCTCAATGTTTCGATGTTTTGCGTTGTTGTGGGTGATGTTCTGTAGTAGCGTCGTGGCGTCGGAACCGGCGGAGCTGCGCTTGGCGACCTTTTCGGCTGACATCACGATTCCGCTGGGGCATCGTTGCATGGGCGTTTTGCCGACGAAGGCGTTGCGCATCGAAGATCCGTTGGAAGCCCGCGGCCTGGTGCTGTTGGGATCGGGCCCGCCGGTGGTGCTTGTTGCATTGGATTGGTGCGAAGTTCGCAACGGTGCGTATGATCAATGGCGCGATCAGATCGCCCAGGCGGCGAACACCGTCCGCAATCGAGTGCTTGTTTGTTCGCTGCATCAGCACGACGCACCGGTTACCGACAGCGGTGCCCAAGCGCTGTTGGACCGTGTCGGCATGCAGGGCGAACTGTACGATGTCGCCTTTCACGCGGATTGCATCGCTCGCGTGGCCGAAGCGATTCGCAAGGCGATCCCGTTGGCTCAGCCGCTGACACACGTTGCCGCCAGTCAAGCCAAGGTGGACCAGATCGCGTCGAACCGCAGGGTCGAGTATCCCGATGGCCGGGTCGGTTACGACCGGGGCAGTCGGATGAGTCCCGATTCGCCAGCGGCGCTGGCTGACGCCGGAGAGATCGATCCGTTTCTCAAAACGATCCACTTCTACAACCAGGATCGCGAACTGGCGGTGATCTCATCGTATGCCACGCATCCGATGAGCTATTACGGGCAAGGGGGCGTGACCGCCGACTTTGTTGGCATGGCTCGACGGCGACGCCAATTGGATACCGAAGGGAGCATGCAGATCTACACCACCGGCTGCAGCGGCGACGTGACGGCTGGAAAATACAACGATGGAGCGGCGGCGACGCGTGCGGTTTTGGCAGATCGGCTGTATCAAGCGATGGTTCAGTCGGCGGCGGTGGCCCAACGCCAACCGATTTCCGAATACCGTTTCCGATGCGAAACGTTGCAGCTGCCGTTTCACGAAGGGGATGAGTTCACGCGCGAGGCGATGACCGCGGTATTGGAAGACGAACAGGCCAGCGAGAAGAATCGGATTTTGGCGGCGATGGGGCTGAGTTCGTTGGATCGTTTGGAGCGTCAGCCGATCGATTTGCCCTGTCTCGATTTAGGGATTGCTCAGATCGTGTTGTTGCCAGGGGAATCGTTTGTCGGATACCAATTGATGGCGCAACGCTTGCATCCGGATTCATTTGTGATGGCGATCGGATTCGGCGAAAGCTGGACGGGATATATCCCTACGAAACGGGCCTTTGACGAAGGCTTTGGCCACAGCTGGCGGTGGGTCGGCCGCGGTTGCGAGGCGATCATTCGCCAACAGCTGACGCGGGTGTTGGCGGAATAACCCGCCAATGGGAGGCAAATTGCACGCCCAGTTGGCCTCGGTTGCCCGTTATGATCCTAGCCGCAAGGCTTCTTTATGGTAGAATCCTCGGCGTGAACCTATGTCTGCGCGTTCGTTGCGTTCCGCTACCGGTGGCCGTTGGGGCGTAAGCGACGCGGTCGGACGATGCACGCAGCATCCTATCTCCCTTTTGTTTGAATCTGTGCTTTATCGGTTTGATTGATGAACGAATCCAACGCTGAAAACCTCGAAAACGCTGTTCCCCCGCAATCCTCCACAGCCGATGCACAGCCTCCCATCGATGCTGGTGACGCCGCGACTCCATCGCCCGCGCCCCTAGCGGCTGACGATGCGACGTTGTCCGACGCAGCGGCCGCACTTGCGGCGGCCGCCGATTCGCCGGCTCCCGCATCGGGAAGCGGTCCGTTAGCCGGTCGGCCCAGCGGCCCGTTGGCGCGGCGTTCACCTGGGCATCAACCCAGTTCGCCGCCTCCATCGGCCGGCCGTCCCGGATCACCGTTGCCCGTTCCACAACGGCCTAAAAAGCCGGCGGCCCCCGCCGCGGAAGGAGCTGCAACGGAGACGGGCGGCGAAGCGGCGAAGCCCGAGAAACCGAAGCACGTTGGCAAAGAGAAACATCCGCCACGCGGCAAACAGATCGCTCCGCCACCAACTCCGCGGATTATGGTCCCCAGCAAACGCGCCCCTTTGTCGGACGACTTGGAAGAAATGTTAGCCCGCGAATTGGCCGGCTCGGGACTTGAAGAGATTCTTGGCGGCCAAGCGGGCATGCCGATGCGCGATGCTTTGGTCGAAGGCCAACGCGTGCAAGCGAAAGTGATCAAGAAGAATGTCGATGCCGTGTTTGTCTCGTTGGGTGGTCCCGACGAAGGGGCGGTCGCATTTGAACAATTCAAAGAGGAACCTGAAATCGGTGCTTCGGTCGAAGTCATCGTGCGTGGGTTCAACAACGACGACGGGATGTACATGTTGGCGCTGCCTGGTCAAGCGCTCGACGCCAGCGACTGGGATGAGTTAGAAGAAGGAGACGTCGTCGAAGCGTATGTCGAATCGGTCTGTAACGGCGGTGTCGACGTCAAGGTCGGTTCGCTGCGCGGCTTCATTCCGATCAGCCAATTGTCGGAGTTCCGCATTGAAGACGCGGCGGAGTTCGTTGACAAAAAGCTGATGTGCGTTGTCAACGAGTGCAATCCACGCCGCAAGAACTTGGTGCTCAGCCACCGTGCGATCCTCGAACGCGAACGCGAGGAACGCCGCCAAGAACAGATGGCCAAGATCGCTGTGGGCGATGTCTTGGAAGGAACCGTCCGCAACGTCTTGGACTTTGGCGCGTTTGTCGATCTCGGGGGCGTCGAAGGGCTGATCCACATCAGCAAGCTCAGCTGGGATCGAATCAAGCATCCTAGTGAAGTGATCGAGACGGGCCAAAAGGTGAAGGTCCGGATCGACAAGATCGATGAGGCCACCGGCAAGATCGGACTTTCCTATCGAGATCTGCTGGAACAACCTTGGGACAACATCGACAGCAATTTCCCTGTCGGTTCGACGGTCACCGGTACCGTCACGCGGACCGCCGATTTCGGGGCCTTTGTTCGTTTGGGAACCGGCATCGAAGGGCTGATCCACATTTCCGAACTCGCCCATCATCGCGTCTTTAAGGTCGACAACGTGGTCAAAGTCGACGATGTGATCGAGGTGAAGATTCTCTCGGTCGACAAAGATTCGCAGCGGATCGGATTGTCGCTGAAGGCGACTCAGGTGAAACCGCAGACCGAGGAAGAGAAGGCGAAAGAGGCGGCTGAGGCAATCGATGAACCGGCACCCGAGCCGTACATCAAGAAACGCCACGTCGGTCCGCTCAAGGGTGGCAAAGATGCGGATGCCGGCGGAGCCAAGTTTGGTTTGAAGTGGTAGAAGGGGCGATGCCGTTTGAGACTGAGCTCAGGGAACTGCCGCCACCATGGCGGCAGATCAGCCTTCGGTTCGGTTGCTGTCTTTGGGGTACGACCCCAGGATATCGCGGCGAACCGTAAAAGCTTTCAGATCTTCAATCGCAGCTTTCACTGGGGCGTCCTGTTTGTGCCCCTCCAATTCGACGAAGAACAGATATTCATTGGGCCCGGCGGGCATCGGATAGGATTCGATCCAGGTTAGATTCAGGTTATGGGTTTTGAAGACGTTCATTGCATCGGCCAAGGCGCCGGGGCGATGGATGATTTGCAGGACCAAAGCCGTCTTGTCGTTGCCACTGGAATCGGGTTCATGGGCTCCCAGTACAGCAAATCGTGTGACGTTGTTGGGGTTGTCTTCGATGCTGGCCGCGATCACGTTTAAGCCGTACTCACGCCCGGCCGCTTCGCTAGCGATTGCGGCAACCCCTGGTTTTTCGGCCGCCAGTTTGGCCGCCGCGGCGGTGCTGGAGAGCTCTTTCAGCTGCGCCGCCGGCATGTGTTGGGCCAACCAGCCTCGGCATTGCGATAGCGCTTGCGGCTTGCTGTAAATTTCAACGATCTGTTCGCGCGGCGTGCGGCTCAATAGATAGTGGTGGATTGGCAGCAGCACTTCGCCACAGATATTGACGGGGGTTTGCACGAACATCCCCAGCGTATCGACCACGCGGCCGTCGGTTGAATTTTCGACGGGAACGATGCCCATCGCGGCTTGGCCCCGACCCACCGCATCAAAAACGGCGGCGATGGTTGTTTCTGGGGTGAACGATGCGGCGTCGCCAAAGTATTTGATCGCGGCCAGATGGCTGTAGCTGTGCTGAGGGCCCAGGTAAGCGATCCGGCAGGTTTCCAGTTCCGCATTGGACAGACTGGCGACGTGCCGCAGCAGCGTTCGCAAGCGATCGGGATCGATCCGATGCGTGGCAGCGCTTTGCTTGACCGTCGATTCGATCCGCGCGCTGACATCTGCTGGCGATTCCGCAGCGTTTTCCTGACGCAGGATTTCCATGCGTTGCCCGACTAGGTCAAGGATGGCTCGATCGATCTCGTTGAGGCGTTCAGGGTCTCGCGGCATCGTGGATTGGCTCTTCGAGGGTGTCAGGATGGCTGAGTTGCCGGTGCTCCAACGACACGGCAAAATTCATACGGGCGAAGTCTGTCATTTTGACCGGCAACGCATTGCTCATCGAAACCGAAACGGGCTCAAAAGTCAAACTGGAGCCGTGACGATGACGAATATTAGGCGGTTGGAACCGCAAAACGGTGCCTGATGTACCGAAACGTACAGGAATTGCAGTTTTTTGGAAGCCGTGGTTTGGTTCTGGCACGCTCTTTGCTTTTGTTCACATTCGTTCGCGTGACGGCCAAACATGTCGCCGACCGAACGAGACGCGGCACGACATGCAATGCTCCACAGGGCGAGCTTTGTCGCACAACGAATAGACTAAAATTCTGACGATACGACTGGAGGAGAGATCCATGGCACAAGGCGAAAAAATTATTGGTATCGACTTGGGGACCACCAACAGCGTCGTTGCCATCATGGAAGGTAACGATCCCAAGGTGATTCCCAATGCGGAAGGCAACCGTTTAACTCCCAGCGTGGTGGCGTTCACCGACAAAGCGGAAACGATCGTCGGCGAACCGGCGCGTCGCCAAGCGGTCACCAACCCAACGCGAACGATCTATTCGGCGAAGCGTTTCATGGGCCGCCGGCACAACGAAGTTCATTCCGAAGAGAAGATCGTCCCATACGAAGTGACCGGTGCGGAATCCGACTTCGTCAAAATCAAGGTGGGCGACAAGGAATACACGCCGCAAGAAATCTCGGCAAAGGTGCTTCGTAAGCTGAAGGAAGCTGCCGAATCCTACTTGGGGCACAAGGTCAACAAGGCGGTCATCACCGTTCCCGCGTACTTCAATGACAGCCAACGACAAGCCACCAAAGATGCGGGTGACATCGCGGGTCTGGAAGTGATGCGGATCATCAACGAACCGACGGCTGCGGCGATCGCGTACGGACTGGATAAGAAGAAGGATGAAAAGATCATCGTCTTCGATCTGGGGGGTGGTACGTTCGACGTGTCGGTTCTGGAAGTTGCCGATTCGGGCGACGACGAGAGTTCGACGCGCGTCTTCCAAGTGGTCAGCACCAGTGGCGATACGCACCTCGGTGGCGACGACTTCGATGAAGCTTTGATCGGTTACGTTGCCAGCGAATTCAAGAAAGATCACGCAATCGATCTGCGCAGCGACCCCATGGCACTGCAGCGTTTGCAAGAAGCGTGCGAAAAAGCAAAGAAAGAATTGAGCACGCTGCCAGAAACCGACATCAACCTGCCATTTATCACGATGGATCAAACCGGGCCCAAGCACCTGACGATGAAGGTCACGCGGGCGAAGTTTGAAGAGTTGATTGCCGATCTGATCCAACGTTGCCGTAAGCCTGTATTGCAGGCACTGGAAGACGCCGGGATGAAGCCTAGCGACATCGACGAGGTCGTCTTGGTGGGTGGTAGCACGCGTGTTCCTAAGGTTCGCGAAGTTGTTAAAGAGATCTTCGGCAAAGACCCTCACCAGGGTGTGAACCCCGATGAAGTGGTTGCGATCGGTGCTGCGATCCAAGGTAGCGTTCTGGCGGGTGATCGTACCGACGTGTTGCTGTTGGATGTCTGCCCATTGACCCTGGGGATCGAAACCGAAGGTGGTGTGATGACACCACTGGTCGAACGCAACACGACGATTCCGGTGGAGAAGAAGAATACGTTCAGCACCGCTGCGGACAACCAAACCGCGGTCACCGTCCGCGTTTTCCAAGGTGAACGCAAGATGGCGGCGCAGAATCGATTGTTGGGCGACTTCAACCTCGAAGGGATTCCTCCACAACCACGCGGTATGCCTCAGATCGAGGTCAAGTTTGACATCGACCAGAACGGTATTTTGAATGTCAGCGCGAAGGACCTCAATTCCGGTAAAGAAGCCAAGGTGCAGATCGAACAATCGGGCGGTCTGGACGACTCCGAAATCGAACGCATGAAGAAGGACGCCGAAGAGCATGCCGATGAAGATCGCAAGCTGTTCGAATTGGCCGAAGCACGTAACAAGGCGAACAGCCTCATCCACGAATCGGAAAAGCAGCTCAAGGATAACGAAGAGAAGCTGACCGATGCGGACAAGGAGCCCATGAACGCGGTGATCAAGAAGGTGCGCGACGCGGTTGCTGGCGACGATACCGCGGCGATTGTTTCGGCGACCAGCGAATTGGAGCAAGCTTGGCAAGCGTTCAGCAAAGTGCTTTATGAAAAAGCGGGAGCTGAAGGCGCGGCGGCGGATGGTGCATCAGCGGAACCAGCACCAAGTGCGGATGACGATGCCATCGATGCGGAGTTCGAAGTGAAAGACAAGTAAACGTCTTCAACGATGATTGATCACCGGGCCGGTCCGATGGGCTGGCCGGTGATCGCTACGCGGGCCACAGACGATTATCCCAACACGCGACAGTGACCGATTGGTTGCAAGCGTGTCTTCAACGGCTGTGGCTTTTTCGTGCGCGGTCCGCAGTTTTTTTGAATCTTACAGGCATGTTAGGCAGTATCAGAAACAGGAGTTTGAATCATGGCATTTCGATTTGACAAATTGACACATAAGTCGCAGGAAGCGGTCGGCCAAGCTCAAGGAGAGGCGACCGAAGCGGGAAATCCTGAAATCACTCCGTTGCACCTGCTTGCGAGCATGCTCAGCACCGGCCAGGGGATCGTTCGCCCGATGCTGCAAAAAATCGGTGTCGACATCGATCAATTGAATGGGATGTTGGCGAGTGAATTGGAGCGATTGCCTAAGAGTTCCGGAGGACGTCAGGCCGGTGTTTCCCCCGAACTGCAAAAGGTCTTCGAGGCCGCTGCGCGACGCGCCGAGACGATGAAGGACGAATTCGTCAGTAGCGAGCATCTGCTGTTGGCGATGACCGATACCGACGGCAAGGCAAAGAACCTCTTGAAATTGGTCGGCGTTGGGACGGACGACGTGCTTTCGGCGCTGAAAGAAGTGCGGGGCAGCGCGCGGGTCACCGACCAGAACGCCGAAGACAGTTACCAAGCATTAGAAAAATATGGCATCGACCTCGTGCAATTGGCCCTGCAGGGCAAATTGGATCCGGTGATCGGTCGCGACGCAGAGATCCGACGCGTGATCCAGGTGTTGTCGCGACGCACGAAGAACAATCCCGTGCTGATCGGTCAACCGGGGGTTGGGAAAACAGCGATCGCTGAAGGGCTAGCGCTTCGAATTGTCGAAGGCGATGTTCCGACCAGTTTAAAAGACAAGCGGGTGATCTCGTTGGACATGGGCGCACTGGTTGCCGGGGCGAAGTTTCGCGGCGATTTTGAAGAGCGTCTGAAGTCGGTTTTGCGTGAGGTCAAAGAGAGCGCCGGCAGTGTGATCCTGTTCATCGACGAACTGCATCTGGTGGTTGGTGCCGGTAAAGCGGAAGGATCTGCCGATGCCGCAAACCTATTGAAGCCGGAATTGGCTCGCGGTGCCTTGCGCTGCATCGGGGCGACGACGTTAGACGAATACCGTCAGCACATCGAAAAGGACGCGGCGTTGGAACGACGTTTCCAGCCTGTGTTTGTGGGCGAACCGAACGTCGAAGATACGATTGCCATTCTGCGCGGGCTGAAGCCGCGATATGAAGCCCACCATGGCGTCCGCATTACGGATTCCGCGTTGGTCGCGGCGGCAACGTTGTCGCATCGCTATATCGCCGATCGCTTCCTTCCCGACAAGGCGATCGATCTGGTCGACGAGGCGGCCAGTCGCTTGGCGATGGAAAAGGAAAGCGTTCCCGAACCGATAGACGAAGTTCAGCGAAGGCTGCGTCAGTTGGAACTGGCAGCACGTCAACTCGAACGCGAAGAAGATGCCTCGGCAAAATCGCGGTTGAATGAAGTGAATGCCGAAATGCAGCAGCAGAAGGCGGAACTGGCTTCGCTTCGCGAACAATGGGAAGCCGAAAAGTTGGGACTTGATGATGTGCAAAGCATTCGCAAGCAGATCGATCAGGTGGATCATGAATTCCGAACTTTGGATGGTGAGATTCGCCGCAAACAATCCAGCGGCGAAGCGGTTACGGAAGCCGAGTACCAACAGTTGTATGAACTGGATAAACGCCGTACCGATTTGACAGCGCGGGCCGAAAAGCAAGCCGAGACACAGTCGCAAGGTGCCGTTAGCGCCGACGATCCGTCGCATGGGGCTCGACGCTTGTTGCGACAGGATGTGACCGATGAAGAAATCGCGGAAGTCGTCAGCGCCTGGACAGGGATTCCGGTCCATCGCATGCTGGAGACCGAGCGGGCGAAATTGTTGGTCATGGAAGAGCGTTTGCATCAGCAGGTCGTTGGCCAGGATGCCGCCGTCACCGCAGTGGCCAATGCCGTCCGTCGCAGTCGCAGTGGATTGCAAGATCCGCATCGGCCGATCGGATCGTTCCTGTTCCTGGGGCCAACGGGCGTCGGCAAAACCGAATTGTGCAAGGCGCTCGCGCGGATCATGTTCGACGATCCCAATGCGATGGTTCGCTTGGATATGAGCGAGTTCATGGAACGGCACAGTGTCAGCCGATTGATCGGGGCGCCTCCCGGATATGTCGGATACGAAGAGGGTGGCAAGTTGACCGAAGCGGTTCGTCGGCGCCCGTATTGCGTGATCCTTTTGGACGAGATGGAGAAGGCGCATCCCGATGTCTTCAACGTCTTGTTGCAAGTGCTTGACGATGGTCGGTTGACCGATGGCCAAGGTCGGACCGTTGATTTTGCGAATACCGTGATCGCAATGACAAGCAATGTCGGAAGCCAAGCGATTCAAAAAATCGCTATGGACGGTGGCTCGGATGCGGAATTGGAAGCGTCGGTTCAGGAATCGTTGAAGGCTCGGTTTTTGCCAGAGTTTTTGAATCGAATCGATGACACGATCGTGTTCCACCCGTTGCAGTTGGATCAGATTCGGAAGATCGTGCGGATCCAGCTGGAAGGGCTATCTTCGCGGTTGGAGGCCAATGAGATCGGCTTGGAAGTTACCGATGCGGCGGTCGAAGCGATTGCCGATCGAGGCTTCGATCCAACCTATGGTGCGCGTCCGTTGAAGCGGGAGATCCAACGGAGTCTGGAGAATCGGTTAGCGACCGAGCTGTTGCGGAATCAGTATGCGGCCGGATCGACGGTCCGCGTCGACTTTAAAAACGGCGACTACACGTTTGAAATGATCCCTGCAAACGCAGCCGTCGCGGCGGACTAGCCCTCCGCGACGAGCGTGACTCCGTAAGGGGCCTACTCGCCACCAAAGGAGAACTCGGGCATGGCACCTTCACCCATGCCCGGTTCGGGCATCGTGCTGGCAGCCTTTGCTTTTTGCAGTCGTTCGCGTTCATCGGCAAACGTATAGCGACGGAAACGGAACGCGTCTTCGATCTCATGTTGGACGACCAGGCCGCCATTCTCGTCGAACAACAGCATCTTTCCGGGAGCCAACATCGGCTCCTCCTCAGCGTCCAAGGCGGCTAGGTTTTCGCCTCCGGCAATGTCGACCAAGACGCCTCGTGATTTAACCGATGCGTTGTCCAGCTGTTTGATTTCCAAGGTCGAAGGATTGACGATCTCGTCGGTAAACGAGGGGTTATCGAGAATCGAGCCACGCGTCGCCGATTCGAATTGGGCTGTCCGTTCGGTCGCAAATCCCCAATCCCAGTTTACCGCGACAATATCGGCGGTCGGAGGATTCTTTTGGAAGCTCTTTCCTTCCTGCGACGTCATCACTTCGGGATGCGTCAGGCCGCCAGCGAACCATGACAGTTCGGGGAGCGACGCGGGCGGGCTCGGCTTACTCCAAGCCGACCACAAATAACCGGTTCGGTAGGTCGAGCCTTCCTTTTTGGTGATCTCTGCGTCGAGCATGGTTCGCTTTTGAATCCGTTCCAAGACATCGGGATCCAATGTTTTCAGCGGCGGTGCAAAGCGCCCATTGATTGGGTAGTTGGGATCTTCGATCGCAACTTGAATCCGATAAACGTACTTTCGACCCGGCTGTGGCCCAAACTTGTTTCGGCGAGGGCTGTCGCGGAAATCATAGAATCGAATCAGTTTGTATTCGGATGCGACAACGACCGTCGATCCCATCATGCCGTCGGGGCCCATCATGCCCATCATTCCCTCGGAACCCATCATCATTTCCGAGCCCATCATTCCCTCGGAACCCATCATCATTTCCGAACCCATCATTCCCTCGGGGCCCATCATCCCTTCGGCACCCATCATGCCGGGGATGCCGGTGCGCGATGCGGGACCACGATTTTGCAGGGCTCCGAGATCCAGCCGAGTTCCGACGGCTGGGCCGGTGACATCGGGGGCATCGACGGGCGTTTTTTCAACGGCGGCATTGTTGTCACGCTTCTTATGGCCTGCCAGCGGCACCAAGCTGTGCACGGCAAACTTCATGTAGTCTTGAATCAATAGCGGCGGAATCGGCATCGTCAAAACCGAATCCATGTATTCGGGCGAGATCACTTCAGGCGAGAAGCCCGCCCAGTGCTTGATGTACATCGAGTTCATGAAGTTATTGCTGGTGGTGACGACCCAGTCCCCTTCTTCCGCCAAAATCTTGGCATCGTCGGGTTCTTCCAACTCCGAAACATCGCGGTCGGTGACGTCGGCGCGAATTACGCGGAATGCAATATATTTGGGGCGATCGCGGCGCGGATCAAACCCCGTGGCATCTCCTAACGCATCCTGAAATGCCTCGTTCAGCAATTCGTTTGGCATGACGGCGGTGCCGGCAATAAATTGATGGGTGTAAGCGATCGGCCTTTGCGTTGCGTTTCCACGCGGGCCGCCCATGCCACCTCCCATTTCTCCCATTCCCATCCCCATTCCAGCTCCGCGATAGCCACGGTCGTACTTGGGATCCAATTTTCGAGCCATGGAAGCACCTCCCATGCCCATGCCCATACCCATGCCCATCTCCATTTCGCCCGCACCCATTTCGGGCATCATCATTTCGCCACCCATCATCCCTTCCATCATCATGCCGGCTTCGCCACCGCGCGGTTGGCGGCGGGGCCGTCGGCGGACAGGTTTTTTCTCCTCTTCGACTTCCATTTTCGGAGCATCTTCAAGCGCTTCAAACGGGTCGGGAGTACCTGCAGGCGGATTGAGGCTGAATGCACCTAAGACGGCAACCAGTTGGATTTCCTGAGGCGCATATTCGGGAGCATCGATTTCGGGATCGCGGCGTTTGATCTTCGAACGGCTCTTGGGGAAGCCTTTCTCTTTAAATTGAAGTCCGGCGTCGATCGAATCTCGGCTCAATTCGACGTTCTTTTCGTATTTGACCGTCGCCACACGCGGTTCTTCGCTTTCGATGGCTTCCCAGTGCGTGGTCTCCAGTTCGGTCATCACCTGATTCGCGGTTGAGGTCAGGTTTTCCGGATTCTTTGCTTCTGCAAAGGGCTCAATGCTAAGACCCTTGTAGATCAACAGCCCAAACACGGCCACGACCAGTCCCAGGACTAGCTTTTCCACATGATTGATGGCGAACTTCTTCAGAGCATCGCCGTCCATCTTGCCTTTCATAATGTGTCTCCCTTTACTGCTGCCGTCGGTCGTTTGGTCGTGGGTATTGGTTGAATGGGGTTTTCGATTGCCCCATGGCTGTCATCGCAAAGCTAATTCGCCGCAGCGGGCTCCGCCGCGACCGCTGGATTCTCTGCTGCTGCGGGCGGATCCTCTGGCGCGGCCACCGGTGGAACCGCTGCTGGTGGATCGACCGCCGCGGGGGCTGGTGGATTCTCCACTGGTGGTTCGCCAGCGGCAGGCTCCACGTTGGGGGCAGCGGGTTCCGGAGTGGCGGGGGCCTGCGTACCAGCGGCATTCGCCACTGGGGCTTCGCCGATCGATTGGTCGTTCACAACGGTTTCGGTCGTCACTTCTTCGACTCCCAATTTCTCCAGATCCGGTGGGTTGTAAATGTAGATCACACCATAGACCTCGATGGGAAGATCAAACGGGTATTCGTCGACCCGATTCCCACCAGGCATCCCGCCACCGGTCATCCCCATCTCTCCGAACCCAGCTCCCATGCCTCCCATCTCCATTCCCATGCCACCCATCTCCATTCCCATGCCGCCCATCTCCATTCCCATGCCGCCGGACGCAGCCCCGGTGCTGGAGGTGTTGATGCGGACTTGGCGGACTTCGACCATCAAGCGGGCGTTGCCACAGGCGGTCAGCAGTTGGGGGAGTTTGCGTTGATCCATCTTCAAGGTCAGCTTGACGGGCAAGCGTTTGGCAACATTCAAAAATGCATTTTCTGGGCTGGGGCTCTCCATCGCCGAACGCAATTCGCTGGCCGAGATCGGTTCGTAGGCCGTGTTGACGTAGCGGTTTTCGGCGGGATCGACAGCTTCCATCCCTCCTTCGCCCATCCCCATCTCGCTTCCCATGCCCATCTCCATTCCCATGCCCATGTCCATTCCCATCTCGCTTCCCATGCCCATGTCCATTCCCATGCCCATGGCGTCGCCCCCCATTTGCATGGCGGCGCGTGAGACCCGACCGACGCGGCCAGCGACGGCGCGGCCGAGCTGAATTTCGACGATCTCATGGACGGTGGCCTGAAACGGTTTGGTCGCGTTGCCGTTGACCGTTGAGACGATCTGCAGCAGATTTTTCAAGACCCAGAGGTCTTCTTGAGAATAAAGCACGTCCAGGGTCGATGGGGCTTCTTTGGTTCGCCAGGGGAAGACCTGTTCCAGCAGCATGGCTTGGCTTGCCGTGGACCAATTGACAAGCGTATCGGGTTCCTTGCTGACCGCCGGCCCCACGCCGAATTCACCCGGGCCGCCCATGCCCATCGGTTCTTGAAAACCCATCTCCATACCGCCAGCGCCCATTCCCATCCCCATGCCTGCGGCGTTGGATGCTGCTTTAAAATCTGCGGTCCATTTGGCGCCAACCACCTCGGCCAGGCCGGGCAATTGGCCTTCGATGTACAGCTTGTAACGGTGACGCAACGTCTGATCAACTTGGTCGATTTCGGGCATCGGGAATTCGGTCGTCGTTTCGATCGGCAGGTATTTGCTGAACGCATCGACAAAATCGCTGGTCCCCTTTTTGTTCAGCTCCGTCGGCCAGACCAAGATTTTTTCTTGGTATTCCCACTGACGCTCCCACGCGGCCAGAACATCTTGTTGCAAGATGTCGACACGCTTTTCCATTTCCGTATGCGAATGCGGATTGGGGTGTGTCGACGCGGTGCCACGGATCTGTGTCAGGGTGCTGTAGGCGCCGTTGATCGCCGTTTTCTGCGATTCGGCGTTCGCCACCAGCGATGACGTCGAGACCCACCAAATCGCGATCGAAACAATCATCACCAGTGCCCATACGCCCCAGAAAGCGTACTTAATCGCCGGTCCTAGTTTTTCTTTCAGCTTGTCCATTTATTTAATACTCGGATTAGGGACGGGGGTCTCGGCTGGCGGACAATGTTTTCGGTTCGTGATGCGTAACGGACTTGGAACGCGGTGGCTCGCGGATCAGGTTTGGCAACACCGCAACCCACGATTAGATTTCGTTTGCGGACTCTTCGGATTCCATTGCGGCCGCTTCTTCTTCAGCCAACGCGGCCGCTTCGGCTGCCGCTTCGGCTCGCAACTGCAATCGTACCGTTCGCGATTTGGGCTGCCAGCAGAACTGAAACGTCACCGCGTATTTTTTTGCGTCAAAAGATGGCGGTTGTTTCGTTCCATCTTCGGCGGCGGCTTGGCCCTTCGGCGGCACAACCTCCACCTCACCAAACACGTTGGTGTTTGTTTGCGGACCACCGGGCATCATGCCACCGGCCTGTCCTGTCGCTGGACCTTCGTATTCGGGGTTGGGGATTTTGACTTCTTGCAACCCGGGATCACTTAACAACAACGGAAACGAAATCCCCATCTCTTTTGTCGTGAAGGTTTCGGGCGTGATCGCGTTGTTCGAATCGGTCAACGGAATGTTAACCGAGCCGTTTAGGAATTTTTCGGTAAGGTACTTCCGAACATGGTTACCACCCTCTTCACCGATGATGTCGTTGTAGTAGTGGAAGCCTTTCATTTCCACGACCCAACCGGGACCTTCAGGACCGGTCAACGCGGTCAACTCTTCCAAGAACTTGGCTTCTTGTTCTTCGGTCGCTTTGTCGCGGCGCGTGATCCGGAACCAGTTCCTCATTTCGATGCGATATCGTTCGGCGATCGTTTCGGTGTACCATTCCGACAGATCGTCGAAGTATTGCGTTTCGATCGAATCGATGTAGATATCGGGGCGCTTTGAATAAGGCAATTCCAGCGGACTGGGGTATTGCGAGGGCGATTGATAATCGGGGTGATGCGGCATCAAGCCATCGAGCATCGTCAGGAATTCGATCCAAATCAGCCGTCGCTCTCCATTGCCGGAGAGCTCTTGGCCGACGTTCTTCAGGTATGCCAATTTGCTAATGTAATCGTTGTCGGTACTTTTGTGCGTCGTTGCATACGATTGAGGCTGCGACGATTGAGAGATCGCCGACGCCCAGCGCTCTTGCCGTACGACCGACCAGTCGCGTTGCACAAACAGATAGTGCCCAACGAAACCGGCCATCAGCGCCGCCGCACAGGCCAACGCCCACGGTTTTTTGGCGCGGATGATCCGATCGGTCAGGATTTCCTTGGGGACCAACGTTGTTTCGATGGGGCCCAGGCCTAGCGCTTGCAGGCACAGCCCATAACAAACGCCAAAGGTATATTGGTTTTCTTTGAAGACCGGCGACATGAGCACTTCGGAACCTTGCAGTCGCTTGAAGCCATCGAGCACTTCCAAGGTGTAGCCGAGGTTTTTGCCCAGATAGGGCCCCAGCCCCGGCAGCTTGACCGTATTGCCGGTCAGCAACAGCTTGTCGATCGTCGCTTCTTTGTGAATCGATTGAAAGAAGCCGATCGAGCGTTGGATCTCGGTGACCAGGTCGTTGAAGACCGGCCGCATCGTTTGGATGATCAGCTTCGGATCGTCGGCGTCGCGCGTGTTCCGTTTCAGATGTTCCGCCTTGGCGAACGTCATCTTCAGATCTTTGGTCAGCTGGCGCGTGAAGTGGTTACCACCCAGCGGCATGCTGCGCTGCCAAACTCGAAAGCCGTTACTGATGATCAGGTCGGTCGAATCGGTTCCCAAAGAAACCATGACGGTCGACGACGGCGGATTCTCGACATCAAAATCGTTCGCCTCCAGACGATCGTTCATGCGATCGTAGGCGAGCATGTTGTACATCGCGATCGGCGCCAATTGGATCAGATCGACTTCCAATTCGGCAACGTCGAAGGGCTTCAGTTGTTTGTAGACCTGATCGCGTTTCATCGCGAACAGCCCCACCTCGGTCTCCAGTGCATAGCCTTCTTCGATCGTGCTACCGGGCATCATCTGGAAATCCCAGACAACGTCATCCAGGTCAAACGGGATCTGTTGACGCGCCTCGTAACGGACGATGTCGCCGACCTTTTTGGCTTCGACGGGTGGTGGCTTAAAAAACTTGGAAAGACCGCTCTGGCCGGGAACGCTGACGGCCACCCGAAAGCCTCGGGTTTCATTGCGTTCTAAAAACTGCTTGAGCGCATCGCGGACCAGCTCTTCGGGATCGGCTTCGGGGTGGCTTAAGATCTTCGGGTATTCGATGTAGTCGAACGCGTTGGCGACAACTTCGCCCCCGACGATTTCGCAGCGTAGGGCCTTTAAAGCTGTCTGTCCAACTTCGATACCCCATACACTCGCATTGCTGGCCATGTGTTAATATCCTTGATCGGCCGCCGACCGACGCATTGTCTAGGCCCTGAACGGTCAGTTCTTTGTGTTCGAAAAGAATGAAAAGCTCAGTCTATCCTACGGGTGCGTAAAAGATGAGAGTAAAATACATTGCACCCCGACTTATTTAATTTATCGAGGTCGCCATCCCAATGTCAAATTTTCTCAGATGACAAAATCCGTTTTTTCCAAAGCGCACGCCCCTCGTGACGCTTATGTGCTGTTGCCCTGCCACAGTCTCGAAGACTTTCCCACCAAACTGACTGGCGATGACGCTAACGGGTTGCTGGTGGGTTGGTCTGTGTTATGGCATCCCGCGATCGTTGCGCTGACCGGAAAGATGCCGGTTTGGCATCGTGCCGATACGCCGCCGGAAGACCTCTCGGGATCGATCGTGATCGTCCCAAGTGCGTCTGAATCGGATTTGCCGACTGGAACGAAAGCAAGGGCTGAAACGGCTACCGACTGCGTGTTCGTCCCGGTTGCGGGGGACCGCCGCGACGACATCGCCGATCGCTTGCTGAGCGAACCGTTGCCGCGCACCGAGCGTGTCGCCGATTTCTACGCGCTCGCCTACGCCTACCTGCAAGTTCAATTGATGACGCGTCAGTTGCGCTACAGCAGCAATCTCGACGACGCCTATTTTGCGTTACAGCTGACCACCGCCGCGTTGGCGTGGCAGGCCGGCGACGACGACGCGACCAAGGACGCGCTGCACAACTGCTTCGATTTGATCGCTCAAGAACGCGATCATTCCTTCTCCGCCGATCCCTATCTCATCGACCTGACGCTGCTGGCCGAGTCGACCCTTGGGACCGAATTGGCCGACAGTCTGGCCGCCGACCGTCCGACCAATCTCTTGGCCAACGTCACCCTGCTGACGCGATTGCGACAAGAAAATTCTCAGGCCTTTGAAACGCTGAAGTCCCGTTTGAACGCCGACCAGATCGGCCTCGCCGGCGGCACGATCGATGACCACTTCTCACTGGATCTGCTGACGTGCGCTTCGGCGATCGAATATCTCAGCGAATCGCGGCAACAGTATATCGATCTGTTGGGAAAACCGCCTCATGCGTTCGGCCGTTTTGCGGGCGGGCTGCCGGGAGACTTGCCCACGTTGCTCAGCCAGCTCGGCTACGAGGGAGCGATTTTTGCCGACTTCGCGGGCGGGACCGACTATGGGCAAGACGAAGCAAAATTGCTGTGGCAGTCGGGGGATGCTGAGATCCAAGCGATCTGTTCGACTCCGCTGGATGCTTCGGACCCGCATGTCTTCTTAGGTTTGGGACCTCGCTTGGGCGAAGCTGTCGATGCCGGACAGATTTCGACGGCGATGTTGGTCCATTGGCCAGGAGCGGAATGCTGTGCCTACGAGGACTTGCGGCGAGCCAGCACCTGGGGACTGGCGTTGGGCAAGTTCCAAACGTTGGGAGAGTATTTCAACGAGAGCGAACGCCCCTACCATTCGTTTCAACCTTCGGCCGGCAGCCGTGGCGACGGCGATTGGTTGGCAAACCTTGTCAGCGACAAGATTCAAAATCCCTTGTCGTCGCTGGCTCGTATCACGCGAGACCAGATCGGGCGCGAGACCACGCGACCGTTGCGAGCCTTGGCCACTGCGGTCTCCGGGAAACCGAGCGCTAGCGACGCCGCAGCCGCGACCGATCCGGCGACGCAGCAGCGAGAGGAGCTTGCCGCCGCCAGCGCCGCGTTTTGCCAAGCTTTGGGAATCGAGCTTGCCGACGATTCGCAGACCGCCGATTCGATGGCGGTGCTCAACCCGCATTCGGCAGCTGCGCGACAACATGTTCCGCTGACCGGGTTTCCCCCCGCGGTCGGAGGTCCTGTCTACGCAGGTCACGCAACGCCCAGCGGTGCGGTTGCTGTGATCGATGTTCCTAGCTGCGGTTTTGCGATCGCTACGCCGGGAGACCGCGAGCCGCGTCAGAAGTGGTTTCGTGGTCCTAAGCCGTTGGCCGACGCGGAAGGTTTGCGAAACGATTTCTTCGAAGTTGCGTTGCATTCGCAAACCGGCGGGATCCTGTCGGTCCACACTCCCAAAACACGCAGCAACCGGTTTTCGATGCAGCTAGTGTTTGCTCAGCCGAACAACGCCGGAGAGCAGTGTTCGACGATGCGTTTGCGGAACAGCCGCGTGCTCCGCGCCGACACGACCTGTGGCGAGGTTTGCAATGACGTCGAAATCCTTTCCCCCGAAGGCGAACCGGTCGCGAACGCAACGATCCTCTATCGCCTGCAGCTCGGCTCGCGACAACTGCAGCTGGAGCTCGAATTCGAACCACTGCGGCCGCTCGAACCGCAAGCCTGGCAATCGTACTTGGGAGCGCGGATCGCTTGGGCGATGGAAGCGTCGACGCCCAAATTGATCATTCGCGATCAAATCCAATCCAGCAGCGGCCGTTATCTGCTGGCTCCTCAAGGCGTTTGGATCGACGAAGCGGGACAGTCGACGCTCGTGCTGGCCGATGGAATGCCTGCCCACCGCCGCGTTGGCAAACATATGCTGGATACGTTGTTTGTGGTTTCGGAAGAGACGCAGCGAAAATTTTCGCTCTCTTACGGTTTCGATATCAAGAACCCGGTCGCGGCATCGCGGCAGTCGCTTGCGCCACCCACGCAGCATCGTTGCCACAAGCCCCAAGCGTTCAATACCGGCTGGTTGTTCCATATCGATTCGCCGACGGTGATCGCCAGCGATTGGAAAACCGAGATCGAAGGTGATCGCCGATTTGTGTCGATTCGCTTGGTCGAGACGATGGGAAAATCGTCGAATTGTTCGCTCAGCTGTTTCACCAACATCGTGTCGGCAAGCATCGTCGACTTGCTTGGCAAGAAGCTTCGCGACGTGAAACCGTCCGGCGACGCGGTGATGTTAAAACTGACCGGGCACCAGATCGTTACCGTACGCGTGGAACTGGGGACCGATAGCTGATCGCTCGGTTTGGAGGCGTGATTCGGCCGCCGACGACAAAACGGCTCAGCTGCCGACGTTCATTCGTCGCAGGATGTCGAGGATCTTTTTGCTCAACGGCGTCAGCCGCGTGCGACTGTATTGATCGCCAAGCTTGCGGATTGCTTCAGCCTGCGTGGGATAGGGGTGGATCGTGCCTCCGATCTTGCTCAGTCCCAGCCCAGCGGTCATCGCGAGCGTGATCTCGGAGATCATGTCTCCCGCGTTCTCCGCGACGATCGTGGCCCCAACGATCTTGTCGGTCCCTCGACGGGTGTGAACCTTCACAAAACCATCCTCTTGCCCTTCGAGGATCGCGCGGTCGACATCGGCGAAGTGCTGGGTATAGGTATCGATCTCTATTCCGGCACTCTTCGCGTCGTGTTCGTACATCCCTACATGAGCGACTTCAGGCGAGGTATAGGTTGCCCACGGGATCGTTAGTCCGCTGGCTCGCTTTTTCCCAAACGGCCCGATCGAAAACAACGCGTTTTGGATCACGATCCGGGCCTGGAAGTCGGCGGCGTGCGTGAACTTGTATTTGGAACAGATGTCGCCGGCGGCGAAGATCCGTGGATTGGTGGTCTGAAGGAAGTCATCGACCTCGATCCCCGATTGGTCGTGGTTCACGTCAACCGCTTCCAGGTTGAGTCCCGCGGTGTTGGGCGCTCTTCCGACGGCGACCAACAATTGATCCACAACAACCTCCCGCGTGGTGCCTTCTTGAACCATCTGGACGCAGATCGCACCGTCGTCGGCGGGACGGACCTGCAGGTCTTTGGATCCGAACAGCATTTGCACGCCATCTTTTTCGAAGTGCTTTTGCACGACAGCTGCCGCATCGGGATCTTCGCGCGGCAGCAGCTTGTCACTGCGTTCCAATAGGAATACTTCGCTACCAAACCTTGCAAACGCCTGCGCCATTTCGCTACCGATCGGTCCGCTGCCGATCACCCCCAACCGCTTCGGAAGCTCTGTCAACGAAAACAGGTTTTCGTTGGTTAGGTAGGGGACGCTGTCGAGTCCCGGAATGGGAGGTGCCGAGGCGCGGGCACCCGCTGCGATCACCGCCTTCTTGTAATTCAGTTGGACCGCCGATCCGTCGGAGGCCGTTACTCCGATGGTCCCGTCATCGACAAAGCTCGCCTTGCCAAAGTAGACATCGATACCCATCTCAGCAAAACGTTGAGCCGAATCGTTGGGGCTGATCTGCGCTCTCAGTCGTCGCATCCGCTGCATCGCTTTTCCGAAATCAAATGCAACGCCCCGAGGTACCTCCACTCCGAAGGGTTCCGCATCGCGAACGGCTGCGGCTACGCGCGCCGCTCGGATCACGCCTTTGGATGGGACACAGCCGACGTTCAAGCAATCGCCTCCCATCAACTCCCGTTCGACCAATGCAACGCGGGCTCCCAACCCCGCCGCGCCTGCAGCGGTCACCAAACCCGCGGTTCCCGCACCGACAACCACCAATTGATATGGCCGCGTTGGAGTCGGATTGGTCCATCGCTGAGGGTGAACATTTGCCTCGAGGGCTTGGTTGTGTTCGTCGTGTGGCTGCAGCTGGATCAGTGGAGCGGTCATCGCGTGCTTTCGAGGCGAGAAAAGTGTTGGTTCGGTGTGGGGGACGCATCATTCGGCTTGCGAATCGATTGCATGTTGCGGAGTGCCACGATGGATGAACTTCATCGCAAATCGAACGATCAGTGGGAAGAGTCCCAGCAGCACAAATGCAAACACAATCTGCGACAACTGGCGAGGCGAAAAGACCGCGCCGATTCCGTTGTCGGCCAAGGTCTGAAGGTTGGGAACGCTGGCTCCGGCGTAAACATAAACCACCGTTGCGGCGAACATCCCCAGCTGGCTGACCCACCAAAAGGTTCCGACGCGGATAGGAGTCAGCCCCATCACCGCATTGATGACAAAAAATGGGACCGCCGGGATTAACCGCAGCGTGAATAAGAAGAACGGACCTTCCCGTTCAAAAGACTGGTTGAAGTTCTCCAGGCGTTTGCCAAATCGCTTCTGAATCGAATCACGAAACAGAAAACGGCTCAACAGAAACGCCACGGTCGCGCCCGCTGTCGATGCAAAGCTGACCAAGACAACGCCGCGGGCGAGACCGAAATACCATCCATAAACAAGCGTCAGCACGGCCGCTCCGGGCAGAGAAAGTCCAGCCACGGCAACGTAAACCAGAAACGCAGCTCCATAGACGAGCACCGGATGGTCGGTTTGGAACGCTCTCAACTGAGCTTCTTGTTTCGCCAGGTTTTCCAAGCTCAAGAGATCGCCAAACTGCGTGTAGGCGATCGCGATGGTAGCGACGACGAGCACCAGCAGTCCGATCTTGACGCCAATTCCAGACGTTTTGGGGGCGTCCTGCGGTTCACTGTCGGTCGTCATGGTTTACCCTAATCTTTTGATGAAAAGCGGCGGCTGATCCCAAGCCGCACTCCACTGGCGGCTCCCTATTGGGACGGTCGGTACAAAAAATCCTTACAACCACTTCGAAAAATTTCACGCACGCACGTCTCATGGGGACGCCTTGCCGGAAGAGGTTTGTCGCTGGAGTCGATTCGCGTTTCGAACGTATCGAGACGAAAAACGGACTGCACGTTTATAGCTGACATGTCATGGGACGCATTGGATTTCCGAAAGATTCTTCAAGCGAAAGCTCGGTTGCCACCGGCTCGCAGATCGAACATTCGGAAAGGAATTGGGAAATTTTGTAAGTCCCTCGAGTTTTCCACGTCTTGAGGGTAGGCGTTGCAAACGCGATGGAAAACACGAAGGATTTCAATGGAAAACGTTTATGATTCGAAAACTGACCACGCTCGGCCTCGTTACATTTTTGACCTTCGCGGCGAGCCTCTCGACGGCATTGGCGGGATCGGCGGTTTACGTCGGTACGCGCGTCGCCCAAGCCCGTCAGGTTTCAATCGACAAGATTGACCATGCTGCCTGGGATGCATTAACTCGCAAATATGTCGACACCGACGGTATGGTGAACTATCGCGGCTTGAAGGCGTCCGCTGCCGACATGCAAGCATTGGCGAGCTATCTGCAGACGCTATCGACAGCAAACCCCAGTCTGCCCGCTTCATCGGACGCGACGCTCGCGTTTTGGATTAACGCCTACAATGCAGTCACGGTGCACGGCATCTTGCGGGAATATCCAACGACCAGCATCCGCAACCACACCGCCAAGTTGTGGGGATACAACATCTGGAAAGACCTACAACTGTACGTCGGCGGCAAGCCCTATTCGTTGGACCAGATCGAACACGAGGTCCTCCGCAAGAAAGGCGAACCACGCATCCATTTTGCCATCGTCTGTGCTTCGATCGGTTGTCCCCGCCTTTTAAACGAAGCGTATGTCGCCGATCGGTTGCAGGAACAGTTGCAGCTGAACGCGAAGGACTTCTTCGCGCGTTCGCAAAACTTCCGCTTTGATCCCGCCAACCGACGCGTGCAGTTATCGTCGATACTCGATTGGTTCGGAGAGGATTTTGGCGGCGATCAAGCGGCTCAATTGAAGCGAATCGCCGAGTGGTTGCCGTCGCAAGCGGCGCAGGCCGCGGCGCGACAGAATGCGGTCTCGATCAGCTATCTCGATTACAACTGGAACCTTAATTCACAATAAGCCGCGTTGGAATGCATCAATTGTCAGGCAAACGCTTGACTTTCTCATCACCTCACCGCTGCCAAAGTCCTTAAAGCACGGTCGCGGTTTGATCCGAATCGGCGACTTGCAGCTGCGATCCGGCGTCGAACCACTTGCGACGGACGTAACCGATGGCGATCACTTGGCCATCGGTTGGCGATGCGATCGCCGATCGGATCTCGCCGCACGGCTTGTCCGCTTCGATCAACTTGGTTCCCGTCACCGGAACCGCTTCGCCACTGATCTGCATCTGCACCAGCTTCTTTTGTACCTGACCCAAAGCGTCCAAGCGGGCGATCGTTTCCTGGCCGAGGTAGCAGCCTTTGGTGAAGCTGATCGTTTGCTCGTTGCGGTCGACTTCTTGGGGCAAATTGGCGTCGCTGCAATCGATGCCAAAGCGAGGCCAACCGGCGGCGATCCGCGCCGCTTCCAAGACATGGCCATCGACGACGTTAAAACCTTGTTCGTTAAACCATTTTGCAACCGCTTCGGCAGCGTCGGCGCTGGCGAGAACCAGACAATCCTGCCCGCTGGTCCATGGCAATTGGAACCACGATGCGTCGGCATCACCTATCGTGAACCGGCCGCATGCCAGACGAGGTGCTTCGGCGGGCGTGAAGCCTTCGATCGCTGGCGATTGATGGCCGCTGATCAACCAACCGACATACGCTTCGCTGCGATCGGTGATCACCGCGTCTTCGCGGATGATGTAGCGATCGATATGCGACGCCAAGGTTTCTCCCTGCGATCCGCATCCTAACATCAGCATCCGTTGGGATTCGTTGAATCCGCAGACGTGACCGATCGCGCGGCCGCGGACATCGGTGATGAAGGTCTCCCAACCGTGGTCGACTTCCAAACGTTTAAAGTCGTTGGTGGTCAAGTTGTTCAGGACGGTGATGCGATCTTCGCCGGTCATTTCTACGACGCACAGGTCGTCGATCCGCACGCACGCGCGGCCCGCGGTAAACGCTTCGTATTGGGTCGTCATCGGATGTTGCTCGTTTTTAGATTTCGTCGGGTTCGCCCACGGTCGCGACACAAAATTGCGCGGCTCGTACGACGACGGTGTGTGAATATTGGTCGACCAGGTTTTGCAGCTGCTCACGAGTTTGGATCGCTCCCAATCCCATCTCCTCCAACGCTTCGCGAGGCAGCCCGCTGGCCACGACGATCCGCGATTCCTCGCGTGCTCGCAACAGTATGTTGGCGATCATTCCCTCGCGGGTGAGATCCTTGCGAGTTGCTTTCTGCAGATCTTCGTACGAAGCATCCGACGCCAGGCGACGGAGCGCCGGACCGGGAGTTTCGGTCAGATCGCAGCAGATCGCGATCGCGCCGCCAACTTCGACCAGCCCCTTGGCGACATGCAACGCCCGGGCGACGTTGTTCCAGTTCTGCTGTTGGTCGTCCCCATCGATACAGGCGATGACCAGCGAAGGAGGATTGGGAGCCGAGCGTTGCCAGGACGATTCGATCGACGCGGTCAGTTTCCGCCGGACGCCGCCCGGTGTTCCCGCGACGATCTCCGCCGCCAGAGCGTCGACGGTTGGCAAGACCTCGACGACCATCTGGATCCCCAGCAACCAAGCCGCTTCGTCGGCCTGCTGCCGAGCGGTGTGCGGCGCAGCTTCCGAGGGACGCCCGAAGAATTGAGCGTCTCGCACTCGCTGTTGGCTGCGGCGGTCGGCAAATTGAGGAAACACGCCTCCCGCTTCGCAGCGAGGGTCCAGTGCTCCATCGGGGCGGGCAATCGTCAGCGGAATGACAAAGTCGGCTTCCAGGATCATGCGGTTCAGATAGATCGGGTCGGCCGATTCGGAAGCGGCCAGATAGCCCAAGGTCGCTTGATCGTCGGGATCGTGCCGATGGACGGTCGCTTGGTTGCCAACGACTTCGGTCAACCGCTGCAGCGTCGCTTCGCTAGCATCCTCCCCCAGGACCACTTCGATCTCGCCGTTTGCGTCCGAAGCGATCGCGTCCAAAACGCCGGCGACACAATCGAAAAGGCTGGGCAGGTTCGGATCGACAACCACCGTAATTCGGTCTCCCGGCACGATCGCTTGATGAATTGGCGGGTAATCCTCGGCGTGCTGCAGCGCGTCGCGGATCGAACGCCGCGGATCGGGCAACGCTTGCAAATCGACAGGAGCTAGCGTCAGCACCTCCGCGCCGCAGTCGCTGCGGATTGCTAGCGGGCCATCCTGCCAGAATCTGTGAGGTTCCGGGGTAGACATCAAATCTTCGGGCTCCAGGGTGACGATAGTAGGAATTATCGGGTTTAAGCATGCGAAATCAAACGACGGCCGCTGCCGTCGATTGCCAGCATCTTAGAACTGGGCGGTTCGAAGCGGTAGGGCAGGCCAACCTTTGAGGATTTAACGGTGCAGATCAAGACATTCGGTTCATGGATGATGGTGGCGTGTCTGGTCGGCACGCTCGGTTGCAGTTCGTCCACGAAAACACCGACCGCGGCGTCGGGCGAGGGCTCCGACACCGCTGCGGAAGCCCGCGCGTTGATCGATCTGACGGCCAACGCCTACCAGACCGCATCGGCTTATCGCGACAGCGGCTACGTGCGGCTTGCCTATTCGCTGGCGGGGGAACCGTTTGAAGACCGGGCTCCGCTGGCGGTCAGCTTCCAATCGCCCAACCTGCTATCGATCGACGCCTACGCGGTCCAGTTGTCCAGCGATGGCAAGCGGCTGCAGGCGACGATCCAGGATCCAGAGACGAATCATTTTGATGGCCAATGCCTGTCGGTTCCGGTTTCCAGTCGGCTGACATTAGAAGAGGTTTACGCCGACCCGATGGTCGCTCAGTTTGCAGGTTCGGGGATGGGCGGTCCGGCCCCTCAGTTGGAATTGCTGCTGTCCGACAAACCGCTCGCCGCATGGCTGCAAGCTCCGGCGGAACTCGCTTTGGGCGAACGCCAATCGGTCGACGGTCGCGCCTGCCAATCGGTCGTGATCGACGCCGAACCGCTTCGCTACGTCCTTTGGATCGACGTCGAAGACTATCTGATCCGCCGGTTGGAATTGCCGTGGCAAGCGATCGCACCCGGATTGGCGAACGATCCGCAGCTGTCCGAAGCGTCGCTAACGATCGAATTGGCGGACGCTGAATTTGAACGCCGCTTGCCGCCGCGCGTGTTTGCTCTGCAAACACCCCCGATGTCGGTCCAGGTGACGACGCTGATCAATCCGCCCCCGGCGGCGCCCCACGCGTTGGTCGGTTCGCGCGTCGGCAGTTTTCGTTTGCCCGAATCGACCGGACGCTTCGACGTCAACGAATCGGGGAGCGGACGTCCGGCAACCGTCTTGATGTGGATCGCTAACCACGGTTCGTCGCAGCAAGCGGCGATGGCGTTGCAGCAGGCGATCGACGCGTTGCCGCAAGAGGTTCAACAACGGATCCATCCCGCAGTCGTAATGGCGGAACCACAATCGTCGGCCGACACCGGAAGGATGCTGCGATCGTGGGGCGTGGGCATGCCCTGGATCGACGACACGCAAGCCGTTGGCCGCGACGTCTTCCAGATCACCGAAGCGCCTTGCTTGGTCGTGATGGGAGCCGATGGTTCGGTCGAACTGCACCAACAACGTTTGAACGACGGTCTGTTGCAAATCTTGCCGGCGATCTTGACCGAGGTGGCCGATCGCCAACCGGTCGGCCGCCGGGCTCTCGATCAATACATCGCCAGCCAAGCCAGCTATCGCCGTCTGTTGTCGCAGCGCAGCGGCCTGCAGTTCCCGCTGTCGACCGAATCGAGCCTGCTGACCGCGGAGATCCGATCGAACCAGAACCTCCGTTAAGCTGACGTTTAGTGCTGGCTTGTCGCGGCGGAGAGATTTATCTTAGGTGATCCATTCTTTGACTCCCCGCTCCCACGCGACTTTTAGAACCGACAACCAGGCAAACTCAGATGATTCGTTGGACCGCGCGTTGCTTACTGCTTGCTCTTTGCTTCTCACCACAGATCGTTCACGCTGCCGACGCGCGCCCTAATGTGGTCGTCTTCATCGCCGATGACGTCAGCTGGAACGATTTCGGCTGCTATGGAAACTCGCAAGCGCGCACGCCGAACATCGATCGCTTAGCTGCCGGCGGCCTGCGGTTGGACCAAGCTTATCTGACCGCCAGCAGTTGCAGTCCATCGCGAGCGAGCATGATCACCGGTCGTTATCCGCACAACAACGGTCCGGCGTCGGAGTTGCATCTGCCGATTTCGGCCAATCTGCCTTGGTTCCCCGAACGTCTGCGTGAAGCGGGATATTACACCGCGCTGTCGGGCAAAAATCACATGTCGGTCGCCAAGGTGGAACCGCGAGCGCCGGAACGTCCCAAGGCGTTTGATACGATCGATAAGGGACGCACTAAAAACAACGGTGGCGGCCACGCGAACTGGGTTTCCATCACGAAGGATCGTCCGCGCGACAAGCCTTTCTTTTTCTGGTACGCAGCGTACGACGCCCACCGCGACTGGGAAGCCGACCAGGAATGGGATGCCGATCGATACGGTCCGCGCCACTCGCCCGAGAGTGTTCGCGTTCCGAAGTTTCTGGTCGACGATCTGCCGACCCGCCAGGATCTCGCCTCCTATTACAACGAGGTGACGCGGTTCGATTATTTCATCGGCGAAGTGGTGCAGGAACTGGCCAAGCAACAGGTGTTGGACAACACGTTGATCTTCGTGTTGGCCGACAATGGCCGCCCCTTCCCACGCGCCAAGACGCGGTTGCACGATTCGGGGATGAAGACCGGGTTGGTTGTGCATTGGCCCGCAAAGATCAAGCCGGGTGAGGTCAGCGAAAGTCTGGTCAGTGCGATCGACATCGCGCCGACGGTGCTGAGCGTTGCGGGAGCGGAGATTCCCGAAACGGTGCAAGGCGTTAGCATGTTGCCCTTGTTTACCGACCCGTCGGCTACGATTCGACGCTACGCCTTCTCCGAACACAACTGGCACGATTTCGAAGCCCACGGCCGCAGCATCCGCGACGGACGCTTTTTGTTTATCCAAAACAACCGCCCACAGTTTCCTTGGCAAGGTCCTGCCGATTCGGTGAACTCTCCATCGCACGAACAACTGCGTTTGCAACGCGATGGCAAAAAACTGACCGCCGCACAACAGGACGTCTTCACCGCGCCACGACCTGAGGAAGAACTGTATCTTGTCGACGCGGATCCCGATCAACTGAACAACTTGATCGACGACAAGCGTTACGCCACCGATGCCGACCGATTGCGCAAGCTGTTGGCCGAGTGGTCCGAAGCGACCGGGGATACGGTTCCCGATCAGATCTCGTCCGATTCGTTCGATCGGGAAACGGGAGATCGGCTGCCGATGGAAAAGAACGCTTTCCGTGGAACGCCTGCCGGGACCGAGCGGAATGCGACGACGGTTAACAACCCAGGTCCAAGGTAGCTGCGCGTGAGCCCACTCTATCGACTCGGATGTCCGCTGTGGGATTGCCCGGAATGGCAAGGCAGCCTCTACAAACCTGGCGCTCCCGCTGCGCAGTGGTTGAGTCAATACAGCCGCGTCTTCAGAACCGTCGAAGAACCGACCAGCCGCGATGGCAAAGTCGATCTGCGAAAAGTGAAGCGTTGGTGCCGGACGACGTCCGACGATTTCCGGTTTGTTCTGCCCTTCCCACGCAGCGTCACCGACGACGCGATGCTGCAAGGGGAACTGTTGGATCTGGATCCGTTTTTGGATCTCTTAAGCGTGTTGCAAGATCACGATCGCTTGGGCCCGTCGCGCCTGCAGTTGCCCGCGACCTTCGATGTGCAGATGTTGCCTGTGTTGGAGCAATTTTTGGAGTCGATGCCGGTCGAGTTTCCGATCGCGGTCGAGGCGCAGCATCCCGACTTCTTTGCCGACGCACCGGCCGGTCGCAAGTTGCATCGGTTGCTGAAACGGCTGCGTCTGGATCGGTCGATCGTTGCGGAGTGGGATCCCGACGATCCGATCACGCAAGCCGCGGCCAACGGATCGCGGCGGATCCGCTTTCCCGAACAAGTTCGCTGCGATGCGACCGGCCCGATGCCGATGTTACGACTTTGCGGAGCCAGGTTGGATCAGCTTCTGGTCCCGACTTGGCTCGACGTTTGGGCCGATGTCGTCGCCGACTGGATCGTGAAAAAGAAGCGACCCTACGTTTTTATCGACGTCGAAAATGTAAGCGATGGACCGGTGATCGCGGAGATGTTTCACGAGCGGGTGCAAGCGTTGTTGCCCGAAGTGGCGGCGATGTCTCGATGGCCCGGGCGCGGCATGGCGGTGCAGTTGCAGCTTTTCTAGTCCATTGAAAAAGATCAGAATTGAAGATTGCGGAGGCTGCCGGCACGGGAACGTCGTCGGCCGGTTCAGCTGCGATTCGCGAATCTCTTCATCGCGGCACCGGCTCCCGTTTTCGAACACTTTGTCCACCGCAACGGTTCGCGCATTTGCGGCGGACCGAATATTGGAAATTTGTTTTTACCCTGATATTTGTCTGTCGGAATCGGATCGGTCGACGACCGCCGGAGAATCCGAGGACCGTCGGGCTTGTCAATCCAGGCCCGACAAGACAGCATAATTAGACTCAACGGAATCGATTCGCTCAGGAGGCAGGCAGCTGTGATTGCAGAAGGCAACGACGAAAAATTCAAAGGTTCACGCCGCGACAAGAAGAAGCCCAAGTCGACAGCTAGCGAGATTCTGCAACGCCAGCCGCCGTTCGACTTGGAAGCCGAGATGGGGGTGTTGGGCAGTATCATCCTGTTGCCGGAGGTCTTGGATGATCTGGCAACGCTGCTGCGCCCCGACGACTTCTACGACGATGCCAATCGGATCCTGTTCACCCAGCTGCAAGAGATGCACGACATGGGTGAGAAGATCGACGTGACGCTGTTGGTCAGCCGGCTGAAGAAGGCGAAGCAATACGATTTGATGGGCGGCCCGGCGTATCTTGGACGGCTTAGTACGTCGGTCGCCAATGCCGCTCACGCGGTCTATTACGCGAAGATCGTCAACGAAAAAGCGATCTATCGCAAGCTGATCGAATCGAGCACCGACATTCTGCGCGACGCCTACGATCAAACGCAGGAAGCTCGCGAATTGGTCGCCAGTGCGGAACAGAAGGTGTTTGCCATCATGGACGGCAAACAATCCAATTCGGTCAACAGCATTAGCGATATTCTGCACCAGGCGATGGACCGCATCGACGCCCGTTTGCGGGGCGAGCACACCGATGGCGGTTGCGATACGCTGTACACCGATTTCGATGCGATGACCGGCGGCTTGCACAACGGTGAATTGGCGATTCTTGCGGCTCGGCCTTCGATGGGTAAAACCGCGTTTGCGATGAACATCGCCGAAAACGTTTCGATGCAGCTCCGCTACCCCGTCCTGTTCCTGAGCTTGGAAATGTCGGGGATCGAGTTGGCCGATCGTATGTTGTGTTCGATCTCCCGAGTCAGCGGTCACAAGCTGCGAAACGGTACGATCAGTAGCGAGGAGCGTGAACGGTTGGTCGAGAAGGCGAACGAGATCCACTCCGCGCCCCTATTCGTCGACGATTCGCCTAGCCGAACGGTCAGCGAAATCGCTGCGGCGGGGCGGCGTATTAAGCGTCGCGACGGCGCGTTGGGGTTGATCGTGATCGATTACCTTCAGTTGATCGAACCCGACAACTCGCGCGATCCGCGGCAGGAGCAGGTGGCGAAAATCGCGCGGCGTCTGAAAGGTATGGCTCGTGAATTGGAAGTCCCTGTTTTGTGCCTGTCGCAGTTGAACCGGCAGTCCGAAGAGGGCAAGGACCACCGGCCCAAGTTGAGCCATCTGCGGGAATCGGGTGCGATCGAGCAGGATGCGGATATCGTGATGTTCGTGCATCGCGAGGAGTATTACCACCGCGGCGAGGATCGCGAACAATACGCCGGCCAGGCGGAGATCATCATCGCCAAACAGCGTAACGGACCGGTCGGCGACGTCGAACTGACCTGGGAAGGGGCGTTCACCCGCTTCCACAACAAGGCTCCCGAACGGCACAGCGAATTCGATCAGTACGCCGAATTCAGCGGACCGACCGATTATTGATCCAACAGTTCGCTGTATAGATCGACGTGCCGGTCGATCATCTGGGCGACGGTGAAGTCGCTGGCGATCCGATCCTGCGCGGCCTGCCCCAGCCGGGCCGCACGCTCGGTGTCGGTGAACAGTAACTGGTAGGCGTGCTTGGCGAACTCCGCCGCTTCGCCGACCGGAGCGAGCATCCCGGTGACGCCGTTTTCGATCAGGTCGCGGTTACCTGGAATGTCCGACGCCACGACCGGCAGGCCGGCCTGCATCGCTTCGATCAACGCATTGCTCTGCCCTTCGTAGCCGCTGCCGATCCAGAACAGGTCGAAGTGCGGAAGCAGTTCGGCGACGTCGTCGCGTGCCCCCGCAAACAGGACCGCTTGGCCGGTCGTTGCCGAATCGCGGAACCGCTGCAGTTCACCCATCTGCGGCCCATCACCAATGATGACAAAGGTCGAATCGTTGCGAGCCGATTCCATCAACTGAGCGGCCCACACCAGGTCGCGAAGTCGTTTCTGAGGCCACAGCCGGCCGACGGCGACGATCAAGCGGCGATTGGGATCGATCCCCAGCCGTTGGCAAGCCTCTTCGCGCGTGATCGTGCTCGCGGTGCGAGGCGGAATCCCGTTGGGGATGATTCGAAACAGATCGGGGTCGATCCCGTGAGCGGCATAAAAATCGCGGACTCCGCTGCTGTTGGTGACGATCGCATCGGTTCGTTTGGCCAACGCGCGGTCGATCACAAAATGACGCGTGGTCTTCCATTGATCGACGCAGCGTTCCCCGGCCACGATTCGCCGAACGCCCAGGCTGCGAGCGGCCGCGCGTCCGTAGGAGTTCGCCGCGAACAGCCACGTGTGGACCAGATCGGGAGAGAGTTTTTTGAGCGTTCGCTTCAAGCGAAAGTAAGCCGACGGATCGGCTTTAAATCGCTTGCCGACCACCGTGACTTCGACTCCGGCCGCCTCCAAGTCCGCTCGCAACGGACCATCGTGCGTTAACACGACGACGTGCACGTCGAAGCGATCGCGCGGCAAACCGCTGGCCAGAAGAGCCAGCTGCTTTTCGGCACCGCCGCGAACCAAGGTCGGGATGATATGGCAAATCCGTTGGGTCATCCCGTCGCTCCACTCATATTTGAGGCGGCCGAATTGCCCGCCAAGCGTTCAAATAACTGCACGTGCCGACGGATCGTATCGGACCAGGACGACGCGGCCGACAACTGCTTCCGCATCCGCTCGGCTCCCGCAGTCGCCATCGGCAGATCGTCCAAGACGTTTTGGACCGCTTCCCGCATCTTGTCGGTTGAATCGGCCGGAAAGCTGTGCAGTTCCGAAAAAGCGGCCATCGCAAAGGCGCGTGTGTCGGCGCAATCGACCACTGCGGTGGGGAGCGCCGCGGCGATCGCCGCCGGCCAAAACGACTCCGCTCCGCTGGCCGCCGATGGCAGCACAAACATATCCGCAGCTTGCATTAGTTCTTCCACATGATCAAAGTTGCCCGGTAGAAACGCCGACCGGCCGACGCCGTTGTGTTTTAAGTCGTTAAAAATTTTCTGACGCCATGGTCCGTCGCCGATCATCCACAACCGCAGGTTGGGCTGCGCCTCCAACAGCGGCCAGAGCGCCGATGCCAAGGTCAAAACGCCCCCTTCGGGAGACAGCCGATTCATGCACAGGATGACTTTGCCATCGACCGGCACCATCAGGTCGTGATTCATGTTGCCGAGCGTCAGACGCGCTGCTTTACACGATTCGGGAGTGCGACGGATCGGATCACCGATGCCGTCGGCGATCCGCACGATCTTTGCCGCTTTGGCTCCGGCGACCAATAACGCTTGCTGGCACGACGCGCGGGGAGCGATCACGGCGTCGGCGGCAAAGCTGCGGACAAACGTGTTCCGCCGCGCACGCAGCGACGCTTGCCAGACGATATCGCGCGTTCCCATCATCGTGCCACAGCGGACGACGCTCGGCACGCCAGCCTGTCGGGCGGTCTCCACGACCGCTGCCGCCTCTTCCCGCATCATGTCGCAGTAGACGAGATCGAACCGCGGCAACTGCTCGCGCAACCACTTGGCCAGATTCCGCACATAACGGGCCATCGACCATTCGCCTCGCGGCGCAGCCAGCGGACGCAGCACCGGTATCTCGCGATGTTGGAACTCCACCGGCCAAGTCGCTTGGTAGCGTGGCGTCAAGACGGTCGGGTAACATCCTTGGCGGCGAAGGCCGCTGACAAGCGCGGTCAAGCGACTGCTGGCATCATCGCAATGCGGCCAGTAGCGTCGAGTGACGATCAGCACTTGGAATCGTTTCATCGATCGATGGCCGGTCCGTGCAACGCGTGATGGCGGTCGAGATCGGCTTGTTCCAACACGCCCAGATAAGGCAGGTTGCGATACATGTCCTCGTAATCCAATCCGTATCCGACGACAAATTCGTCGGGGATTTCAAAGGCGACAAAATCGGGGCGGACCTGCACGTCGTGCTGGCGATTCTTCTGCAGCAGCACCGCACTTTTGACGTCCTGGGCACCCATCTGTCGCATGTCTTCCAATAATCGTTCCAGCGTCCGGCCGGTGTCGAAGATGTCGTCGATCAACAGCACCTCGCGGTCGCGGATGTTGATCAACATCGCCGCGTTGACCAACAGTTCGCCGCTGCGGGTGCCGCCGCGGTAACTGCTGGCTTGGACAACGCCCACCCGGATGGGCATGTTCAACCGGCGAATCAGATCGGCCAGCAGAATCAAGCTGCCCGTCATGACCGCGACAACCGTCAGCGGCCGCGAGCCGTAGTGATCGTTGATCCGTTGGGCCAATTCGCTGACACCGCGCTCCAACTGTTGTTCGTCAAGCAATGTCTTCATATTTAACAGTCGAAGGTGCGAAAAAGCGGTGATGGCAGGCGGAGATTGGGCCGTTCGGGGAACACGCCGACATCTTAACATGTTGCCCCACGGTTGAACCAGTTGATTGAAAAAACGATGGCCGGCCGCTAAGATTGACTCGGGCATGAAGCCCTCCCAAGACTCCGCTCGCCTCTCTCCAGCTGGTAATCGATAACACGATGTCGAAACCCGATCGCACCAAAAAAACAGTCTCCACCGACGCCGCGCGTTCGGATGCATCGCGACGGAAGTTCATGCAAAGCTCCAGCCTGTTGTTGGCCGGCGGTGCGGTTGCGGGCGGGCTGAGCGTGGCTCGTGCGGCGCACAGCTTCGGCAGCGACACGATCCGCGTTGGGTTGATCGGATGTGGCGGACGGGGAACCGGCGCGGTGACTCAGGCGCTCAGCACCGTCGATGGCGAAGTCCGTTTGACGGCGATGGGAGATCTGTTCGAAGACCGCATGCAGACGGCGTTTCGGACGATCAAGAGCAAGCATCCCGACCGCGTCGATGTCACCCGCGACACGCGGTTCGTCGGTTTCGACGCCTATCAAAAAGTGCTGCAAGCCGATGTCGACGTCGTGATCCTGGCGACCCCTCCCGGTTTCCGCCCCCTGCATTTCGAAGCGGCCGTCGACGTCGGGAAACATGTTTTCATGGAGAAACCTGTCGCCACCGATGCACCGGGCGTGCGACGCGTGCTGGCGGCCAACGCGATTGCGAAACATAACGGCCTGGCGGTCAGCGTCGGACTGCAACGCCACCACGAAGCCCGCTATCGCCAGTGCGTTGCTCAACTGCACGGCGGCATGATCGGCGACGTGATCATGTCCCGCGCCTACTGGAACGGTTCGGGAATTTGGGTCCGTCCGCGGCAGCAAAACGATACCGAACTGCAGTACCAATGTCGCAACTGGTACTACTTCAACTGGCTCTGCGGCGATCACATCACCGAACAGCACGTCCATAATCTCGACGTGATCAACTGGGTGATGGACGGTTTCCCCGTGGAAGCTCAAGGCCAAGGCGGCCGCCAAGTGCGGACCGGCGAGGATACCGGTCAGATCTTCGACCACCACTTTGTTGAATACACCTACGACGGTGGGGCGAAGCTGATCAGCCAATGCCGGCACATGAAAGGCTGTTGGAACAGCGTCGGTGAATACGTTCACGGCACCCGCGGTTATGCGATTGTCAACAAAGCCGAAATCTACGATCACCAAGACAATCTGATCTGGAAGAGCGACGCGGCGGTTGAACAGGGGAAGGGCTGGCAGCAACAGCATCACGATCTGTTCGCCGCCCTGCGACGCGGCGAATCGCCGAACGAAGCCGATTATGGTGCGCACAGCACGATGACCGCGATCATGGGGCGAATGGCCACCTACGGCGGCAAAGTTGTCCGCTGGGACGATGCGATTCACAGCGACATCGCCTTGGCCGATTTTGATTCCTTGCGATCGTGGGACGATGTTCCTCCGGTCCTGCCTGCCGACGACGGCTCGTATCCTGTCGCGGTGCCGGGTAAAACCATCGTCGTCTGATCGATCAGAACGACATTTCCCAAGGCTTCAAGGACGAGGAACACCGCTGTGGCGAAAGCGACAAAGCAATCCGATCGCGTGCAAACGCTGGAACGGATCATCGCCCATCTGGACACGCAGTACGAACAAGGGATCGCGTGTACGCATCCCGACACCGGCGTGTTGGTCAGCGATGGCGAATACGATGCGCTGCGTCGTGAACTGCAGACGCTGAATCCCCAGTCGACGCTTTTCGAGACGGCGACCGCGTCGCAGTTAGAGAGTGCGGTCGCGAAGGTCGTTCACCATCCGCCGCTGACGTCGATCGAAAAGGCGAGCCACGAAGATCTCGCCGTGCAGCAACAGATGCTTTTCAAATGGCTCCGCGGCGCCGATGACCCGGCCGTTGCGGAAGCTCCCGCGGGCGAGCTGTTTGCCGACGCGTTGCCCGACGATTTGATTACCGTCGACGGGATGAGCTACGACGGCCAGCCGGTCGTCTACAGCCCCGATCGGTTCTACGCCGCCTACAAGCTCGATGGCGTGGCGATCGCTCTTTATTACGAACAGGGAAAACTTGTCCGCGCCGGGCTGCGACCGCGCGACGGGATCAACGGCGAAGATGTCACGGCGCAGGTTCGTTATGTTGCCGGCGTTCCGGATAAGCTTCCCAAGAAGATCAGTTGCTCGATCCGGGGCGAACTGATCTGCAAGCTCTCCGACTTCGAAAAGGTGCAAGCCGAATTGGCCGACGAAGGGGAGAAGTTGCGAGCGAATCCGCGGAACCACACCGCCGGTGGGATTCGCCAGTTCAAGAACCCCGAAAAAACCGCGCGGATGCGGATCAGCTTCATCGCCTACACGATCGAAGCACTCGACCATCCACCTTATAAGACCGAGATCGAACGCGCTCGCTGGTGTCAGGAAACGTTGGGGATCCACTATATCGAGCCCCAACCGTTTCGCTTCGAGAACCTGCAGGCGATGGAAGATGCCGTGCCGACTCTCGATTTCGAAGTCGACGGCGTCGTGATTGGGGTCAACGATCTCGAGGACCAGGAACAACTGGGGCGTCACGGCGATCCGAGGACCGGCAATCCGAAGGGGAAGATCGCCTGGAAATTCCGCGAGGAGGAAGCGACGCCGGTGATCCGCGACATCCAGTGGCAGACCGGCCGGACCGGCAAGATCGTCGCAGTGGCGATCTTCGATCCCGTTCGTTTGGCCGGCACCAACGTGACCCGGGCGACGCTGCACAACGCCGGATTTATGCTCCGCAATCAGATCACGATCGGGTCGACGATCGCGGTTCGCAAGGCGGGGAAGATCATCCCCAAAGTGACCGGCGTGATTGCGGGGCAAGGCGAGCCGCAGTTTCCCGATCATTGTCCGGCTTGCAAAGCGAAGACCCAGCTACAGCAAGGGGGAACCGAAGAGATGCTGGAACTTGTCTGTCCCAACCCCGATTGCTCGGCGCAAAACGTCCACGGCCTGTGCCACTATCTGAGCACCTTTGGCGTCGTCGGTTTGGGCGAGAGCCGCGTGCGGACGATGGTCGAAGGGGGCAAGGTCGCGACGCATGCCGATTTCTATCGCTTGGAATTGGAAGACGCGATGGAATGTGGGCTGACCGAACGACAGTCGCTGTTGGCACTGGCGGCGGTCCACATGATCCCCGCTCCTGACAAGATGAAAAACGAAGAGCTGGGGATCGCGATCGCGACGGCTCGGCAATCGAAGAAGCAGGTTCCGCTGTGGCAGCTGTTTGCCGCCTTTGGCATCGAAGCGGCGGGCAAGTCGGCTGGCAAAGCGCTCGAAGATCACTTCAGCAGCTTCGATGCGATCCGCGCCGCCACGGTCCAGCAACTGATCGAAGTTGGCGACGTCGGCGAAAAGACAGCCGAGACGGTCTCCAGCTACCTGTCGACCAACGCCGCAGCGATCGACGACCTGCTGAACTACGTCGAACCGCAGTCGCCGAAAACGGGGCTACTGACTGGCAAGAACTTCTGCTTCAGCGGCGGCTTTCCCGAGGGGAAGCGTCACTGGGAACAGCGCGTCGAAGAACTCGGCGGCAAGTGTTCGGGGAGCGTCTCCAAAAAGACCCACTACCTGGTCGCGGGAACCGCCAGCGGATCGAAGAGCGAAAAAGCGGAGAAGCTCGGGATCCCAATCATCGATACCGACGAGCTGCAGAAGTTGCTTCAAGCCGGTTCGTAAACCCAAACATGACCGGTTGGTGGCGCCACGCTACATCGGAACGGTAGGTCGAAGACGACCCGCGTCTTCGACCTCATTAGGCGGCTGGTTAAACGCGATTGTTTAGCCTAGCGTCCGCTTCATGTTCGCGAGGATTTCGGCCAAGCGTTCTTTGCCCCCTCCGCCAACTTCGGCTGCACACCAGCCTTCGAAACCGATTTCGGTCAGCGCGGCCCGGACATCTTTCCAATCGATATCCCCTTCGCCAATCTTGGTGAACCGGTTGTCGGTACGCGAAAAGCCTTTGGAATCGAGCTTCACGATCCGCTTGCCTAGCGTGCGGATCCAATCCCCTGTGTTTCCGTATTTCCAATGGTTACCGATATCGAACTGCATCGCTACGCGCGGCGAATTGAATTCGTCGACATATTTTACGAACTTGTCTGCCGTTTGAGTGGCATCGCCGTCGTGATCGTACAAGAACTGGTTCCAGACGTTTTCGATGGCAATCGTGACGTTCAGGTCTTCGGCCAACGGAATCGCTTTGGAGATGTTTTCGACCGATCGTTCCCAGATCTCGCTTTCGGGACCGTCTTCACCTTTGCCAACAACGACAAGGACGGTGTCGCCACCAACGGCTTTGGTGTCGCGAAGAGCGACCGTTAGGTTGTTCAGCGCTCTGGCCCGAGTCTCCGCATCGGGGCTCGTGTGGCGAACCGACCAATGTTCGGCGCAGACGGTACCGTCGACGATCAGGCCGGATGCTTTGATCGCCGCCTTGGTTTCCTCGACGTCCATCCCCGGGGCACTCATCTCAATTCCGTCGAAGCCCACTTCCTTGACGACGCGAAATTTCTGTTCCAACGTCGCCCCGGGCATTTTGACCATTCCAATCTTCAACGTGTTGAGGATTTTCGATTTGGATTGCCAGGCAAACGCGGAGGGGGCGACCAGGGCGGCGGCGGCAACTGGGGCGGTTGTACGCAACAGCTTGCGACGAGAAAAGGCGATCGATGCACTCATGGTGGGATCCTGGGGAGCTTGGAATTTAGCGAGAGGTGGGAAAGACGCGTCGGCGTCCGTTGAATCGCCTCCCATGATAGTTCAAATGCCACAGCTCAAACAGCAGCAAACGGGAACGGTCGCAAGACATTCGCGGCTCGCAAACGGAGGGAACGGGGCTGGAGCGAAGAGGTGGTCCTGGCGGCTTCCCGCATCGGATCGGCGAAGAGTTTGTGAGATTTATCCCATGGATCGGCCGGCGACAAGAAAAAACCAAAAAGAGCTAGCGTTTGCGGGAATCCGATAGTAGACGCGTGGATAGCATCCTAGCATTGGGGTTAAGGGGGCATTTCCCCTGATTGGTTGTTTGTTTTTGGAATTTTAAACGGAGCTTGGCGGATGAAATCTTCAAAACGCGGTTTTACCTTGGTGGAGTTATTGGTGGTGATTGCGATCATCGGGATCCTGGTGGGGCTGCTTCTACCCGCAGTGCAGGCGGCGCGCGAAGCGGCTCGGCGGATGCAATGCTCGAACAATCTGAAGCAAACGGCATTGTCGATGCACAACTACCACGACACCTATAAGACGTTTCCGCAGGGAGCGATCGTCAGGTTTGGTAGCGGTTCGCTCTCGAGCGACTTCTACGTCAACGCGTTTTCGTCGACGCTGCCGTTTATCGAACAAGGCTCGCTTCAAAACCTGTACAATTTCGACGAACCATGGGAAAGCCAGCTGCCTGCCGTCGCGTCAACGGTGGTCTCCACCTATTACTGCCCGTCGAATGCAGGGCCCGAAACGGTAACCGATACTGCCGTGGGCGCAGTCCTGGCATCGTTTGGAGCAACCGTGGGAGATACGTTTGGCGTCACGACCTATCGGTTGTCCAAAGGGGCGCATGGCGAATGGTCCAACAATCCAAGCGGTTATGGAAGCGCCAAGGGGATGTTCGACTTGGGGTTAAAGACCAGCTTCCGCGACATCATCGATGGAACCAGCAATACGTTGTGCATCGGTGAGGGATCCTCGGGCGCCCGTCACGATTTATGTGCCGGAGTCAACTGTACCACGCCAACGGAAACGGTCAGTTCGATCGGATGGATCATTCCTCAACCCATTGCGGATGCGGCAGGGCTGACCCGCAACAGTATCTTCGCGGGAACGGTTGAACCGTTAAACAAGAACCCAACCACGTCGACCAATCTTGCTGAGGCAACATTCAACAGCGCAGCGACCGGTGGTGGCGACACGGTGGGCAATTTCAGCAGCTACCATCCCGGTGGCGGCAACTTTGCCTTGGCCGATGGCTCCGTCCGATTTATCGGCGAAACGATCGACATGGTGATCTACCGCGCGGTTTCGACCGTCGCTGGTGGTGAAGTGGGCTCGCTGCCATAGTTTGCTGTAAGGAACGTGAGGGGATGGCCAAGAAAACCGCTGCCGATTGGTTCGCCATCTACGAGGTATGCCATCGCAATCCGACGAATGAACGCATCCATTGGATTTGCGTTCCGTTGATTGCGGTGTCGTTCCTGGGAATGCTGTGGGGACTTCCTGCCCCACACCTCCCTTGGGGAAGTATCAATTGGAGCGTCGTCGCGATGGTTGCGGCATTGGTTTTCTACATCCGTTTGTCGCTAAGGTTGGCGGTTGGAATGGCGACCGGTTTCTTACTCACGTCGGCCCTCTTTGTTGCCTACCAGAAGTCTTTCGAGATGCCGCTTTGGATCCCGTCGTTCGCGGTCTTTGTGGTCGCGTGGCTGGGACAGTTCATCGGTCATAAGATTGAAGGGGCAAAGCCCGCGTTTTTCCAAGACCTTCAATTTCTGTTGATCGGTCCGGCGTGGGTGCTCGATGCGTTGTACCGTCGGTTAGGATGGTGATCGGGACGTGAAAGCGTCCGCTTGTTCTTGTCTCAGTCTTGTCGGAGAGCCCCATGACGTCGACGTCCGAAACGGAGCCATCGCCGCGGAATCCTACGGCGTACGATGCATCGACGTTGGATCATGCATTGACCGACCTGAAGCGTGGGGCGAAACGTCTCCAGGCAATGCCTTTGGCAGAATGTTGTTCGCTGTTGGATGCATGTGCGGCGTTGATTGTGCAGCACGCCGACGAATGGATTCGTGTCAGTTGTTCCGCCAAGCGAATCGCGGTGGACCAACCGATCGCCGCTGAAGAAATCCTGGCGGGACCGGCCAGTCTGCTGCGGTATCTTCGCTTGGTCACCGGGGTGTTCCGCGATTTACAAGCGTCGGGCGTGCCTCGATTGCCAGCAGCGCCGCGCACGAATACTTTGGGCCGCTTGTGTGTTCCCGTTCTGCCGATCGATGATTTATATGATCGTTTGATCTTTAAAGGTTTGCAGGCGGAAGTCTGGCTGCAGCCGGAGGCAGATCGGCAGTCGATGTTTTCGGACGCTTGGGAAACGCGCGCCGCGCGTTCGCCGCGAGTCGCCTGTGTGCTGGGGGCGGGGAACGTCAGCGCGATCCCCGCCACCGACGCGCTCTACAAGATCTTCTACGAATTTGAAGCGGTATTGCTGAAGCTGAATCCGGTGAACGAATACCTGGAACCTGTCTTCAGTAAAATTTTCGGGCCGTTGATTTCCGCGGATCTGTTACGCATTGTTCGCGGCGGACGCGACGTGGGAGATGCGATCGTTCAGCATCCCGCGATCGATGCGTTGCATTTGACCGGATCCCATCGGACTCACGAAGCGATTGTTTGGGGAGCCGATCCTCAGCAGCGCGTTCAGCGGCAGCGCGACAACGAGCCCTTGGTAACCAAAGCGATTACCAGTGAATTGGGAAACGTCACGCCTTGGGTGATTGTGCCGGGGGAATACTCCCAACGCCAGTTGCGCGCTCAGGCCGAAAATTTGGTCGCATCGATTGTCGCCAATGCGTCGTTTAATTGTGTCGCGACCAAACTCATCGTGACCTCCAGCGGGTGGCCACAGCGGCAGGAGTTCTTGGATCACATCGACGCGCTGTTACAGCAAATCCCGCCGCGTTACGCCTACTACCCGGGCTCGCGCGAACGATTCGAACGGGCTGCAGGCTTCTTGCCTTTCGACGAAGAAGGGACACTGCCATGGACGTTGATCCGCGACGCCAAGCCCGACCAATCGCCGCATCTATTTGACGAGGAGTCCTTTGTTTGCGTTTGTGCTGAGACGCAGTTGGAGGAATCGCAGCCAGAGCGGTTTTTGGATCAGGCGGTCGCGTTTGTTAACGACCAGGTTTTTGGAACGCTTTGCTGTTCGTTGACCCTTCCCGATGCGTGGCGCAAACAACACCGCGATGATCTGGAGCGGGCGATCGATCGACTGCGTTATGGTTCGGTTTGTCTGAACCAATGGGCGGGGATCGTTTATGGATTGATGACGCCCCCATGGGGCGGTCACCATAGCGCCTCGCTGGCCTCACCGGACAGCGGATTGGGGCATGTTCACAACACGTTTGGGCTGGCGCATGTCGACAAAACAGTCTTGTTGGGGCCGCTGAGTAGCGTTCCCAAGCCGGTGTGGTTCCCGACCCATCGTACGGCCGATCGATTGGCCCGGAGGTTGATTCGATTTTACGAAAAGCCGGGGCCGTTGCGTTTGCCCCCCATTTTTTACCATGCCCTGCGGGGATAGCACCGCCAGCGTACCGTTTGCACCACCGTCCGTTTTGTGTTTTAAATTTCATTCGAACGAGCCATGATGATGACACGTCTGATTCCCGTTTTCTTCGCGTTGGGAGCTTTGCTGTGGATCGGATGCCGCGATCCCCAACCGATCACCGATCTTCCCGCTGGCGATTCGCAGCCCTCGATCCCCGCAAGCGAAATCGCTACGGACGAAGCGTCGTCATCGGAAGCGTATACCAGCGTGATCTTACCTGGCCCCGACGCGCAGACCCAAGCGCAAGAAGCCTTGATCACCGCAGAACCTGGAGACGTGATCGAATTTGCCGAAGGAACCTTTGAATTTGCCGGCACTCTTTCGCTCGATGGAGTCTCGGGGATTACGATTCGTGGGCAAGGTATCGACGCCACGATCTTAAACTTTAAAGGGCAGCGGAAGGGGACCGGCGGTGAGGGGCTGATGGTCAAGGCGGACCAATTTACGATCGAAGATCTGACGATTCAGAATACTCCTGGCGACGCGATCAAGATCAGCGATTCGTCCGACGTGACGATCCGGCGAATCCGAACTTGGTGGAGTCGTGGCCCGAGTGAAGAGAATGGAGCCTACGGAATCTATCCGGTGATGTGTTCCAATGTGTTGATCGAGCACTGTGTCGCCGAGTGCGCTTCGGATGCCGGTATCTACGTTGGACAAACCCGGCAGACGATCGTTCGACACAACCGCGCCCAACGGAATGTCGCTGGGATCGAGATCGAAAATACGGTTGGGGCCGACGTTTACGAAAACGAAGCGACCAATAACACCGGCGGAATTTTGGTCTTTTCGCTTCCCGGCTTGCAGCTGAAGAATGGCAGCCACACCCGCGTCTTCAAAAATCAATTGTACGATAACAACCATCCCAATTTCGCGCACGCCGGAGCGATGGTGGCAACGGTTCCCGCCGGAACAGGCTTGATGATCATGGCGAACGATCACGTGGAGGTTTTTGATAATAGCATCCACGGAAACCAAACCGCCAATTGCGCGGTGATCAGTTTTCTGGCGACGCAGCGTAAATTCGACGACCCTCAGTACGATCCGTATCCCGAAGCGATTCACATCCATGACAACCGGTTGTCCGATGGTGGGAATGACCCGCAAGGTTTTTTCGGTGAGGTGTACAAGCAGGCCGGAAGTTTGCCGATGCCCGATATCGTGGTCGACGGGCTTGTCAACGAGGCGAAATTGATGGAAGGGGAACTTCCCGAATCGTTGCGTTTTTCGATCGTGAACAACGGTGAAGCGACCTTCGTGAACCTGGGCCTTGGTGCGATGTTGACGGGGGGAGCACCGGCGGTCAGCAACGACATCGCTTCTTTCCAAGCCAAGCTGGAACCGCTGCCGCCGATTGCGATTCCGGGAGTGGAGTGACGATGAATGGCGTGCCAGAAATCTTTACTTGGCGATCCCTTCCGATGCTGTTGCTGACGTTGATTGCGTTGGTGATGGGGAGTTTCGTCGGCTGCCGCGAAGCGACGCCGGTGGTTGTTCCCGGGGCGGCCGAAGGGGTGACCACGGTCTCGACCGATGCGTCCGATTCGGCAAAGCCCGCGGCCGCGAAGCCACGCCGTGTTCGCAGCGCCAAGTATCTACAGCACTTGTCGCAATACGCATTGTTCGACGGACCATTGGCGGATTTGCGGCCTGCATCGGGGACGATGCCCTACGATGTCAACACGCCGTTGTTTTCCGATTACGCAGCCAAGCATCGTTTGATTCGGATGCCCGAAGGGACGGCAGCGAACTATCAGCCTGAACACGTTTTCGACTTCCCGGTCGGCACGGTGATCGCGAAAACGTTTTATTATCCTCACGATAGGAACGATCCGGCGCGGGGACGGCGACTGATCGAGACACGGATCCTATTGCACCAGCCAAGCGGATGGGTCGGATTGCCTTACCTTTGGGACGATGCGCAGCAGGACGCGACGTTGTCGTTGACCGGCGGGGCGGTGGAAGTGCAATGGAAACATGAGGATGGCAAAGATCGAACCAACACGCATCTGGTGCCCAATTTCAACGACTGCAAACGTTGTCACGAAAATCAACGGTTCGAGCCGATCGGCCCCAAGGCGGGCAATTTGAATCGTGAATTCGATTATGTCGATGGGCGTGAGAACCAGCTGGAACGCTGGAGTCGGTTGGGACTGTTGGATGGCTTGCCCCCGGCAGCACAGCGCACGCGGTTCGCTGTCTGGGACGATGAATCGACGGGGGACTTGAACGCACGAGCCCGTGCTTGGTTGGATGTAAATTGTGCACACTGTCATAGCGCGATCGGGCCAGCCCGCAATTCCGGATTGCACCTACACGTCGATGTCGACGAACCGTATCGGTTGGGCGTATTCAAAACCCCCGTGGCCGCAGGGCGGGGAACCGGCGGACGTTTGTACGACATCGTTCCCGGTCAGCCGGACGCTTCGATTTTGATGCATCGGTTGGAGACCGACCATGTCGGTGAAATGATGCCCGAAATCGGCCGATCGCTTGTCGATCAAGAAGGGGTGGCACTGATACGTCAGTGGATCACGGAACTTGATCAACCGCAGGACGCCCCGACAGCAAATGTTGCTCCGGGGATCTAAGCCTGCGAAGGCCGAAGCCGCTTCTCAAGCAAACAGGTCGGTGACCGGTCGTCCTTTGCCGTCGTTGGTGACGTAAAACGGTCGGCCTTCGATATCGAATCCCGTCCGCGGGCTGATGCCCATCGCCGTCATGATGGTGGCGTGTAGGTCTTCGATCGAAACAGGGTTTTCGATTGCCATCAAGGGACGCTGCGGGGCGGTGGCACCATACAGGAACCCCTTCTTCATGCCGCCGCCAAACATCAACACGCTCGATCCGCCGGTGAAGTGTCGGTGCAACCCATAGTGTTTCAGTTCGCTGAGCACATCGACTTTAGCCGTCGCTTGATCGTTGGCGTTGGAGCCGGGTTGGCCTTCCATCAAGGCGTCGCGACTAAATTCGGACGCCAAGATCACCAGCGTCCGGTCTAAGAGGCCACGCTGTTCCAGGTCGGTGATCAATTGGGCGATTGGGCGGTCGATCTCGCGATGCATCCGTTCCAACGTGACGTGCCCATCGTTGTGCGTGTCCCAGTGCAGGAACGGCACGTATTCGGTGGTCACTTCGACAAACCGAGCTCCCGATTCGACCAACCGTCGCGCCAACAGACAACCTTGGCCAAATCGGCCGGTGTTGTAGCGATCGAAGCTTTCCTTGGGTTCCAGGCCGATGTCAAACGCTTCGCGATCGTTACTGCTGAGCAATCGGTAGGCGGAGTCCATCGAGCGTAACATCGACTCCTGTTGATAATCACTCAAGAAGTCGCGATCGGGACTACTGTCGACCAAGCGTCGGAACAGGCGGTTGCGATCGGCGAACCGCTGAGCCTGCATGCCTTTGGGAGGGCGAACCGAGATCGCCGCTTGATCGGGATAGGGCAGATTCATCGGCCCAAACTCGCTTCCAAAAAATCCTGCCGTGGTGAAGGCTTTGAGTTCTTCGCTTTCGCCCACCCCTTCGAGCCGTTGACCGATATTGATAAATGCCGGCATGACCTCATTGCGGGGGCCCAACACGCGAGACATCCAGGCACCGATGTGTGGGGCAGCCACCGTTTGTGGCGGGACGTAACCGGTATGCCAATGGTACTGATGACGCGAGTGCAAGATGCTGCCCAGATCGGGTTGCACGTGCGAACGGATCAACGTCGCTCGATCCATCACACCGGCGATATGTTCCAGCCCTTCACAGATCTTGATGTTATCGACCGCGGTGTCGATCGCTGGAAATGTACTCAGCATGTCGGCCACCTTCAGGCCGGGCGCGTAGGGGATGTAGTGCTTGGGATCGAAGGTATCCGGTGCCGCCATGCCTCCGCCCATCCACAACAGGATGCAGGCGTCGGCGGTCGGGCGCGGATGTTCGATTCCATGGGCGGTTTCGGATGCCAAGACCTGTGGGGCACCGGTCGCCAATGCAGCGGTTCCCGCAGCGGATAACTGACGCAGGAAATCGCGACGGACGATAGATCGGGGGGCGGTGGGATCGTCGAAGTAACGCATGGCTTGGTTTGTTGTGGCTAGCGGAGTTCGGGGCGGTACGATCTAAGGGAACGTCTCAAGGCTCCCTAATCGCGGCCTCAGTCGTCGGAGAGTGGATCGGAATCGTCGGGCCGTTTTTTCGGGTCGACGTAAAATTTGGTGATATCCAGTCCGTGCCGCTGTTCCTCTTCCATGATCTTGAGTCGTGTTTCCAGTCGTTCCATGCGCCGCAGCAGTTGCGGAATGATCTCGACCGTCAGGTCAGCGGGGGTGGCGCGGGGAACCTTCGGATAGCCCAGATGTCGCTGCAGCGCTGCGAACAGAAACAACGGGTCCTTGTGATGATTCGCCATCGCCATCCGACCTTCGTGTTCGCCGAACAGCGGCGGGAGCTTGGGTTGGAAGTCGGGGCCATCGACCGCGCGTTTGCGGGTCACATACTCTTCGCTGCGCAGGAAGATCATGTCGGCCATATCGACCAGACCGATTTGATGGCGGACTTCGAGAATCCACCGGCTCCAATCGGCATCGTAGATCGGATCCTCGCTCATCGCTTTCAGCCCTGGGTCGTAACGCAAGCGGTTGCGGCATAGGGTTTCAAACTGATAAAGGAAGCAACCTTGGGGCGTTGGGGTTCCGCTGCGATATTCCGCATCGTGCTGCAACACTTTGACCGCCGTCTGCATTCCAAATCGGCCACGGTCGTATTCGGCTTCGTCGACCAGAAACGTCTGAAAGGGGGTAAAGTAATGTTGCATGCGACGCATCGCCGGACCCATCGCGCCGCCGTGCAATAATTCCGTCAGCAGGAAATCGACCGCCATCGGCAGTTTCGTGCTGACCAGCAGTTCATACTTCACCTGCTTCAGCAAGTCCTGCATCGCCAGCCGTTCGCCGATCCGTTCGCTAAGGATTCGGAAAAAGTAGGCCTGTTCGACAAGTTCTTCTTTGGGGAGCACAAGCAAGGTTCCTTAAGCAATTGCGTAGCATCGGCCGACGCCAAGCTTCTATCGTACCCTGTTTTCACGTCGCTACGTAGCCAACAACGGAACTTGATACGTCCTAGCGTCCCGACCCTCGTGGTCTGGACGGGTGCCGCCGACGGACCTAAAACTGCGGGTTTATGATCTTCTTCAGGCGTTTCATTAGGTGATCGATTGATTAACAACCCCCGTCCTCAACGGTCGATCGGAATGACGTCGCTGGTCTGTTTAGTGGTCGCCAACATGGTCGGGGCGGGCGTGTACACGACCAGTGGCTATTCCTTGCAAGCACTCGGATCGCCGACTCGGGTGCTGGCGATGTGGGCGATCGCCGCGGTGATCGCGATTACTGGCGCAATTGCATACGGAGGGTTGTCACGTCAATTGGTTCGCTCCGGCGGCGAGTATCTGTTCCTGTCGCGTGCGGTCCATCCGTTGGCCGGCTTCATGGCGGGATGGATTTCGCTGTTGGCGGGCTTCACCGGCGCGATCGCTTTTGCCGCGACGACATTCGTGAATTACCTGCCCGCGAATTTGCAAATCGATAGCAGCCGCGAAAAAACGCTCGTGGCTGTTGGCTTGATCATCTGTGCGGCGCTGCTGCACTTGTTTCGGACCGGGACCGGTGCGATCGGACAGAACATCTTGGTGTGCGTCAAATTGGTGGCGATCGCGTTGTTTATCGCGATCGGCCTGGCCGCTGTCGATTGGCCGAGTGCAGGTGCGGCGGCGGATTCGGCGGCCGCGCCCGGGCCAGACTTCTCAACGTATGCCAATCAATTGATGTGGATCTCGTTCAGTTTTGCCGGCTTCAACGCATCGATCTACGTCGCGGGAGAAGCCAAACTGGGTCGCCGAACGGTGCGTCGATCGATGTTGTTTGCCGCGATCGGGGTGTCGGTTCTTTACCTGTTGATCAACACGGTCTTCCTGTGCACGGCGCCGCAAGAGGCGATCGTCGGACGCGGGGATATCGCCGCAGTCGTCGCGAAACACCTGGGGGGCGAACGGCTGGGGCTGGCGGTGCAGTTACTGGTGGCCTTGTCGTTGGCGACCAGCGTGACGGCGATGCTACAAGCGGGACCACGGGTGTACGTGAAGATGGCCGAAGATGGGATGTTGCCCGCATGGTTGATACCGGATGGGGACGTGCCGCGTGTGGCGATCGTGTTACAGGCGGTGTTGGCTGCGGTGTTGGTCTGTGCAGCGTCGATTCACGATCTGTTGGATTACACAAGTTTTCTGCTTTCCGTGAGTGCCGGGGCTACGGTGTTGTGCCTGTTGTTGCCACGGTTTCGAGGCCAGCCGGGGAAGCGTCCCGTCGTCTTGTGGCCTGTTTTGCCTGCCTTTTTCGTGGTCGCGACGCTCGGGATCGCCGTGGTGGGCTGTCTCTATCGGTATCAACAGAGTCCGACCAGTCTGATGCTGAGCCTCGCGGTGGTGGCGTCGGGGATCGGAGTCTATCGCGTGCGGCCGGGCCGATCGGGCTCGCGATAGCCTGTTTTTCGTGGTGACATTAAATTACGTTTAGCCTTGAAACCCACAGCCGCCCCCCTCCCACCTGTAGCATGGAAACGATGAGCCCTCTGGAAATCTTCTCGGCTGTCTTTGGCCTGTTTGTGTTGGCGATGATCGTTGCCAGTCTTATCGCTTGGTCGGTCGCGCTGCGGCGGTTGTGGCAAGGCGACGACATCCTGCCACTGGAAAATCGAAGGCCGGTCGGTTGGGGTGTCGATGGCGTGATCGTGGCGCTGGGGCTTGTCGTCTTGTTGGCCAACGCGGCCAGCTTTATCGCTCAACGTGCCGGCTGGTTGGAGCTGCCCAAAGATCCCCAGACGACGCCGATCTCGCTGTCCGATATGTCGACCCTGCTGAGCCTCGAAGGGGGCTCCCGAATCGTCGCCTGTGGATTGTTGGTCGTGTGGTTGGTCGCACTTTATCGTTCCAGCGCCATCGATCTGGGCTTTGCGGTTCGTCGATCGCATCTCGTCGCCGGCGTGTTGGGTGTCGTCGCATTGCTGCCTCCCATCTATTTACTGCAGGCGCTATTGACCGTTTGGTGGGTCGAATATGAACACCCGGTGTTGGAGCTGTTGCAAGAATCAGGGGACCCGATGTACCTGCTTCCAATGGCCTTGGTGGCGGTCGTTGTGGCTCCGTTGACCGAAGAGTTTTTGTTTCGCGTCGTCTTGCAAGGTTGGTTGGAGAGCAAAGCGATGGGCGGTCCAGAGAACGCCTTCCCCGTCGCAGGCCCGTCGCCTGGTGGCGACCAGGTAGACTTTGCGGACCCGGCCGCGGGCGAAGGGGGAGCACCGATCGTGGCAATGCCAACCGGAGCGACGCCAGACGACGTCCGCCGCGTCCCGTACTGGCCGATCTTGGTCAGCAGTCTATTTTTCGCGCTCGCGCACCTAGGACATGGGCCCGCTCCAGTGACACTTTTCTTCCTCGCCCTGGGGCTTGGCTACCTCTATCGCCAAACACACAGTATTTGGCCGTCGCTATTAGTTCACTTTAGTTTGAATGCGATCACGATGATCGTTGCGGCGGTCAGCATGATCGTTGGGGAAGGATTGTAGCGTTGGAGGTTCCCAGCGGGGTGATCGAAGCCCACCGAGCGGCTTGGGGGGGGATCACTCGAGCTCTAGTTTAATGGCGTTCAGAATTACTTAACGCGATTTTCATCATGGTTTTCGAACATTAAGGGCGACATGGTCTGTATGATCTATCGGTCACGGCACGGCAATTGCATTGTCTGAGACCGGAAAGGAACAGGGGACTGGGAAGTTACCGTCCCCGACAGCCACATGTTTAATTTTGCATGGGAAAATCGACCGATGAGCAACGTAACGGGCCAACTGCAAGCGGATTGGAACACTGATGCGATCTTGGAAGTGCCACGAAAATGGGCACGCTGGATCGAATCGTCGCCAACTATCCTTGCAGTGTTGGCAATTTGGATTGGACTCGTGTCGGCTTATGATATCTATCTGACGATTAAGTTCGCGGATTCATTGGCCTACCTGGAACAGAACCCTGTCGCCCGCGGGATCTTGAATCTCGATTCGATCAACGGGATGGGGGTTGAACACTTGGCGCGATTCATTGGCCTCAAGTGTGGTGGCACGGTGGTGTCGATCGGCGCGCTGTTTTTGATCAGTCATTGGAAGCACCACTTGGCCAACTTGGCCGCTGGCGGTGTCGCTTTAGTTCAATTGGGAGTGCTCGCCTTTTTGAGTTTTGCAAACTGAGCATGAGGTATTGGGGATCCGCCCCACACCTCCGTCGACATCGCACCCGCCTCACACCATCCCACCTACCATCCTCGACAACAAGCAAGCATTGGTTTTCTCTGGAGCGTTCTCCGCTTGAGGGCAATCGTTTGCTAGAATGACGCCACATCACCTGTGATCTTCATTCGAATGCCTTCCGACGAGGTTTTGTTTTGCCAACCATCGTATTCGCGCACCGCTACCTGTTATCGTGTGTCGTTTTGTCCGTCGGTGCGCTCGCATTGTCAGCGCAACCGCCCAGCCCTGCGGCAGCGCCGAAGGCGGGGATGGGGATTATGGTCGGTGAATTGACCAGCGCTTCGGCGAACGTGCAATTGCGTTTGACATCAACCGATACTTTGGTCGAACGCGATCTTCCGGGATTGGCGGGGACGGTTAGTTTCCAGTTATATAAGGAAGGGAGCGACCAGGTCGTCGGGAAACAGATTTTGAAGGCGAGCGAACATCGCGACTTTATCGCTCGAGCGACGTTTAAGTCGCTAATCCCCGGCACACGCTATCGCTGTGAAACCGAACTCGCCTCCGACACGGGTGCGGTCACCGCCGGACCGGTAGCGCGGTTCAAGACATTGCCCGCCACAGATGCCACCGCCGAAGTGCGGTTTGTCGTGGTCACCGGGATGAACTACGCCAAATTTCACGGCGACAGTCGGATCGATCTGAAGCAGCATCGGATCGAAAACAACACCAATCTGCCGGCACCTTACGCGGGCGTCGACAAGCATCTGGGCTATCCCGCGTTGGCATCAATCCTGAAATTGCAGCCCAACTTCTTCGTCGGGACCGGTGACAACGTTTATTACGACACGCCCGATAAACCACGCGCCAAGACGGTGGTGGAATTGCGACAGAAATGGCATGAACAGTTCGTACAGCCGCGGTTCCGTGATCTGTTCGCGGCAGTTCCGACCTACTGGATGATCGACGATCACGATTACCGTCAGGACGATTGCGACAATTCGGGCAACTACCATCCCCTGCCGGTACTCGGCCGCCGGTTGATGTTGGAGCAATTGCCTGTCGCGCAAGCCGATGACGCGGACGCAAAGACCTACCGCACGTTTCGAATCGGCAAGGATCTGCAGATTTGGCTGACGGAAAACCGGATGTATCGCAGCGATAACGCGATGGAAGACGGCCCCGAGAAAACGATCTGGGGTGCCGAGCAAAAGGCCTGGTTGATGAAGACCTTGGAAGCGAGCGACGCGACGTTTAAGTTGCTGATCTCGCCGACTCCGATGGTCGGTCCCGATGATAAACGTAAGACCGACAACCACACCAACATCGGCGGCTTTCGGACCGAACGCGATCAGTTTTTTGCGTGGTTGAAAACGAAACAACTCGACAAGGGCAACTTCTTTGTCATTTGCGGCGACCGGCATTGGCAGTACCACGCGATCGACCCGTCGGGGATCGAAGAGTTTTCTTGTGGCGCATTGGTCGATGCGAATTCAAGGCTTGGGCGGAAAGCGGGGGATCCCGCGTCGACCGATTCCGACGGTTTGATCAAACAGCCCTACCTGCAAGATCCTCGCTCGGGCGGCTTCCTGGAAGTCGTGTTGACCCCAGCGGGAGATTCCCAGCCGTCGACGTTAAATTTCCGCTGGCGCGACGAACTGGGTGTGGTGCTGCACGAAACCAGTAAGCCGGCCAAGTAAGTGACGGAAACCACGACGCGGGGCCCAGCGATCCGGCACGTTCGTCAAGCGAGCCGCCAGGTTTTCCCGCGCCGTGGGGGAGGTTTCTCGATCGATGCGGGGTGCGAAATCCATCCCGCTGTCGCGCCGGCATGCAGCGCTTTTTGGTCCGGGTTAGAAATCGTCGATCCCGGCGGACATGTCTTCCAGTTTCGACATCGCTTGCGTTTGGATTTGGCGAATGCGTTCACGCGATAACGACATTGCGGAACTGACTTGCGTGAGCGTCCTCGGCGTGCCGTCTTTGATGCCGAAACGCATTTCAACGATGCGTCGCTCTCGCGGGTCCAGACGGCTCAACATCGACAGCACCAACGGCCGCATGTTCTGTTGTTCCTCGATGAACGCCGGGTCGGACGATTCCGAAAGCTCGGGAAGCGTCTCGGCAAGCGACAATTGATCGTCGTCGGACCGGTCGTGAATGGAAACGGTTTCCCGTAAGGCGCCCAAAGCGCGGGCTGTCGATTCGACCGACATTCCTGCGTCGCGCGCGATCTCATGTGGATCGGGATCGCGAAGGTGGCGACGGTAAAAATTCTCCTGCGTTTGGCGGACCTGTTTGACGCCTGAAAAGGCGGCTTGCGGGACACGGACCAATCTCCCTTGCACGGCGACCGCACGGCTGATCGCTTGGCGAATCCACCACGTCGCGTAGGTGCTGAAACGGAATCCGCGATCGGGATCAAATTTGTCGATCGCTTTCATCAGCACCGCGTTCCCCTCTTGAACGAGATCTAAAAATCCGAGTCCTCGGCCACGATACTGTTTGGCAATCGGAATCACCAAACGCAGATGATGGCTAACAAATTCCTGCTTCAGTCGCGTCCAGTGGGCACTCACATCGTCGGCCCGTTTTGCGACCCGCGCCATCTGTCGCGATGGGAAGCGTGAATCGTCGGCGTCAAACAGCGACTCCAAGATCGAGACGCGAATTGGCAGGTCATTCAAGAGATTGCGGACCGCGTGACGTCGACGGCGCAAGCGCCCCAGGGCGGCCTGACGTTTGACTTGAGAGCAACGTCGGGTGGCGAGTTGCTTGCGATCGTTGTTATTGTCTTCGTCGATCCGCTGCAAAGAATCAATGACATGAGGGATCGCCTTGCGTAGGAACTGAATCCTTGGGAGGTCGTTGGGGGCGACTTCGATCACGGTGTCGATACGGACATCGCGGCAGACGACGGTCGTTAACCATTCGATGATTCCAGGCAAAATGCCCGGATGCATCAGCAAGCAGTGGCGGTACACAACGCCCGTCTTTTTGATCCGCCGCGTGATCGCGATCTCTTCGTCGTTGGTCAGCAGACGGGTCTTCGAAATGTCCGCAAAGTATTCTTCCAAGCCTTCGGTGTCGTTGCTCGATTGCAAAGCGTTGTGCGAACCCGTCTGACTGACCCAGCGATTGTTTTGTGATTTGTTGGCGAAGCGGACCATGGGAGTTCTCCTCCGGGAGTTGTGAGCATTCGAGATCGGAATGCGGGGATGAGTTTTTGAGCGGAAAGTCGCAACGGTGGGTTGGGGAGCCCGAACCGTTGCGACATCGATCCAGCCGACGCCCCTCAACGGAGCGTGTTGGCGGAGGGCACGATTACGTGCCCGATTTCAAGATCACGTACCGCGAGCCTTGATCTGTTTTGACCAACAACAGCAAGGGATTCGACAAATCGTGATCCTTGGTCAACGCTTCGAATTGGTCGACCGAAGCGACGCTTTTGCGTTCGACTTGCGTGATCACGTTGCCCTCTTGCAATCCCGCCCGGTCGGCAGCACTGCCAGGGTTCACGTTGGTGATCACCACGCCAGCGATGTCTTTGACGCCCAGCTTTTTCGCCAAGTCTTCGGTCAGATTGCCAACTTCCATGCCCAGCGATTCAACTTTCGATACTTCGGCGGTTTGACCGCTGTGGGCCAGACCCGCTTCGGGCTGGACTTCGCAAACCGCTTCGATCGTCAAAGGCTTTCCGTCACGCATGATCTCGATCGATTGCTTCGCACCGGGATCGGATTGTTCAACGACGTTCTGCAGACCGCGTGGATCGTGAACTTCGCGACCACTGAACGATAGGATCACATCGCCTTGCTTTAGTCCCGCCTTCTCGGCTGGCGAACCGGGCACGACTTCGGTCACCAACACGCCGTGATTCGATTGCACGCCGAAGGTGGAAGCCAAATCGTGGCTGACCTTTTGAATCCCAACACCCAACATCGCACGTCGGACGACTCCGTCTTTGATCAATTGATCGCTGACCCATTTCGCTTCATCGATGGGGATCGCGAACCCGACACCATTGTTGCCTCCGCTGCGCGAAGAGATCGCTGTGTTAATGCCGATCACTTCACCGGCCAGATTCACCAAGGGCCCACCACTGTTTCCAGGGTTGATCGCCGCATCGGTTTGCAGGAAATTTTCCCGCGCCGTAATCCCAATCCCACGACTCTTGGCACTGATGATGCCGGCGGTGACAGTACCTTCGAGACCGAAGGGTTGTCCCAGGGCCAGCACCCAATCGCCGATCTCCATCCGGTCGCTGTCTCCCATGCGGGCGGCAACCAAGTCGGTGGCTCCATCGATCTTCAGTACCGCCAGATCCGTTTTAGGATCGGTCTTTACTTCCGAAGCCTTAAATTCGCGTCCGTCCGCCAATTTGACCATGACGTTGGTGGCGTCGGCGACGACGTGGTTGTTGGTCAGGATTAAACCCGACGCATCGATGACCACTCCCGATCCGATGCCGGTTCGCGTGGTCGATTCCGCGGAAGGTTTGAAGAATCGATGCATCTCGGGTTGCCCCTTGAACATCTCACCAAACGGTGTGCCTTCGCCGAAGAAACGTTTCATCATTTCATCGTCCATCGGTTGGCCCTGGCGCGGTGCGGTGGGGCCGGCGACTTCGGTCTCCGAGGTGATCGTGACCACCGACGGTGCGACGACGCGCGCCGTTTCGCGGAACGCTTCGCTCAACGAATTGGCGTTGGCCACCGCGGCGCTAACGCGTGGCGGATTCGATTCGGCTTGCAGGTGAACGGCCGCTGTCGAACCGATCATCGCCGCGATCGCGAAGCCCACGATCCAAGGGGCTTTGCGTTTATTCAGTTTTGTAAGTCTCATATCTTGTGCTCCCAGATTTCAACCACTCGTGGTGGTTTTGACAAACGGAAATTCCACGTTGTCGTGGTGCGGTTCGAGATCACCACTCCCTGAGCGATGCGAACTGCTGAGGGGATGCTTAAGCAGCGATCGTGCCAATCCATCGTTTGGGCACCGACTCGGAGTGGACAAGCGGTGGCACTGAACATGGAAAAACAAGCGTTTTTCAGCACCAAAAGAATTTCGAATGTTTCGCGTTCGACCCGATTTCCGACGCGTTGCAACGCGTTTGCCACGGGGCATTCTGCCCCGCTGGGGCAGAATGCCCCGATCGTGAACGGGGCGCAGAGGGCCCAAGATTTCCGCGTCGGCGAAGCGGCAAACGCTTCCTCATCGGTCCCCTTGGACGCGGCACGGGGAGCGCTTGGCTAAGGTGTTTCGCGGAGCTTGCGATAGAGCGTTTTGCGGTCGAAGCCAAGGATCTTCGCAGCGGTCGTCTTGTTGCCGTCGACAGCTTCCAAGACGTGTTGGATGTAGCGGGCTTCGACAGCTTCCATGGGCAATAGTTCGGCCGGGTCTTCGCCGCCGATCAAGACTTGTTTTCCGCGATGGCTGCGAATCTTTTCGGGCAGGTCTTCGGGCGCGATGCGATCGTAACGGGTCAGTGCGACGGCGCGTTGAATCACGTTGCGGAGTTCACGAACGTTGCCGGGCCAGTTGTAATCGACAAGCTTTTGCGCCGCAGTTTCGGAGAGTCCTCCGATCGGCCGGTTGGCTTGTTGAGCGAATTGGTCGATGAAGTGTTGCGCCAGGATCAGCACGTCGGTGCCGCGACTGCGCAGCGGCGGCATTTCGATCTGGATGACGTTGATGCGATAGAACAGATCCTCGCGGAAGGTGCCCGCTTCGACCATCGCTTCGAGATCCCGATTGGTCGCGGTCAGCAACCGGACATCAAACGCGCGTTCGGCAGCACCGCCAACGGGGCGCGCGGATCCCTGTTCAAGCGCCCGCAATAACTTCGCCTGCATCGACAGCGGCATCTCTCCCAATTCGTCCAGGAAGATCGTGCCTCCATCGGCTTGGAAGAAGAGCCCGGGGCGATCGGTCGACGCATCGGTGAACGCGCCTTTGACGTGTCCAAACAATTCGCTTTCGAGCAGCGTTTCGGGGAGCGCGGCGCAATTGAGTGCGACAAACGCGTGTTGCGATCGGCGACTCAAACGGTGGATCGCTTGGGCCGCCATCTCCTTTCCCGATCCGCTCTCGCCGGTGATCAGCACCGAAGCTTCGGAGTCGGCGATCTGCCGCACTTGATCGGCTAAGCGAAGCATCACGGGACTTTCGCCCAGGATCTGATCCAGGCTGCCGCGTCGCGCCGCGGCGACCTGCTGGCTGAGCAAACGAATCTGTTGTTGCATGTCGCGGCGTTCGACGGCGCGACCCAACGTTAACGCCAACAGTTCGAAATCCAGGGGTTTGGTGACGAAGTCGTAGGCGCCGGCGCGGATCGCGCTGATCGCCGTTTCCATGCTGCCAAACGCCGTCATCACAACCACCGGAACATCGCCGCGGTTGTTGACGATGCGTTGGCAGAGATCGATTCCGTTGAGACCTTTCATCTGCATATCGGTCAGCACGACATCGAATTCGCTGCGTTCGAACGTGGCGAAGGCTTCCAACGGGTCGGTAAACCAATCGACGACAAAGCCCAGCGGTTCGATCGCCGCTTTGGTCAATTCGCACATGCTCTGTTGATCGTCGACGACCAGCACACGTGGCAACGGTTTTGTTGGAGAGTTCTCAGACATGGGGGCCGATGATTTGTGGGATGCGAGGAAAGGGGCCGATTCAGGTCGTGGGGGCGGTCGGGGCGACGGGCAATTCGATCCGAAACGTTGTTTGGACGCCCGGTTCGCTTTCGACATCGATCCGCCCACCATGCTCTTGAACGATGCGGGTGACGATCGACAGCCCCAGTCCGGTTCCTTCACCGACAGGTTTGGTTGTATAGAACGGCTCAAACACTTGCTGGATGTCGTCGTTGTCGATCCCATGCCCCGCGTCGCTCACTTCGATCACCGCGCGCTCATCGTGACGCGCGACGCGGACGGTCACACGCCCGCCGTCGTCGCTGGCATCGATCGCGTTGACAATCAAATTGGTCAACACTTGTTGGATCTGATTCGCGTCGACGTGCCCCAAGACGTTGTCGTCGGCCAGGCATTCCAAGCTCACGCCGCGGCGTTGGGCAAGGGGCTTCAGCAGCACGATTGTCTGTTCGGCGATCTGGTTCAAGGGACATACGATCCGCCGAGGCGTATCGCGACGGGCAAAATCGAGCAGCTGGCGGATGATCGTTGTCATCCGTTTGGATTCCTTGATGATCTCGCCGGCACTGGTTTCGATCTGTGATGGATCGGCGGTTGTGGATTGGATCAATTGAGCGCGGCCTTGGATCACGTTTAATGGAGTGCCCAGTTCGTGTGCGATTCCCGAGGCCAATCGGCCGACGGTTCGCAGCCGGTCTTCGTGGCGCAGTTGCTCGATCGCGGCGACCTTGGCCGCCGTCTCGGCGTCGACTGCGGCCTGCGTTTCGGTCAACCGTTCGCACATCGCATTGATGCCATCGGCCAGTTCTCCCAATTCATCGCGGGCGTGTCCCTGCAGTGGTCCCGAGAGATCGCCGTCGGCGATCCTCGACACTTTGCTGGTCAACCGCTGCAGCGGACTGGCGAGGAAATAGATGCTGGCGACGCCGACGGCCAGCGTCGAAGAAACCATCACGGCGGCGGCGAGTATCCAAATCGCACGCATCGAATCGCGGCGGGCTTGGGTTAATTGATCCATCGTCTGCACAAACTCCAACCCCCCTGGCCGCGGTTGGTCGGTTTCGACCGGAATGTAGCTGAACAGCTGCAACTGACCTTCGGCATCCCGGATCGGAACACTTTGCAGTTGCTGGCGGCGAAGCGATTGAATCTCGACGGCCACCCGCGGACCACCGCGATGGGACTGTTCGTCGAACCACACCCACCGCGAATGGAGCTCGATCGCAACCGGCGCAATGCCGGACATCTCGGTGCAGATCTTATGACGTTCCGACGCCGGACGAGCCGCGAGCGTGCCGGTCGCTTGGTCGGCGAAGCGTCCGGCCACTTCCTCGGCGCGCGCCAAGAAGACCGCTTCCTGCTGCTGCAGCAGAAACCACGACAGCATCCAGGTCACCGTCGCGATCACCGACAGCGAGACCAACATCATTTTGAACGCAATTTTCATGCAGTGGTGTACCAGTGGGATCTGTGTGAACGCATGAAGAAGATCCGGCAAAATCTGAAAGTGACGTGCCGCAGTTTAAAAAATAAGCCATAAATTGGAGGTCGCCAAACCCGTCGCGAAGCGTGCTTGCGTCAGCCGTCCCCCCAAGCCGCGCGGCGGAGATCGCTGGCTCGGGGAATCGGATGCCATCGCTGCAGGGGCAACGGCATCGATGTCGAGGAACCGAGGTCGCCAGGGCGTCCATCGACAAACCTTTGCCCGCGGTTTGGCTAAGTCCTATGATAAGACGCATCGCCTTGGCAAAACCAGCGGCGCTGGAGGCGGTTGACGACGCAAGGCACTCTGGATGCCCCCCTGAACCTCGCAATCGGAGCAGCTTCGCGGACCGCCATCGCAGCCCTGGGATCGAGTCATTGACGGGGCTCGGGGCTGTACAAGTGCCGCAAAACGAGGTATATTAGAGATCGGTTGGGTCGTGAAATGCTTGGCTAATGAAAGCAAATTTCGATCGTCAATCTGCTTCATATCCCAACGTCGGTGGCCAGTGTTTATCGTGCAATGAACGCTGGTGTTTTTTTGTATTTGTGTTGGTTGTCTAACCAAGGGCTCGGTCGTCGAGCGCTGGATGTTGGACGACTGGCCGAAGAGTTCGCGTCCGAGGAGACGATTGGTGGGTAAGAAACTGTACTGCGGGAACTTGGTCTTTGGTGCGACGAGTTCCGACTTGGAGCAGTTGTTTGGGCAGTTTGGTGTCGTCGCGAGTGCGCAGGTGATCAGCGATCGCGAGACCGGACGCAGCAAGGGGTTTGGGTTCGTCGAAATGTCCAGCGACGAAGAAGCCGCGGCGGCAATCGATGGACTCAATGAACAGGACTACGACGGCCGTGCCTTGGTCGTGAACGAAGCCCGCCCACGCGAAGATCGTGGTGGTGGCGGTGGTTATCGTGGCGGCGGCGGCGGGCGCTACTAAGGATTACAATTTAAGTTCCAGCCGAACATTCGTATTTTAGATTGACTAGGGAAGGTCAGGATTTTCAGCAACCGTTTGTGGGGCGTGTTTACGTCTCAACAATCGCCAACTACACAACGGAGATTTGCATGCCTGTCGTTCGAGAACAAACTTTTACGAAGTCGGAACAGAGTGTCTTGAAAACGTTTCGTGAGTTTCTGATGAGCCCAGGCCAAATGCTGTGCTTTTACGGACCGGAACTGGAAAGGTACCGCAACGCGTTGAAGGGACTGACCGAACGCGGGCTGTTGGTCAAAGAGCGGTTCAAGGGAGCTTACTCTCTGACTCGCGAAGGCTTTGCGGCAATGCGATCGGTGCATCCGCATCTGGCTTAGATCGAAGCGGGCAAGACGATCGCTTGCTTTTGGGCAAGAGGAAAGTCCGGGCTCCGCAGGACAGGGTGGTCGGTAACGCCGACCGGTCGTGAGATTAGGGAAAGTGCAGCAGAGAACAGACCGCCGAACGGCCTCTCCCTCGTGGAGAGGTGCGTGGTAAGGGTGAAACGGTGAGGTAAGAGCTCACCAGCGTCGAAGGTGACTTCGGCGGCTTGGTAAACCCCACCCGGAGCAAGACCAAACAGGAAGCCGTTCGGAGTAGGTTGGTGCCGCGAGGTGCAAACAGACGCCGGCGCGATGCGGTTCGCATCGCTGTGACTTCCGGGTAGGTTGCTCGAGACGGTGAGCAATTTCCGTCCTAGATAAATGATCGTCCAACGCTACGGCGTTGCACAGAACCCGGCTTATGCGCCTGCTTCGATCTTTTTTTCTCCCGCGGCGGCCGACTTGTCATCGCCCGCTTCAGGGACGTCCGCCGTGCTTGGGCGGACTGCTCGTCCCCCAGACCGTTGTCGCGGTTTCCATCTGCAAGGACCGCTTTGGCGTTGCTGAGCGTTCGCGAGGGGGCGATTGAGACGGTCGGAATTGTTAAGATTTGACTTGTCGGTGAAAAACGCCAGGCATTCGCAAGTTGCCCCCTTGGTTGTCCAGCCATGGGCGAATTATCGTTAACGGTTTGTGAGACTTTGCCATCGGATCGCATCCATTCTGAAGCGTTCCGTACTTCCGCACCGGACCCGCCGTTTATGAATCGCCGCACTGCATCGGTTACTTTGACGCTCTTCTCGTTTCTTTCACTCGGCCTCTGTGGGGCCGCTGACCCCGTTCGCCAAATGCAAGCCGACGCCATGGCGAAGGGCTCCGCCACTTGGGGCTACTGGGGCACCGATCCCAGCGAATACTCCACCTGGACCAGCCACTCCAATCGCTTGATTCCGATTTACACTTTCGGGCTCGACATGCAGTCGTTGCGAAGCGAGGGAAGCGTTTACAGCAATGCCGAAGCGCTGACCCAGTTGTACGGTCAGGTGCCGAACGGTTCGTTGCAACCGGAGGCCGAATACTTCGATCAGACGGACATCTATCGACTGCAAAAAATGGCTGTCGAAGCTGGGAAGAAGAAGATCATCTTGATGGTTTTTGATGGCATGGATTGGGAAACAACGCAGGCTGCGGCGATCTACAAGCAGCAGCGATTGACGCACGAAACGGGACGCGGCACGGGGTTGAAGTTCCTCGATTATCGCACGGCCGTAGCCGATTACGGCTATTGTGTCACCAGCGCCCATCACAGTGACGCGACGTTTGACGTCTCCGCGCAATTGGTGATCAATGGCGAAGAGGGGAGTGCTGGCGGGTATGATCCGTTGCGCGGTGGCAAGGCGCCTTGGGACAAGGCCAAGTCGCGCGACTATCTGATTGGTAAAGATCGCCAGCAGCCCGATTGTGTGACCGATTCGGCTTCGTCGGCAACGTCGATGGTCTGTGGTGTCAAAACGTACAACGCGGCGATCAACGTGTCGGTCGATGGGAAACAGCTCGAACCGATTGGCCGGTGGTTGCAACGTGAACACGGTTTCCGTGTGGGGATTGTCACCAGTGTTCCGATCAGTCACGCGACGCCAGCCGCTGCGTACGCAAACAATGTCAGCCGGAACGACTACCAGGACTTAACGCGAGATCTGCTGGGGCTGCCATCGTGCAGCCATCGGATGCCGTTGTCGGGAGCCGACGTCGTGATCGGTGCCGGCTGGGGTGTCTATAAAGATCAAGATTCAGGGCAGGGGCAGAATTTTGCTCCTGGCAATACCTACGCCGATCTTGAAGATTTGCGTCGCAGCGACCTGGACCAGGGGGGGCGTTACGTTGTCGCGCAGCGGACTCCTGGAGAAAACGGGGCAAGTTTGCTTTCTGCGGCAGCTCGACGCGCGATCGCTGAAAACGGCCGCCTACTCGGTTTCTTCGGGACCGATCAAGCGCATCTGCCTTTCCGCACTGCCGATGGACGTTACGACCCAGCGGCAGATGTCAAAGGAACGGAGGTTTACGAACCGGCCGATATCAACGAAAATCCAACCCTCGCCCAGATGACTGAAGCGGCGCTGCAGGTTCTGGAATCCAGCGAGCAGGGTTTTTGGTTGATGATCGAAGCGGGGGACGTCGACTGGGCCAACCACGCCAACAATATCGACAGCTCGATTGGCGCGGTTCTTAGCGGCGAAGAAGCGTTTCAGAAGACGGTCGATTGGATCGATGGTCACGATGCTTGGGAAGAGACGGCTTTGATCGTGACGTCGGATCACGGGCACCACTTTGTGCTTCGTGAGCCCGAGGCGTTGATCCAGAAAAAACAATAACCGGCGCCGGCCGCGAGCTTGGCTGCCGGACGGACGAACAAGGAATTTGAGCCCCATGCCAGCTGCCACCGACGTCCGTTATCTGGTTTTTGATGTAGAAAGTGTCGCCGACGGGGACCTGATCGCTCGGGTCCGCTACAAGAGCGACACGATGCAGGCGGGGGCGGCGATCGAGGAATTCCGCAGCGATCTGGTCAACGAGGGTGGCAAGGATTTTATCCCTTACACTTTTCAAATTCCCGTGGCCGTGGTGATCGCCAAGGTGTCGGCGGATCTGGAGCTGTTGGATCTGGTGTCGTTGGACGAACCGCTGCATCGTCCTCACGTGATCACCCAGCACTTCTGGCGCGGCTGGCAGGCTTACAAGCAACCGACCTGGGTCACGTTCAATGGTCGCGGCTTTGACATCCCTTTGATGGAATTGGCCGCCTTCCGGCACGGCATCCAATTGCCTGAGTGGTTCAATATGTCGGCGCGGACCTACGACCAGAACCGCAATCGATACAACATGAAATCGCACATCGACCTGCACGAAGTGTTGACCAATTTCGGTTCGACTTGGTTCCGTGGCGGACTGAATCTCGCCGCCAATTTAGTCGGCAAGCCGGGCAAGATGATGGTCGAAGGGAACATGGTCCAAGGGCTCTACGAAAAGGGCGAACTGCAAACGATCAGCGATTATTGTCGTTGCGACGTGCTGGATACCTATTTTGTATTCCTGCGATATCACGTGATCAGCGGACGGATCGACGTCACCCGCGAGCAGGAATTGGTTGCCAAGGCGAAGCAGTTCATCGAGGAACGGGCGGCGGATTGTCAGGCCTACAAAGACTATCTGGAAGGCTGGGGCGAGTGGGAAAACCCTTGGACCGCGGGAACCTAATCGACGTCGATAACGCATCGCGGGAAAAATCGTTGCGATCCCAACGGCTCGCTGGCGATCGTCTAAAACGCTGCCGGACTGGGCCCAGCCCGGCTTGACAAAAAGCGACTTCCCGCCGACGATATGGACCACACGGGCTGTAGCGCAGTTGGTAGCGCGCTTGACTGGGGGTCAAGAGGTCGCAGGTTCAAATCCTGTCAGCCCGATTCGTTTTTCTTTCTATCAATCGTTGCTCAAAACGATTCCATGTTGTGCGTTCGCGTGGATTGGTCGAAAGCGGTTTCCTTGTTCGATACCGTTTTGGGCATCGAAGTTCGCTCACGACAAAAGCTGGCATCGGCAAGTTTGCTTCCCCGATATTCGTCGTATCGCCCCTTGGCGTGCTTTCTTTCCAGCGGTCTTGTTTGTCGCTCTATCTCAGACGCGGTGGTAACCCGAAATTCTGGTGTTTGACGCGCCGACGGCGCGTTTGCCGCGCATTTCCATACGGCCGTTATCCGTCTTTTCGATTCCTTCTATCGGCTGCGTTTGCACGTGGGGATTTCGCGATGGTACGAGGCGGAAGTTCGTGTGCTCCGCAGATGAATGCAGGACGCTCGATGCTCCCATCGCAGATCGTATGAGGCGAACATAACATTGTCATGGATCGGCACGATTTCAGGACGCGTTCGTTCCCGTGACAATTTCCCTGGCACCTTTACATTCCTAGATGCGGAATACACGGAAACCAGCTCGTCCCGTAAAAAGTCTTGGGCAGGTCGGCGAATCCAACAGGCAACCAGTCGCAAAATTGCGAACGAAGACGTCCGGTGCGCGGCGGTCTTTTTGTCACCGGCGAACGCCTAGCTCCAACGGATTTCAACCTCTGGAAAACAGGACTTCGGCGTCGCCACCGCCACGCGACGCCGGTTGGGCGTTGTTCGACGGAGGCATTCCATCGTAATTGTTTTCACGTCAAGGTGTGCCGGTTAGACTAAGAGATTCAACGCCCCCTCCAGCCTTCCTCGATCCCTCCAAGAGTTCCCCTCCTCATGACAAATCAAACGCTCCCTCGTCGTCAATTTCTCGCTCAGCAAGCATCGCTTGCGTTGTTCGGTCTAGGAGCGTTGCCTCTTGCCGCGGCAGCGTCGGAGAGCGAGTTTCCGGTTCGCAAAATCACCCGCGGGCCCAAGCATCACTGGTTCGGCTACTACGACAAACTGCAGTTCGATCCCAGCAACCGGTACGTGTTGGGAATGCAGGTCGACTTCGAACACCGATCGCCAACCGCCGACGACACGATCCAAATCGGGATGGTCGATCTGGCGGACGGCGATCGCTGGATCGAACTTGGTGAAACGAAAGCGTGGTCGTGGCAGCAAGGCTGCATGCTGCAGTGGTTGCCTGGATCGGACTCCGAGATCATCTGGAACGATCGCAGCGGCGACCGCTTCGTGTCGCGGATTATGGATGTCCACACGAAGAAAACCCGCACGATTCCCTATCCGGTCTACAGTGTCAGCCCCACCGGCAAAACCGCTGTGACCGCCGACTTCCGCCGCATCAACGATGTCCGGCCCGGATACGGATACGCGGGCCTTGCCGATCCGAACGCCGAAGTTTTGGCTCCCGACGATTCGGGTATCCAACAAGTCGACCTCGTCACCGGCGAAGCGAAAACGATCATTACGCTCGCCAGCATCGCGCGGACCGGCGCGATTCCGAAACCGGAATTTGGCATCAAGCACTACTTCAACCATCTGCTGTTTAGTCCCGATGGTTCCCGATTCATCGCGTTGCACCGCTGGCGTTACCCCAATGGCTCTCGGTTGACACGCATGATCACCGCCAACGTCGACGGAAGCGATCTGCGGATTGTCTGCGGTAACGGGTATACGTCTCACTTCATCTGGCGAGACAACACGCACATCCTCGCCCAGTCGCGGCACTTCGATGGGAACGACAATTGGGCCAACTTCCTGTTTGAAGATGTCGATGGCGGAGGCGACGTCCGCGAAGTTGGCCGCGGCGTCCTGGATGGCGGCGGGCACCTCAGCTATCTGCCTGGCAACAAATGGATCCTCAACGACACCTATCCCAAGGGGAAGTCGCGTATGCAGACGCCCCATCTGTTCGAAATCGCGACGCGGCGACGGATCGATCTAGGCAATTTCCATCTCCCCCCGATCTACAAGGGCGAGTGGCGAGTCGACACGCATCCGCGACTGTCGCGCGATGGCAAACTGGTCTGTATCGATACGCCTGCCGAAGGTGAAGGGCGACAACTTCATCTGATCGATATCAGCAAAGTCGTCGGCTAAAGACTTAAGCCGACTGGCACGCGATCAATCCAATTTTCAAGACTCAGGAATCCTGAGTCTGCCAATTGATAGTCCTTGAAAGATTGGCAGTAGGGTTTTCCATCGCCCAAGCTATGCGAACACGTCTCATCCGGCAGAGTAGGACAACGTCTCGCTTCCAGCCGTTTGACGATGTCTTCCGCTGGGAGCAGCGACCTGCCCGCATTGAGCAGTTTCGAACGACTGCCTTAGAAATCGTCGACGAATGGATGGAACGCCACCAGGAGTTACTCAAGATCGTCCGGTCGGATTAGACGAGCACCGTGGAGAACACGGAGAATTAAGACGCCCTCCGCCTCAGCTTGATAAAAGACAAGGAAGCGTTTTTTGACGATTGAACGTCTCGTACCCGGTCGCAAATGCTCAACGGATTCACCGGTTTGTGGGTGCGCAGCGAGCAATTGGAAACGTTCATCAAAGGCATCCGCTAAGGAATCTGCATTGACCGGGCTTTGCTGCTCAACGGCAACGTAGTGCCAGATCTCCGCAAGGTCGTCTTGAGCGGAGGCGGTGAGCCGAATCCTCGGCATCAGCCTTGCTCAGAGCCAGAGAAACGTTCGCGACCGAGGCGTTTCATCGCATCGGGATTCCATTCAACAATCCGACCTGCGGCGATGTCTTCATCGGCCTCGCTTAGAGCCTCGCCGACCCGACGATCAACCAGCGCCTGTAAGTTGGCGATATCATCCAACCGAACCAGGTAGACAGGGACGCCGCCGGTATCGCCGTCGATGCGTACAGGCCCCACCGGATGTTTTTCGAGAGCCGTGCGGATTTCTGGAGTCATTTGCGGATTCATGATCCAAGTATACCGGACGCTTGCCCGCTAGACCAGCAAATCGGTGCTTCGATCCGCTACGTCAGGTATGCCGCCAAAGCCGCCTATGCGATGGTGAAGTGGCAGTGCGGGGCAGTTTTTTGTCTGTGAAGCGGCAAGCTGACGGTGTTCCAAAAACCGCTGATGCTCGACGCCCCTAAGACCTGGGGGCCACGTAGCAAGCAGCGGAAATAGCGGTTTGCGTTTCAGCAAGTGTCACGCTCGCACCTCACTTCGCAATCGCGAGCGTTCTCACGCTTGCGGTTGGGATTTGAAGAGCGCGACGATGTCTTCGAGGATCAGGTACAGACAGGGGATCAGGACCAGGACGATCGCCGTCGAGAAGAGGATGCCAAAGCCGAGCGAGATCGCCATCGGGACGATGTATTGAGCTTGCAGTGATTTCTCGAAGATCAATGGCAACAGGCCGCCGAAGGTGGTCAGAGTGGTCAAGAGGATCGGCCGGAAGCGACGCAGGCCCGCTTGCGAGATCGCTTCGAACGCGGTGCAGTCCTGCTTGCGGCGGCGGTTGGCGTAGTCGACCATGATCAGCGAATCGTTGATCACGACGCCCGACAGCGCGATCACCCCCATCAGGCTGACGAGCGAGATGTCGTAGCCTAACCAAATGTGTCCCAGGACCGCGCCGACGATTCCGAACGGAATCGCAACGAGTACGATCAGCGGTTGGACGTAGTCGCGGAACGCAATCGCCAACAGCGAATAGATCACGGCCAGGGCGAGGCCAAAGTAGCCCCACAGAGTCGATGTCGCGCGACGCATCTCGGCATCGCTCCCTTCGAAACTCCACGTGATGCCCGGGTAATCGCGGCGCAGTTCGGGAAGGGCTTCGGATTGGATCGCGGTGATCACTTGGGTGATCGCACGCTTTGGTTCGACGTCCATGCTAACACTGATCGCGCGGCGGCCATCGCGTCGATTGATGCGTGAAAAGGAAACATCCTTCTTCAGCTCGGCAACATCCAGCAGCGGCACCTCGGCGCCGCTGGGAGTGCGGATCACAAGGTCTTCCAGATGGTGAAGGTCTTCGCGTTGCTCTTCCGGCAATTTGACTCGCACCTCCACCTCGTTGGTACCTCGCAGCAACCGCAGGGCCAGCGAACCGAAGAATGCACCGCGTAGCTGTTCCCCCAGCGATTCATCGGTCAGCCCCAGAGCTCGCCCTTCGGGACGCAGGTGGAAGTCGTATTGGGCTTTGCCGCGGTTGTAGTTGTGGTTGACATCGCGAACGTACGAATACTGTTCGACTCGGCTCACAAACGCTTCGGAAGCTTTCTCGAGCACCTCGATATCGGTGTGACTGAGCGCGATACTGATGTCCCGTCGATGGCCGCCGGGGCCGCGTTCGGCTTCGAAGGTGACCTGGTCGACCCCCGGCAGATCGCCGATCGAATCACGCCACAATTCGATGACTTCGTTGGCGGTCATGTCGCGTTGGTCGGGAGGCAACATCACGATTTCAACGTCGATAAAGTCTTGGCCGCGAACGTTCGTTTTGATTCCTTCGGCCACTTCATACAAATTGTGTTCTTCGAACATTCGCAAGCTGGCTTCGGTGACCACGCGTGCGATCTCGGCCGATTGATCCTGCGTCGTTCCCACCGGCATCCGCACTCCCGCTTCGATCTCGTCGGCGGAGACCTCAGGCATCAGGATCATTCCCATGTGCGCACTCGTTGCGTAGCCGCCGACCAACACAAACAAAGCCACCGCGATGCAAGCGGTGACGTAGCGGAAACGCAGGCACAGTCGCAGCACCGGCCCGTAAAGGATCTCGACCACGCGGTTGAAGTTGCGACCAAAGGCTTGTTGCCCGCGATGCAGGAACTGCGTCAACCATATTTTGCGTCGCACCTTGGGCGTGTGGGCCAAGTGAGCGGGGAGGATGAAAAGCGATTCGACAAGCGACAGTGCCAGGACGATGATGACCACCACCGGCAACGGGCTCCAAAACTTTCCAGTCTCGCCGGGAATGAACATCAGTGGCACAAACGCGACGATGTTGGTCAAGATGCTGAAGACCACCGGCGCGGCGACTTCTCGTGTTCCGTGAATCGCGGCGCGTTCGAGACTGCGGGACGTCTGCCGTTCTTCGTAGACGTTTTCGCCGACGACCACCGCGTCATCGACGACGATGCCCAGCACCACCAAAAATCCAAACAGCGAGATCATGTTGATGCTGATGCCGGCCAGAGGCAGGAACAGCAGGCCGCCGATAAACGAGACGACCATCCCCATCATGACCCAGAACGCCAATCGGAACTCCAGGAACAATGCCAGGATCACCAGCACGATGACCACCGCCTGCATCGCGTTTTCGGTCACCAGTTCCAAGCGACGACGAAACTCTTCCGCATTGTTGCGGTCGATCCGCCACTGCACGCCCGGCGGCAGCACGCTTTCGAATTCGTTCATGGTCGTTTCGACCACGTTGGCGATGTCGATGGGTGACTGCGAGCCGACGCGGAAAATGTCGAGTTCCACCGAGGGCGTTTGGCTGAACTGCGAGTGGAAGCCCACCTCTTCGAAGCCATCGCGAATCACCGCCAGATCGCCCAGCGTGACCGAAGGGCCGGAGCGGCCGGAGACGATTTCGATGTTGGCGAATTCGTCGGCCCATTGCTTGCGAGCTTTCACGCGCAACAGGATTTCCCCGGCGCCGGTTTGAACCGAACCGGCGGCCACATCCTGGCTGGACGTGCGGATGATCTCGGCCACTTCGGGCAGGGTGAGTCCGTATTCGCGAAGCTGTTGGCGAGGGATTTCGATGTGCGTCACATATTGCGGGACGCGTCGCAGTTCGACTTGCGTAATTTCTTCGGTCGACAGCAGTGTGTCGCGCAGCTGTTCGGCGAGTTTGCGGAGTGCCCAGACGTCGATCGCTCCGTAGATCGACACCTGCATGACTTCGCGTTGGTCGGTTTGAAGTCGGACCTCGGGTTGTTCGATCTGGTCGGGGAAGGTGCGGATCCGGCTGACCGCTTGGTCGATATCCTGGAACGCCTTCATCCGGTTCTGCCCGGCGACCAGTTCGATCAAGACCGTGCCGCGCCCCTCGCGGGCTTCGCTGTCGATCCGTTGGATCCCATCGACGCCGCGGACCGCCCCTTCGATGGGACGCAAGATTCCCTGCTCGACTTCCGCCGGCGACGCGCCGGGGTACCCGACTTCGATCTCCACGATATCCAGCTGCGATGGCGGGAAGACTTCTTTTTGCATCGAAATCGCCGACCAGATGCCACCTCCCAACAGGATGAACATCAGCAGATTGGCGGCGATCGAATTGCGAGCCATCCACGCGATCGGACCGCTCGTTTCCGAGGTCTCCGCAACGATCGCTTGGTCGTCGTTCGATTCGATCTCGTCGGCAGGCTGGCTCACTCGCTCGCCTCCGCGGACTCGTTGTCGTCGGATTCGGTGGCGGTTTCGGATTCTACGTCGACAGTTTCTGCGTCTTCCGCTTTTGCGGGCGCGTCGACTTTTCGAAGCTTCACGCCGTTGGCGACCGTCGCGAGCGTCGTGGTCACAACTTCATCTCCGTCTTCCAAACCGCTGCTGATGTAGGCATATTCGGGATCGCGGAACTCGATCACCGTATCGCGGATCTCCAGTTCCCCCTCCTTCATCACCCAGACCGTATCGCCATCGTGCACATATTCACGGTGCAGACGTACAACATCGTCGATCTCTTTGCCAGCAATTTCTACTTTCAGCAGCGAATCGAGAATCAACGGCGGCACATCGGACTCCAGCCCCAATGGATCTTCGACAACGACCAAGACACGGGCCAGCCGAGTTTCTTCGTCCAGCGAACCGATCATCCGCTCGACGCGCCCCACGCGCTGCACCTCGTGTCCCCAAGCATCGGGATTGTGCAAAGTGGCTTCGGAACCGTGTCGTTCATCGGATGAGAACCGCACCCAACGCAGATTTCGAATCGGGACCGCTGCCATCACCCAATACTGATCGATACCAACCAGCTGTCCCAGTTCATCCCCCGGTTCCACCTGGGAACCAACGTTGACGGATCGGTCGAGAATCTGAGCGTCGAAGGGGGCGAAGATCTCGGTGCGATCCAAATCCAAGATAGCGCGTTCGACAGCCGCCTTGGCGGCGCTCAACCTCGATAGCAGCGACGCCGATTGGGGTTCTCGCAACACAAGGGCGGCGTTGACCTTGCCAATCGAATCTCCCAAGAGGTCTAGCTCTTGCTTGGCCAGTTTCTTGCGTCCGGACTCGATTTCCCAATCCGCTTCCACCTGTTCCAATTCACTTTTGCGAATCGAAACGGTGTTCTCAAAGTCGGCCGGATCGATCTGCATCAGCAGGTCGCCTTTGCGAACCATGCCTCCGGGAGCGAAGGAGGGGGCAAGTTCAAGCACTTGGCCGCGAATTCGAGGACTGAGTACGATGTCTTGAGCCGGACGTACGGTTCCTAAAACCACCAGGTTGGGCGAATAGGTGGCACGCTCCACAACGATCGTTTCCACCAGCGCCGCCGACTTGCGTTTGGCGTTGATCTGCTTTGCTTCGGGTTCGGTCTGGTAAATCCACCACACCCCTGCCGCAGAGCCCGCGAGGATCGCGAGGCACAGAAACATATTGGCAAGGAGACTGATCCAGCTACGGCGTGGTCTGGAATGGCCAGCGTCACTCATTTAAATCGAATTCTTTGGCGGGCTTCACCGTGCCACTTCCGGCTGCTGGCGAAGGCAATTCTGTTGGGGCGGGAGATACGTCAACTGGCATCCCGGCAGGAGGGGGCAACAATTCGCCCGCGTCGCTATCTCTCTCTGAGGTTAATTGCGGGGCGTCCAAGAGCAACCCATTGTTTTCAATCGGACGCGTGTCGAAGGCGCCCGCCAGAGCCAAATACAAACCGATTCGGATCTGGATAAGATCCAATCTGGCAGACAGGATCGAACGTTGCAAGCTTTGACGCGACTGAACCGTGCTGAGAACGTCCAAGTAACTGGTATTACCGGTAATAAAGTACTGCAGCAGCTGTTGAGAGGCGAGTTCCGCACTCTTGAACTGAGCTTCCAGCAATTGGATTCGCTCGATTTGCCGACGCTCCAACGCCAATGCATCTTCCACTTCCTGCAGCGCGATCAGGGTCGTTTGACGATATTCGCTGAACCGCTGCCACACGACAGCCCGCGTTCTGGCGACTTCGGCACGTCGTTGTCCGCCATCGATGATCGGACCGATCAACTGCCCGCCGAGCGAAAGGAACCAATCTCTGAATAGCGTTTCGGGATTTTGGGCCGAATTGACAATCGAAGCTCCCAGGTTCAGCCGCGGGTATTGATCGCTGACGGCAGCTGCCACATCTCGGTCGGCTGCGGCCAGGGCAAAGTAGGCGGCGCGGACATCGGGTCGGCGATTCAGCAGGTCGGCTGGCAATCCGGCGAATGGCATCGGAGGAAGTTCGGGCAATGTGTCGCCGGGTTCGTACCGGGCGATTTGTGGAGGTTGTCCAGTGAGCACGGCCAGTTGGTGTTCGAGCACTTCGATACCCGCCCGCACGACAACCATCTGCTCCAACGTCGCTTGCACCAACTGCTGCTGACGCAACACATTGGGGCCCCCTTCGCCGACTTCCGCATACCGCAACTCGACCGCCTTCAGCCCCTCCCGGTTTGTCTCAACCTGTTCATCCAGAAGTTTCAGCTGAGCGTAGGACTCGATCAGCGAGTACCAAGTGCGAGCGACTTCCGCAGAGAGCGATAGGGCAACGGCTTGATAGTCCGACCGAGTTGCTGAGGTTCGGAAACGTTCGGCGTCGACACGCGAACGAATCTGTCCCCACAAATCGACTTGGTAACTCGCATCCAGGCCCCAGGTCATCTGAGAACTATCGCGCCCCGGCCCAAAGGTACGCGAAGACTCGGAGAATCCATTCACGTCCCAACACCAATCCGACGCTGCGATCCGCGTCACCGCTTGAGCGGCTCGCAGGCGGCTGAGTGCGACGGCGAGATCAAAGTTCTGGCCCAGGGCCAAATTGACTTCGCGGTCCAAGCCGTCATCATCGAACGTCGTCCACCAACGCTCCGGTGCAATCGTTTCGCCACTCTCGGACATCGGCGGCAGCGAACTGGCCGCAAAAGTAGGCATCGGCCCTTTGCTAGCGCAGCCAGCCAGCACCGCGAGCGTCAGCATCAGCAGCAAATGCATCACCACTGTCGCAAACGAAGTAGCGCTCCCACGGCGATAGTCCGCGGCGTCGGCAGCCTTCACTGCGCAATTCGACCGATAGTTGGGACGCCGGTGGTCTGCTATGGGATTCGCCATGGAATGCTAGCTAAATTGATTCAATCGCGACGTTCCCTACGATCGGACGCCGTCTAGTTGTTAGCTCGACCTTCCACGCACCTCACTTGCCTGTTTTCCCAGAAGCCCTCAGTTGCCCACGGGTTTGCCTAAATTGCCAGAAGTCGCATTTTCCAACATCTTGAGCATCTCTCCGGCCAAACCGTAGCGGAAGTCGTCAAGACTTCCGGTCCCACTCAACGCACTCCTCCGAAACGCGTGCCGAGTTCCGCGATGCGATGTTTGTGCAACGCAGCCCGACCGGAGCCCTTCGTTTAACCGTGGTGCCCAACGGGCCGCGCGTTGGAACCGTGCGACGCGCGGCCCGTTGGGCACCACGGTTCAACGAAACGGTGGCTACCTTCCACGGTTCGTCAGAGATTGGATCGCATCGACGTGCAGCGACGTTTTCGAGCGGATTGTGGACAGATCGGCGCCCCAGTTCGGGGGCGGCAATCGATTGCGTTTCCGGTTCCGGTGGTATTCGCTCCGCTCAAACCACCGCCTACCTTCTAAGATCCCAGCGGGAACAGATCTCATTGACGCGGCATGCCAACCGTTTGGGAAACACCGATCCCGAAGGGATCCAAGATGGTAGCCGGAGGTCGTCGCGCAGCGGCGCACCTCCCGAATGCGAGTACCCGTCGCGAGGATCAAGTCCCGAAGGGATTACAGATGGCGCTGGCTCCTGTCGGGGCCGCAGAACGTTTTTCATTCCACGGTGGCACCTAAGTTTCGTAGACGGGATTCGCGAAGTCAATTTGATCGGATTGACGGAAGGTCGAAAGAGCTTTTTCAAATCCTTCAATTCGATTGTACGCCAGTTCCATTCCTGTCGACTTGTCCGACGTTCACCTGGTTTCTTCGGCTAGGTTCCTTCCTTCGATAACCTAATTATCCAACGTCACGCGTCGCGTCGACACGAGAACCGGTTTGATTGGCATGCTAAAGCGGTGGCAATACAGACACCTGTGGAGATGCTTTGATTAGCTACTCGCGGGCGTCCTACTCGGCCTTCGCCGTTTAACGACGCGTCGAAAAAAAACGCGCCTCTTCACGGTTCGTTTACTGTTCCGTTCCGCGAGCGATCGCAATGGTCGTCGATTTCGCCGTTCTTCCACACAGCTTGTGTTCGCCGCGATGTCAACACCGATGCTTGACTTCATTAAGGTTCCGTTGCGCATCGATCCGCCTGACCTACTCTCGAAACATTGTTCTGCTCGCTTGAGGCATTGGGGCGTTCTTGTTGTGACCAAACTATTGCACCTCCATTCCCAAAATATAATAATTGCCAAATTCTGCCGACTATTGCTGACGATCTCGGCGTGGACGATTTGAAAGTCGTCCACACTGCAAGAATTATTGAACAGATTGGAATGAAGTGAAGGCCGGTAACCATGCCGTGTCGCATATCTTGTTACCGTGTACTTGCGAGTCAAAGAACCTTTCGCTCTATCCGGTGCGCTAGTACGGTATCCTTTTGAAAAACAAGCATCCAATGCGTGAGGCGGCCATGAAATCGTTCCTTGACACGACACCACCGAACTATCGTGTCCTGTTCATTGTGTTTTCGATCTGTACGGTATTGGGAACCGCATCACTGATTGTTTCTGAGCTGTTCATGCCTGCGAATCCTGGTGGCGATCGTGGACGGTTTGCGATGTACCGCTATGTGGGCGCCGCTACTTTTTGTTGGCTGTCTCTATCGCTATGGTCATGGCACAAGATGCAACGTCCGAGAATGGAGAAATAGTTCGAACGCGCACTGCCGTGTAGCGAATGGGATTCCGCCCCGAGCAGTTCTGCGAAAAATGATGGCGTTTGAGCGTGCGAACTTCTATTGTGAGTCTTCCGTCGCGGGCGGGTCGTCTTCACGCCGCGCTGACTCGCGGAACTCTTTGGTGGTCACTCCGACTTTCTTGTGGAAGTGATCCATGAAATACGCGGGACTACTGAAGCCGCATCGGTAGGAGATCGTAGTTGCGGAGAGCGATGTTTCGATCAGCAGTTCTCGAGCGCGCGCCAGCCGGACGCGCACGATTTCGGATTTGAGCGACCGTCCTAGCAAGTCGCGGAACCGACGCTCCAGCACACGCCTGCCCACGGCGACTTCCTGCACGACATCGTTGACGTCGATTGCATCGCAAGCATGCAGGCGAATGTATTTCACCGCATCGGCAACCTCCGGATCCTCCACCGCCAGCATGTCAGTCGATTGCCTTTCGACAACGCGTCGTGGCGAGACGTTGAACTTCGCTGGAACGTTTTGCCCCTGCATCATTCGACTTAGCAGATCGGCGGCTTGGTAGCCGACGCGGATCGGATTGACGTCCACGCTGGTGAGCCGTTGGTCGCTTAATTCGCACAGCAATTCATCGTTGCCAACGCCGATCACGGCGACACGTTCGGGAACCGGAATATCCGCGGTAGCGCAGGCATCGAGCGTCTCTCGACCCCGGATGTCGTTGCAAGCGAAGATCCCGATGGGCTTTGGCAAACTGCGAACCCAATCGACCAACTGCTTTTGTTCTTTTGCCCAAGACGGACCGTACTGACCGCCGCCGCGTGGCTGAAAAATGTTGACGTCGTACCCCGCCTCTTCGGCCAGCGATTGAAACGCATCACAACGCTCGTCGAGACGCGGGCGATGGCCGCGTCGCATACCGCAGATGCCGATGTTTTTCAGGCCCAAACCAGCCAGATGCCCAAACGCCAATTCGGCGATTCGCAGGCAATCGGTCTTCACCACTGGGAATCCTGTGTTGTGTATATCGCCAAGGACGTCGACGCAGGGGGCCGCCGACCGTTTCAGCACCGCTGCCGTTCGTAGGCTGGTTACATGCGCAATGATTCCATCGCCTTGCCAGGAAGCCATCCAGGCGGGTGTCGGTTCTTCCAATCCGCGGGGGCGGAACAGAATCGACCAGCGGTCATGCGCTTGAACATGTTGCCAGATTCCCTTCAGCACGCCTCGGCCGTAGGCCCGCGACGTTTCGACAAACAAGGCAACGCGTGGTGTCGGTTGCATAGCGGGTAGCACCTCGGGAGGACGCAGCGTGAGAAAGGGACGAAGCATCTCGAATTGCCCGAAATACTCGCATCTAAACTAACGGGAGAGGACGGGGCTGGTAAACAGACGTTGACGCAAAAACGAATAAGTTGTTCGCAAAACTGAATTGAACCTGCGCGCAGCGGGCGTCTAGGATATGGACGTGCGCTGAACCACGATGCCGCAACACCGTTGTGCGTTCCTCCTTTATCCATTCGATCCCGTTTAAAATTTCTGAGGACTATCGCGATGCTCCACCAAACCTGTTTCCCGAATCAAAGACTGCGTCGCAGGGGGATTCGTCCCGTGACGTCGATCCGCACGATGGGCTTTACATTGGTTGAGTTGTTGGTTGTGATTGCGATCATCGGGATTTTGGTTGGCCTGCTGCTGCCTGCGGTTCAAGCAGCGCGCGAAGCAGCCCGACGGATGCAATGCACAAACAATCTCAAGCAACTCGGCCTGGCGGTTCATAACTATGCCGATACGTTCAAGGTGATTCCCCCGCTGGAAGTCTGGCAAAACGGCAGAACGACGAACTGGGGAGCAAACGTTTTGTTGATGCCATTTATCGAGCAATCGGCATTGCACGAAGCGTTGAATCCTCAAGGGGATGCGATTCCCAACGTGAGTGTCCAGCCTTTGCTGGCCACACGGATCGATGGGTTTATCTGTCCATCGGACCCAGGCCCCGATCTGAATTTCGCGTTCAACGATTATGGCAAAGCAAACTACTTGCCAAGCCAGGGTGTTTTTTGGGTGCCTTATAACGACAGCGGTTATACCCAAGCGTGCCGCTTGGCCAACATCACCGATGGACTTTCCAATACGCTTTTGTACGGCGAGCGGTTTCTAGGAGAGCAGCCGTTTCGTAGCGTGGGAGGCATTTGGGCAGGACGCAGCAAGACCGGGGGCAACGTCCAGGCCCATGGTCGCGCCGCTTGGCCGCCGAATGCTCCCTATGCCGGTGATCTCGATGACATCTCGGGCGCGTCGGATCCGCTGAATACGCGGAGCGCCTATACCAGCTTGCATCCTGGTGGCGTTAACATCACTCGTTGTGACGGCTCGGTCCGATTTATCAGCGAAA